>NZ_JAKVME010000003.1:85000-385000 GCF_022483985.1 Acetobacter sp. | reverse complement strand
TCGGATGACGCTTCTCCCTTTACGATGGGTGCGTCAGGTGTGGCAGCCCATTCCGCCCACGAACCGTCATAGAGAGAGACGGTCCCGTAACCCGCAAGCACGGCGCCGACCACGATCACGGAAGCCGTCATCCCCGATCCACATGTGGCGATGAGCGGTGTCTGAAGGGTCTCGACACCAGCTTTTTCGAAGCGTTCCCGCAACGCCGCCTTAGGCAGGAAGCGTCTGTTTTCGTCCAGCAGTTCACCAAAGGGAATATTCCGGGCTCCCGGCATATGCCCGGACGACAGTCCGGCCCGTGGTTCCGGAGCCTCGCCGGTGAAGCGGCCAGCAGAACGGGCGTCGAGAATGACGTCATCCGCGTCAGAGGAGCAGAGAACGAGCATGTCGCCCAGTCCCTTGATCAGGGCGGTCGTCAGGCGAGGCACATACTGCGTGGCAACGACAGGTGAAGGGTCGCCTTGCTCCAGTTGGCCCTCCGCCTCGCGCCATGCGGGCAGCCCGCCATCGAGAATGAACACCCGCTCATGGCCGAACAGACGCAGCAGCCACCAGGCGCGGCAGGAAGAGGCGATATTACCCTGATCGTAGACAACGATCATGCTGTCGCGGGTCAGTCCGAGTTCACCCGCCAGCCGCGCGAAACGTCCGGCGGCGGGAGCCATATGCGGGAGTGACTGCTCTGGATCGGAAAAAAGCTCGATGTCGAAGCGGCGTGCGCCGGGCAGACGGGAGGCCAGAAAAGCCGCTTCCGGGTCGGTCTGCTCGCCGGGCAGTCTGGCGGTTGCATCGAGAAGGATGACGTCTCCGGATGCGAGCGCATCCTTCAACGTATCGGCACCTATTAGAGGCTGTAACACGGATTCGACTCCTCTCCGCTGCCTGCGGAGAGGAGGAGTGAATCACTGGATGGCGTGCTGTGCAAGCAGGGAGCGCAGACGTTCCGCCGCCTGCCTGCCCTTGCAGGATTCCGCCCAGAGTACTTCGATCACCCGCTGATGGGCGTTGACCGCTTCCGGAGCGCTGGTCACGAGCGACACGCCGGTCGTCGCGGCAGGAGACATGTCGCAGCGGAACGGGTTGATCGCCAGCATCATTCGCTCGCGGCCCCGCATCAGGATGCAGTTGGTCGTGCTTTCCACGTCCGCGAGCAGGCTGAACTGAAGACCGATCGGCTCGGCTTCGATCAGTTCGGCAATACGACCGATTTCCATCGCCGCCACCTTGCGCGCCTCGTTACGCAGTTCATCCGACATGGTGATCGCCTCGCCCACGCCGCGCTGCAGAAAACGCTCGATCGACTGTTCGCTCAGCATGGTGATCATCGTCGGACGGCGGAGGCGGTAGCTCTCCCGCCGTGCCGTGAAAATCTCCTGATACTGCTCAATCAGCTGTTTGTTTTCCACCTGCTCCGCAATCGCGCGGTTCAGGATGGAATCATACTCGGGGGAGGTCACCAGATAGGCCACCGGATCACTGATCTGGAGGATCTGGTCGGCCTCCTCCTCAACCTGCCGCACACGCTCGAAGAAGCTGAGGGGACGACTGTAATATTCCACGCCGATCCCGAGAAGCGTGAGTGGTGAAACTTTAAGCAGCTCGGCCAGTCTCTGAACCGTGTCGAGTTTGATCACCTCGCCCTTCTCGTACCTGTAGAGAGCGGCACGGGACACACCGAGGCGGGCGGCGATTTCGTCCGCCCTCATACCCGATTCAAGACGAAAAGCACGCAGCTGCTGTCCGATTTCGCTCAGACGCATTGTCACAGCAGCCATTTCGTCATTCCTTGAGACACTGTTTCTGGATAGGATTATTCGTCAATAATACGTTAATATTACGGGGTGTAAAGTGTCTATAATTTGCGATATGATAAAATTGTGACGCTGAACGAATGAATCGGGCGATTGTAAGGCGGGCCTGGCGCAATTTTGTGCCTCCGCGCCTGAGCCACCACACATTCGAAGCGTGACAGACATCGCAGAATGTGTTTCCAAAATCCTCGGCTTTTCATCCCGGAAAAGACGTGCGCGCAGGCGATCCTGCGAAACCGAGCAACGAAACGCAGGATTCGGGCGTCATGAACGCTGAACGACTCATTTCCGGGCTGCTGATACTCGGCGTGGCCTACGGGTGCGTGGTCGTCACCGCGCCCTTTCTCTCCGCCATTCTGTGGGCCGCCATCCTGACCTTCGTGACCTGGCCCATCCTGCTCAGACTGAGACGCTATGTCGGTCCGGTAACGGCCGCCATCTGCATGACCGTGCTCAGCACGATCTGCATCGTCGTGCCCATTGCAGGCATCACCTCCAAAGGTCTGGCCGACGCACCGCAGGTCCTGTCCGACCTGACAGACACGTTCCTGCCCAATCTGCGTCTGCCCCCGGTCCCGGCATGGCTCAGCAGGCTCCCCCTTGCAGGCGCCGAGGCCACGCATGCATGGGATCAGGCGGGCAAGGATCTCAGCCATATCGGGCAGAGTCTGCGCCCCTATGCCGGCGATATCGCCCAGTCCTTCATTTCCATTCTCATGCAGTTGGCGAACGGCGGCCTGCATCTGGCGATGGCCCTGTTCATCGCCTTCTTCTTCTGGCTGAGCGGCGATTCCCTGGGGCGCACCATCCGTCAGTTGATCGGCCGCGTCGCCGGTCGCCACGCGGACCGCATCCTGCGCATTGTCGGCGGAACCGTCAGGGGAACCGTGTATGGCCTGCTCGGCACGGCGATCGTGCAGGGCATGCTGACGGGTGTCGGCTTTTCCATCGTCCACGTCCCCGAGCCCGTTCTTTTCGGCACTCTGGCCGCGTTTCTTTCCGTGCTCCCGATCGGCGCGCCACTGGTCTGGGTTCCGGCCGCCGTCTGGCTGGCCATGTCCGAGCATCTCTGGCGCGGCATCTTTCTGGCGCTTTACGGGATCATCCTGATTTCCGGCGCGGATCATATCATTCGCCCGATCTTCATCGCGCGCGGCGCACAACTCCCCTACCTGCTGACACTCATCGGGGTGATCGGCGGTGTGCTGGCGTTCGGCGGACTCGGCATCTTTCTCGGTCCGGTCCTGCTTGCGGTCGGCTATATCCTGATCGTTGAATTCGCCGCCGGTCGCGTCGCTGACCTGCCACAAGACCGCAAGACATCGGAGACATGATGGCCGCGCCCAAGCTGAAACCCCTTCTCAAACGGATGCGTCGCCGCCCCCGTCTGCGCGGCAGGATTGCAACGACCATCACCGGACAAGGCGATGCCGAGATCAGGATCATCAGCTGGAATCTGCTGCACAGTGTCGGAGCCAGCATCCGGGACGTACTGACCCTTCTGGAGCGGGAAAAGCCCGACCTGCTTCTGATGCAGGAAGCAACGCAGGAAATCGACCAGCTTCCCGATCTGGTGGGCGGATATTACGCCCGCTCTCCGCTGCCCGGCCGGATTCACGGTGTTGCCTGCTGGAGCCGCACGCCTTTTTCCCGTGCGCCCCGCACCTGCGTAATACCATCCGGCATGATCGTGAGGCGCATCGCGCAGATCATTCGCCTGCCTTCCCTCACGGTCGCCAACGTCCACCTGTCACACGGGCAGATCATGAACCGGCGGCAGCTTCGGCGTCTCTCCGCCATTCTTCCAGCTCCCGCCGCCATTCTGGGGGATTTCAATCTGGTTGGACCAACACTGGTGCCGGGCTTCTCGGATGTCGGCCCGCGCGCGCCCACTCACAGGATGGTTGATCTGGTCCCGATCCGGATCGACCGCTGCCTGATCAGGGGCGCGGTTTGCGAAAATGCCGAGGTGCTGCCGGTTTTCGCGTCTGATCACAGACCGATCATGGTCACGCTCCGACCGGGCGTTGCCGTGTCTGCCGCACATGAAGAGACCACGACACCGGCTGAATAGGGCTGGCTCTCTCTGTTTGTCAGAAACATGCTCTCTGAAAATTCGGGGAGCAAAGCCCGCCCCAGAACGTCTTGGGGCCTATCGAACTGTTTTTGAAATATCACGGGCAAAGTTCCGCGCAACATGCGGCTGCCTTACCGGACGGGCTGTGGCTTTGAGCCACGAGAAGCAGCCCGAATCCGGGGTACGATGCCCTCGGGACGGGACTGTCGTGCGGATCACACGCGGGAACACTGCTCGATGTGATCGACCGGATATTCCGGACACGCGCCAATCTCACAAACTGTTTGGCGCGGACCAATTCCATGCAACCCGCTCCATCACCACCGGCGAACCGGAATGATGGAGCAGTGCGCAAGGATCAGAAGCGGTAAGCGATACCAGCCGAAACCACGGTCGGGTCGAGGGACTCGTGAGCGCGGATACGGACGGTCTCAGCCGAGTTCTGCGCCCATGCGTGCATACGCATGAAGACCTGCTTTACGTCAGCATTGAAGAACCAGTTGCCGACGATCTGGTAGTCGAAACCGGCATTGACCGACGGGCCACCGGTAAAGCCGGAATTCAGCTTCAGGCCGTCAGCGCCGTGCATGCTGTGGAACCAGGTCAGGTTGGCGCCGAGACCGACATAAGGGTTGAAGCGCTTATGCGGACGGAAATGCCAGGCGACCGTCAGGGTCGGCGGCAGCACCCATGCGGAACCGACGTCCGTCTTCGCGCCCAGAGCGCCACCGTGACCGGCAACCTCATGACGGGTGCTGGTAGCGATCAGGTCCAGCGAAAGATTGTCAGTGAAGAAGTATTCGAGAGTCAGCTCAGGCATCGCCTGATTTGTCGTGGAGATGTGCGCGCCCGGCAGATGCTGACCGTTCAGGCTGACCTTGCTGTCACGGTCCTGCGGCAGGATGCCGACGCCGGACAGACGCACCATGAAATCGCCCCTGCCAAGACCGATCTTTGTGCTGGAGCAGGTCTCGAAGATGCCGCAGTGACCGCTACGATCAACCGGAGCCGCGACCGGAGCTGCCACGGGTGCGTTGACATAGGCGGAAGCGCCGGCCGGAGGCACGGCAACTGTCTGAGCGTGGGCCGTGCCGCAGAGTGCGCTGGCGGCCAGCACCGTGGTGGCCAGAAAGGATCCGGTCTTCATCATGGGACGTTACTCTTATCAAACTGTAATATGCGCCGCTGAAACCATACCCCGAGTATTAACGGCGTTGATCTGAATCAATTCGTCACAACTTCCGCAAGGGTGAGTTCTTTCTGCAACAGTAAAGCGATCAGCCCGGTCCGGAATGCATAACGGAAAATCCGGCAACACTCGGTATCCAGATATTCAGCCTGCCAGTGCTCTCACAGCGTAAGGCAAGACACCTCAGCGACCGGAGGGACCGGACGACTGGCCTTCCGCCTGAAGGCAGCTCTACCTATCACCCATGACATCACGCAATATGCTGTAAAATAGATGTTTTTTCTCGTCTCTGGCCAGACAGCGCAATGGATACGTCTGTTTATACCGGAGAGAGTCTGATCCGCAGGTTAACAGGCCGCCGCCTTGACGGGGCCAAAAGGAGCGCTGCGTTACAACGCCGGGAATACCGCGCCAACACGCCTCTTCTCTTGCGCGGACAGGTTCAGGTTTGTCAGCGTCAGACGTCGTATCATTTTCACAATGATTTAAATCAAGGCTGTCACCCGATCTCAGGGGGTGTGATCCGCACCCATTCGCGCTAGAGAAGGCCGAGCTTCAGACAACAGAATGCCGCATCCGGCAGGAGAGAAAGACACATCATGTCAGTATCTGCCCTGACAGCCGGAAACAGTCAGTCAGCCCCGCGGCGAATCGTCATCGCCGGAATGGACGGGTGTCAGGCCTGCTCTGTGTGTGAAGTCAGGGCGCATGGCATTTGCAGCGCCCTGAATGATGATGAACTGGCCCAGCTCGCACAGGCAGCCGTGCGCGTGACAATCCCGCCGGGACGAGAGTTCATAGAAGAAGGCTCTCCCGCTGGCGAGTTCTTCAACATCACCTCCGGCACGGTAAAGCTCTTCAAATCACTTCCCGACGGACGCAGGCAGATCACGGGGTTCGTAAGTATCGGTCACTTCCTCGGACTTGCCGCATCGGACCGGTACGCGTTCGGCGCTGAAGCCATTGATCAGGTCCGTCTCTGCCGCTTCTCACGCGAACGGCTTGAAACCCTGATCGACGAATTCCCTCGTCTGGAACGGCGCCTGCGTAACGAAGCCGCCAACGAACTGGTCGCCGCGCAGGACCAGATGCTGCTTCTCGGACGCAAGACCGCCCGAGAGAGAGTGGCCAGCTTTCTTCACAGCCAGATCGCCGAGCTTTACGGTGATGACATTCCGCAAAACGCCAGACTCCATTTCCCCATGACACGCGCGGACATCGCCGATTTTCTGGGGCTGACCGTGGAGACCGTAAGCCGGACGATCAGCGGCCTGAGACGGGAAGGTCTGATCGCAACAGGCACTGGCCACGAGATCACCGTCCCCTCACCGTCCCGTTTGCAGATCATTGCCGGCGGCGAGGAATAACGTCCCGCGCAGAATGCCGGTTGCGAAACACCCCCGCTGACAATCATGAATATTTTCGGGGCTGCACCTTTAAGCGATCGATGCCTTCAGTTCCTCGACGAGTGCATCCACCGTTTCGTTTTCCGGGGAAACGCCTTTCAGACCCGTCCAGTTCTGACGGGAAATCAGACCATAGGCTTCATCACAGCGCGTCGTGAAAAAATCATATGACATACGGCGCGCCCCACCCCATGTATTGAGATAGAGCCAGTCGGAATCATACCCATGCAGCCACACGGCATGGCCGCCCGCGATGCTGTTATCGGCGGCGGGGGCGATGATCCAGTCATCGTTGCCGACGCAGGCATACTGGGGCAGGGTCAGGCCGATATACAGCCCTCCAAGCATGGCGATGGCGCGGTGAACGGACTGCGTGTCTTTCGGGTTGATATAACCAAAAGCCGTCAGATAATCGCGTGTCTGACCCGGCCGTTCATATCCTTCACGGCGCCAGCGGGACAGAACCTCAACCTCGACCGCGCCCCGATCCGTCATTGGATCATTTTCAACATATCCGGACTCTGCGCTGTAATTGGCGACAACTTCCTCATCGCTGAGAATAATCGGCGTAAGGGCGGAACCGGTCCATGTCCGGATGGCGGATGCGACAGACGCCTGCGTGCAGCAGCCAAGACGATCATTGCGCCACATCGGCCAGTCAACGTCCGGAGCCCAGTTCACCACTGGTGGAGGAACGGGCAGGCGAAAGCTGAGAGGAGCGGAAAGACGGTAGGTTCGCGGGTCCAGACGCGCGGGCTTCTTGCCCAGTCTGCGCTGAGTCATGCTGTTGGGTTCTCCACTGTTGAGCATGCGGAGAACGATACGTGTCCCAGCCCCACCGAGGAGCCGGGGTCTCTGTCGAGAAAGATGATCGGAACATAATGGAGAAGCTGGTGAAGCTTTTCTTCAGAAGCTTCGAATGTCGCCTTTTCTTGAAAAAGCGACATTCGAGAACTTTTATAAATTACCGGAGCTGCTGATTACTGGCCGCTGAGCACGCGTCCCGCGATCACTTCCAGCTTGCTCAGCAAGGCTGGCTCCCTACGCTCCGGCGCTGTGATCAGCGCATGTTCCAGTGCCCGGTCACAACCGGCGGGGCACAGACCACGCGGCTGCCCGAGCGCCGGAATCATCGCCCTGACAAGCGAGCGGGCATGGTCGGCGTTCTGCTGCATGACACGCACCACCGCATCGACCGTGACGCTGTCATGATCCTGATGCCAGCAGTCATAGTCAGTCACCATCGCAACCGTCGCGTAGCAGATCTCGGCTTCACGGGCGAGCTTGGCTTCCGGCATGTTGGTCATGCCGATCACGGCGCAGCCCCAGCTCCGATACAGCTCGCTCTCGGCGCGGGTGGAGAACTGCGGCCCCTCCATCACCAGATAGGTGCCGCCACGGGTATGAGGAATGTTCAGGTCTTTCAGCTTTGCTTCCGCCACGTCACCGATACGCGGGCAGACCGGGTCCGCGACGGAGACATGCGCCACACAGCCCGTATCGAAGAAGCTTTTCTCGCGGGCAAAGCTGCGATCAATGAACTGGTCCACGATCACGAAATGACCCGGTGGCAGATCCTCACGCAGGGAGCCAACAGCCGACAGGGAGATGATGTCGGTCACACCGGCAATCTTCATCGCCGCAATGTTGGCGCGATAGTTCAGGCGCGACGGCGGGATCGGATGGCCGCGACCGTGACGGGGCAGAAACACGCAGCGGATGCCGTCGAGCGTTCCAAACAGCAGCTCGTCAGACGGAGCGCCCCAGGGGGTGTCAACGCGCCGCCATTCCTTGTTCTCCAGACCGGCGATGTCATACAGCCCTGATCCGCCGATAATGCCGATAACCGGTTTGACCTCAGGCGCGGAATTATTCGACATTGGACCAGATTCTCCGTTTCAACACAAAAAGCAGAAGCGCGAGACATAGCAGATAGACAAGCACGCGCACACCGGTACGATGACGGGCGACCAGATGCGGCTGCGCGACCCACGCCAGAAACGTCGTGACGTCGCGTGCTTCCTGTTCGACCGTGGCGGGCGTGCCGTCGGCGTAATGGACTCCGCCGTCCCGCAACGGCGGCCTCATGGCGATCTGCCGCCCCTGTGCAAAACGGTTGTAAAACTGACCGGACGAGACCGCCACGCCCGCCGGGGCAGGACCATAACCGGTGATCAGCGCGTAAACCCTGTCCGGACCACCCGGATAGACCACAGTCAGCCGGGACTGGTCCGGCGGCAGGATACCTTTCGGAACGCCAGCCGGTTTTACCGGTGTCGGAAACGTGTCGTCCGGCAGACCGCGACGATATTTCAGCATGCCGGACAGATCCCGACCGTCCTGAATCTGGTAGCCGGACGCAACGGATTTTATGGCCTCGGCATCAAGGCCCATACCCTCCAGATCCCTGAACTGAACGTGCTTCATGCCGTGGCATGAGGAGCAGACCTGCTCGTAAACCACATACCCACGCTGCACGGCGGCAAGATCGAAATTGCCCAGAGGTCCCTCAAAACTCCAGTGCTGAGGCGGCGCATGATCGTGATCAGGAGGTGTCTGCGCCTGCATGGGCGACGCACTGAAAAGCGCGATAGCGAGGACAGGAAGAACAGGTTTCACCCTCACGCTGCGTCCTCCGAAGCCGCATTTTCACGTCGGGACACAAACGGCAGCACCACGAGGAAATGGAAAAAATAGAATACCGTCGCGCAGCGTCCGATCACCAGCCAGTGCCCCTCCATATGGTGTTTTCCGGCCAGACCCAGCGCCATAAACGACGCCACAAGAAGGATCATGGACAGGCGGATAAGCGGTCTTTGCCGCGCGGATCGCACAGAAGACGTATCGAGCCACGGCACAAGGAACAACACCGCCACGGCCCCGACAGCCGCCAGAAGACCTCCGAACTTGAAGGGAATAGCCTGAAGCATTCCGTAAAAAGGCAGAAAATACCACTCAGGCTCAATATTTGTCGGTGTGCGAAGAGGATTGGCAGGACGATAATTCGCCGCTTCCGTCACAAGATCCGGAAACAGGAACATCACTGCGGCCAGCACGATTGCGAATACCGCTACCCCGAAGGCGTCCTTGATCGCGAAATAAGGTGAAAAGGGCAGATTTCCATTCTGGTCCGGCTCAACGCCGCTCGGGTTTCCGGAACCTGCGACATGCACACTCGCCACATGCAGACCGACCACGGCGACAATCGCAAACGCCAGCGTGAAATGCAGCACGAAAAGATGGTGCAGCGTGCCGTCGCCGGGCTGGTTCCCATCGAGAAACACGCGTTCCGCAAACGGACCGATACCGGGAATGGAGGCCAGCGCCTTCCCGGCAATATCCGCCCCCCAGTAAGACATCTGCCCCCACGGCAGGACATACCCGGCGAAGGCGGTGATCATGGTCATCACCAGCAGCACGAGACCAAGCAGCCACACCAGCTCACGCGGTTTCTTGTAGGAACCGTAATACAGGCCACGAAACAGATGCAAATAAAGCGCGCCAAGAAACAGGCTCGCACCCGCCATATGCATCGACCGCATCAGCCAGCCGGACGGGACACGACGCTCGATCGCCTCGATGGACGCAAATGCTCCCGCCGCCGTCGGCGTATAGTTCATGGCCAGCACGAGACCGGATAACAGCATCAGAACGAGAACCACCGACAGCATGGCCCCCACGGTCCACAGCATATTGGCCGAACGCGGCATCGGGAAAGAACGGAACTGAGCGGCGATAAAGCGCCTGACAGGCAGGCGGTTGTCGAACCAGTCCTGTCTGCTTCCGTCGCTCTCCCTGTCCTTGGACGACGAGCCTGTCATACGGCGCTCCCCTGAGTTTCCATTCAAAACCGCAGAGTGTTATGCACTTCTGGACAGACCGGAACAGACATTGAGGCGCCATTTCCAGTTCTTTTTTAAAAAAGAACGATGATAGCTTCTATTGATGAGGAACTGCCTGAACCTTCCCTGACGGGAAAGCCGGGATCCAATACTGATTTTATAATCAGCTGATTCTCTCATGGGAAGATGATAAGCTGGCGGAGAAAGTGGGAAACCCTTTCACTTTCACACACCCGCAGTAAACAGCCAGTTTTTCGGAGCTATCCGGTCCCGGACTGTGAAAAAACATACAAGCAGGCACACAGATTGTATGCCGTGCCGGAAAGAGTCAATTTGCGCGATGGTGACATCGTGAACCTACGTCCCGGATAAAGATCGTCTATTTTTAGTTACGCATTATGACGACTTATTCGTATGAGACGGTCTTTACGATCTAAGCCCCGAACGCTTGTTCATGTGGGTCGTAATCGACACGACGAAAGAACAGTTAGGAATCGACGATATTACGGCGATAATCGCTGTTATCAGCGGTCAGCCTGTTATTCCCACGAGAAGAAAAGCCTCTCGAAATGGATAGGTAACCACCAAGCCGTATTGACTTTCGGTTTAGGCAGCCGTCACATTTACGCCCATATTGCTTGGGGGCAGAGATGGCTGAAGATGAAGAAAAAAGCGCAGCAAATCCAATTACTAAGAAGAACATGCGCGGGCGCAAAAAAACTCCTGCCGCTCCTGCACCTGATCTTAAAGAGTCGCCCACGACAGCTTCAAGCCCAAACAAACCTAAGCGAGCTAGGTCGGCACGGCCTTTTCCGGCTGGCCCTTTCGACGAAGCTTTAACGTTTGCCAAAGAAATTTACAATTTGGGGAGTGGCACTCCAGTCCGCCGTCTGACGCTTTTTGATCATCTCCAGCGGACACCAGACAGCAGTACCAGCCGTATGTTGGTGACCAATGCCAGCAAATACGGTTTGGTCAAAGGTAGCTACGCAAGCGAGCAACTTGAGTTGACCCTCGATGGCAAAAAAGTCTGCGATGACAATACCAGCCCTCGCGAAGCGGCACGCCTGAAGGCCAAATTGGCGATTTCAGACATAGCTCCCTTCCAAGCGCTATACGACAAGTTCACAAATGCGAAGCTCCCTCCCCGGGCAGCTTTGATCGACTCCATGAAGGAAGCTGGTACCGATCCAGATCATCTAGAAGAGGGCGTCGACACCTTTATCGTGAACCTTAAATTTGTGGGGCTTCTGCAGAATTTGTCAGGTGCTGATCGGGTGGTAACCGTCGAGCACCTACTGGATACTCTGCCAGGAACTTTACCCACATCCGCTAGTTCGAGCATACCGCCCGCCATCGTTGATGGTCAAAATCTTATGACCCAAGAACAAGCGGCTTTTGAAAGCACGTGCTTCTATATTACCGCGATCGGCTCTACGGACTCCGATCAACGAAAGCATTCCAATTTGTTTCTCGAGAATATTGTTGAGCCAGCTATACAGACAGTTGGTCTGAAAGTTATTCGCGCTGACCAAATCGACAAACCAGGCATGATCACAAGGCAGATTATCGAATACCTGTTTCGATCTCGCTTGGTGGTTGCGGATTTGTCATTCTCAAATGCCAATGTATTTTACGAACTAGCTTTGAGACACGCGATTCGACTCCCCATCGTTCAGATTATTCGACACGGAGATCCTATCCCGTTTGACATTAATCAGATGCGCACCGTGACGATCGACAATCGAGACATTTACACTCTATTGCCGAATGTAGAATTGTACAAATCCGAAATAGCGAGCCAAGCTCGTCGGGCATTAGAGGCGGGTGTAGAGGTCGACACGCCCGTTTCGATGTACTTTCCGCAGGCTCGACTTACTATCTAGTTAATTTTTATGCCCGCTTGCGTGCAGCTTGAACTGTTAACGCCCAGCATTCCGGCCTTTGGTATATCGCCAAGGGTTGACGAATGAGCGGAATGGACACAGAGCCGCTCTTGTCGCAACGCAGGCTCAATGACTGCTTTCAGGATTTGAGAATTGATCCATTCGCAACCGCAATGGAGTCGGAAGCTGCCGTCGCTTCTAACAACAATCATCAGGCTGTAGAGCAAAATCAGCGCCTCACCATCTACCCGGCGGCCTACGGCCATCGGCGGCTATATCGCACCATAGAGGGCAATCAGCGGTGTTTGGCGGAGAGAGTGGGATTCGAACCCACGGTACGCTATTAACGCACACACGCTTTCCAAGCGTGCGCCTTAAGCCGCTCGGCCATCTCTCCAGCGCACGGAGCGTTTCATACCAGCATCTGCCGGAGACTCAAGGGGGAAAATGCGTTTCAGGCCATCCGGGCTGATCGCGCCCGCTCGATAAACTGTTTTATGGCCGTCGGGTCCTTGATTCCCGGCTCGCTTTCCACACCGGACGCCACATCCACCGCAGGCGCGCCGCTCACCCGGACAGCCTGCCCGACATTCTCCGGCGTCAAACCGCCCGCAAGAATCCACGGTACTGGCGCGGTCCACCCAGCCGTCACGTCCCAAGGCAATGTCAGTCCGTTCCCACCGGGACGACCGGCGTCTTTCGGAGCGCGGGATTCGATGACCAGACGCTGAACGTCGCATTGAACCGGCAGGTCCGCACGGTTCGACACAGGACATGAAAGCCAGACTTCCTTGCCGGACCGGCGTGCAAGCGAGAGCGCCCGCTCCGCCGTGGTGTAGAGCTGAAGCACATCGAGCGGCACGGCGTCGAGCACTGCCGTAACCTCTTCGTCCGTAGGTTCGACGAACAGACCGACGCAGACCGAACGGGAGCCGTCAACACGCCGTGCGAGTTCCGCAGCGCGCATCGGGGTGACATGGCGGGGCGACTTCGCGAAGAAGTTGAGCCCGATCCAGTCCGCCCCATATTCCAGACACGCATCCAGCCCACGCTCTTCAGTCAGCCCACAAATCTTGACGCCCACAGCCATGCACGAAGGAACCTTATGTCGAGAGTTCTGCCGCTATGGCCGTAGCGGCTGCGGCCGGGTCTGCCGCGCCGGTGATCGGACGCCCGACAACAATCCAGTCAGCGCCAGCCGTGCGTGCTTCGGTGGGAGTCATGACGCGCTTCTGGTCACCGACAGCGGCGCCATGTGGTCGGATACCGGGCGTCACCAGCACCGGCTTGTCGCCAAATTCCGCCCGCAGCGCCGTCAGTTCATGAGCGGAACAGACCAGCCCGTCCGCGCCATTGCGGAGCGCCAGTTCAGCCAGACGAAGCACCTGCGCCTTTGCACCGTCCTGTATGCCCATCTCGGCGAGACCGTGATCGTCGAGGCTGGTCAGCACCGTGACCGCCAGCAGGATCGGCTTCCGGCCCTCCGGGAAGCTGTCATCGCAGGCCCTGCGGGCGGTTGCGACCATCGCGCCGCCACCGCCTGCATGAATGGTCAGCATCGCCGGTTTGATGCGGCTCAGACTGCCGATGGCGGCCCCCACCGTGTTGGGAATATCGTGCAGCTTCAGGTCGAGAAACAGGTCACGTCCGGCAGCGACGCGCTCAACGGCGTCGAATCCGGCGGCGTAGGCGAATTCCAACCCCAGCTTGATGGCGTCCGCATGAGGAGAGACCGAGGCTGCCCATGCCTCGGCCTGTCCGGAGTCACGCGTATCAAGAGCGGCGATCAGCCGTGTGCGACGCTGCGTCATGCTTCAGACCGCCGAAGGGGATGGAGGTGTAATCGGTGTGATTGTCGTTGTAATCGGCGGGGCAGCGTTGGTTACGGCGGCAAGACGGATCTGCGTCTGTAGACGCTCAAGCTCCGCCGTCTGGCTGGCGACGGTTGTTTCCAACTCCCTGTTACGCACTTCGGCCTTTCTGGCCCGGCGACGCTGCCCCAGTTCGCTGACCCAGACGCCGAACGCGCCAAGCAGCAGGCCGCCAAAGGCGATCAGCAGGGCCAGCACGCCGACGGATGAGGACCAGCTATAGGTCAGGAACCACATCTGCGAGGACTCCTGATTGCTCGCGGCAAACAGGATCAGGGCCAGAAGAAAGGGGACAAGCAGGATAAGACGAATCATGAAGCATTCGTAGCCCCAGCCGCTGCCGGGGGCAAGAAAAGCCGTGCTTTTTACTTTATGGGGGCGATGTCTTCTGTCGTGGCGCAGAGCGTCTGAAGCATCTCCTGCGCCGCGCAATTCCACGCTGTTGGCCTGAAGTCTGCTTCAACCCGCTGCGTCATCTCGGCAAGCGTGTCGGCTCCGAACAGAAGCGGCCTGATCTTTTCCAGAGCATCGTTGAGATTGTCCGGGTCAAAATGCACGGCCAGCCCTTGGCCCGCTTCCACCAGCGCTCCGCGATCGGACGCCAGACACACCTTGCCGCGTATGAGGCTTTCCGACACGGGCAGTCCCCAGCCTTCGTAGAAGGACGGCACGATCGTAAACAGCGCGTTCCGGTAAAGCGTATCGAGCCGCGTGTCAGAAGGGCGCAGAATGAGCGTGACATACCCGTCCAGAAAATCGCTGTTTCTGAGCTGTCCCATCAGGTCTTCCGCCAGCCATCCCGGCGATCCGACAAGAACAAGCTGGGGGATGTCCTCCCCCCTGTGCTCGGTCAGCAGCCGTCGCCAGAGACGGAAGAGGAGCAGGTGATTCTTGCGGACCTCCAATGTCCCCACGGACAGGACATAGGGACGGTTCATGGCAAGCGGAGCGTCGTCTGTTTTCGATCCGGCGGTTTTCATGGTGCCCATCCGGATCGAACGGGCTGTGACACCGGGAAACAGCCTTTCAAGATCGTTCCGCGTGGCTTGAGAGACTGAAAACACCTGATCGCAGGCCGGCAGTGTGGAGGCCAGCCAGCGCCGAAAAACGCGGGGCAGACCCGCAGGACACCATTCCGGATAAAGCAATGGGATGATGTCATGCACCAGCAACCCGAATGTCACGCCGTAACGATGTCGGTAATGGTTGATGAGCACGCCGTAATCGGGATGCGCCCACGGCGCGCCCAGCGCCAGAATGCTATCGTGCGATGCAGGCAGGAAAAGCTGTCGGGGACCGGCGTCTCTCTGCCGTCTGGCCTGACGGAAGGTGGCAAGCCCTCCCCGCACCAACGCGGACAGATCCCGCAGAACTGCGCTCTGATGAGCGACCAGTTGTCCCAAGGGCACACGCACCGCGACAGGCAGTTGCAGGGCGACGCGCCTGAGGCGGGAGGGAGCCGGATTTTCTCCGGAACTGCCGTGGCAGACCAGCCCGTCACCCTGCCCCGCCTGTGCGGTAAGACGTTCGTAAAGCGCCTCGACTTCCTCATGCGACACAATGACGAACCGACGCCCGTCCAGACTGTGCCTCAGAAAACCGACCCGTTTCTGCATGCCCGGCAGCGAGCACATGGCCCGCTGGATTTCGAAAGCAACCCGCTGGATGCCGCTAGGGCGTGTGTTGGTGCGGCCATATTCAAACAGATCCTCGACATCGAACCAGACATGTCCGGGTAGGGAGGCTGAAGAAAGGGGCGCGGCTGGCATCGTCAGGGGTGTTTCCGGCTTCTGATGAGGAAACTGATACCGGACCGGTTCTGGAGAGACCAGATCATGCGTGACGCGCTATCGACATGATCGCACTATGCCGTCGAGCCTTGTTCCCGGACACTGCCCGACAGGCCGGGAACAAGGTTCATTCACCCGTTCAGACCGCTTTAATCTGAACGGATGGAAAAAAGCAGTCTCTTTACCGGGGAAACTTTCCGCCTGACTTTTCTGTCGGGCGGGATTTACGGGGCACTGCCCCGCTCCCCCGTCAAAAGGCCCGCAGTCCCTTATGGGTGCGGGCACAACAATCATTCCACAGGACCACTGGCATCAGTTGGTCTGAAGACCACGAGCGATGATGGTCTGGGCTTCAGACGGAGAAAGCGTCGCCTTCCGCGTCGTGGACACGCTGCCGATCACCGCTTCGAGCGCCGGAAGCAACGCGGAGACCGCCTGAACCATGGCGACGACCGAGGCCGGAAGCACCGACTGAAACGCCTGCAGGATGGTTACGGCGGCCGAGGCGGCGCTTTCGGCCGTCGCGATCCAGTTTTTGGCGACTGTCAGCGTCACTGTGGAAGCGGCGGTCGCTGCCACTTCAGCGGTCACTGTGCTGACCTTGGTGATTGCATCTGTGATCTTCGTCGCATTATCGGCGCCGATAATACTGCTGACCGTGGTGGAATTCACCATCTGCGTCAGACCGGATTCAATGCTGCTGATGATGGAAAGAACCTTGGTGACATTGACGCTGTAGGTTGTGTTGCCATCGGAAGACGTCACCGTGCAGGCGGTCAGGGAAGCCATTGCGCCTGCGCCGCTGGCGAGAAGACCGGCACGAAGCAGTGAACGACGGGAAAGACTCGACATGAAATCTCCTGAAATAAAATGAAACAGATAAAAATAGGGAAATTGTTCGAAAGAGCCGGACCATAACGGTGCGGTTACGCGGCGCACTCTACTTGTCCACAGGGGAAAGGCGGAGAAAGGATTTGCCTGATCTTTACACATCAGCGGTAACGGGCCTTTTCTCCGTCGTATCCTGCCGATAGAGTTCGGCACCGCTACCGGTCAGGCCTGAATGAAAGGCCCGATGAAAGGCTTGTACGTGAAGACTGCCCTGTCTCTTTTGACTCTGACAGCCTTATGGTTCGCCACACCCGCGATGGCGGATGAAACGCTGACATCTGCAGCGGAAAGCTCGGTTGCGAATGAACAGCTCCGCAAGGAACTCGCCGTATTGCAGGCAGACCCGGAGCAGGCCAGCGAAGCATGCATCAACGCCATGAAGGAACTGCGCGACACGCAGGCGAAGATCTCCGCTGCCGAGGAAAGATCCAGTTCCGCCGATCTCACGGTCGCCAAGGACGTGCTCGAATCGGACTATGAGAACGCGATCGAGATGTGTGGTCCTGATGCGCGTCGCCTCTGCATGGCGCAGGACCGACCAGCAAAACTGACTCAGCCCTGTACCGTTCTGAAAAACGAGACGGACTGAGTTCCAAAGCCCACATCCGTTTGGAGTGACGGGCCAGAGCAGATCGTGATCGGGCGGACACACCTGTTCGCAAGAAGACTTCAGGTGTGTCCGCGCCACCGCCTTTTTCAGGCTTACCATCTCACCGAAGCGTTCCGGAAAAAGCTTCGCCAGACTTTTATGTTAGAGCGGTATCCGTTCAGACTGGATCACGGATACCGCTCTAACTCATTGTTTATCGAGCAACTTTATCCGACCATACGATTCCGTCTGATCAGATGTTGCTCTAACTCGCCTTGGCCGTGACATATTGAAAGTTCAGCGCGGGCTCCGCTTGCACCCCGATTTATTGATAATAAAACGGTTTCCAAAGGCTGTCAGCCTTTGGCGGGGTGTGGGGCAGCCCTGGAAAACGCCCTCACAAGCGTCAATCTTTTCCCGGGTTGGTAAGACCTGTCATTTACAGTTCCCGCTTCCGGAGCATTCAGTCCGCAATGCTCATGTCGGGCCGCCGCCACCAGCACTGATCGGCGGGGCGAGGTATGGGAAGCATGGGCAGCGGGTCACCGGAGAACTCCACCGTGTTGGTCGGCGTTTCCTGCAATGTCATTGTCGTGCAGCGCAGAATGGCTCCATCGGCGGCAAGCATGGCATCCAGCTTGGCCTTCAGCAGACAGGCCATCATCTCGGTGGTCGGATCACCCGGCGTCACGATGATCCGCCCGGCTCTCGCCGGCTCATGGACGCGAAACCACGCCAGCAACGGATCATCCTCCGCCAGTTGCAGGGCATGATCCAGTCTCTCGTCAACAAACCTGTGCCAGCCGCTTTTGGCCCGCTGGAACGAGACCGGCATGTTCGACACACCATCCAGCGGCTTCAGACCTGTCGGCTCAAGACGCACGGTGACAAACTCGTTATGACCATGCGGCAGGGCGCAGCTTTCGCTCGCACCGTGAATCAGCCGATGCCCCATCGAAAAACGTCGGGTGAAGATCAGATCAACCATGTCTGTCATTTCCGCTGTGCGTGGCCTGATGCAGCGCCTCGTACGCAGTCCAGCCCGCCTTGCGCAACTCACAGGCCGGGCAGGTACCGCATCCATGCCCCCATGCATGAAGCCTGCCGCGTGTCCCGAGATAGCAGCTATGGCTTTCCTGATTGATAAGTGTCACCAGCGGTTCACCACCAAGCGTTTCGGCCAGCCGCCATGTCTGCGCCTTGTCGATCCACATCAGCGGCGTATGCAGGACGAAGCGCGAATCCATTCCGAGATTCAGCGCCACCTGAAGCGCCTTGATCGTATCATCCCGACAGTCGGGATAACCTGAATAGTCGGTCTCGCAGACGCCTGTGACAATGTGACGCAGCCCGCGCCGATAGGCGAGCGCGGCGGCAAAGCTCAGGAAAATCAGATTCCGACCGGGGACGAACGTGCTGGGCAGACCTGTTTCCGTCATCCGGATTTCAGTCTCACGGGTCAGCGCCGTATCCGATACTTTTCCGAGCGCATCGAGTTCCAGCGTATGGTCCGGGCCGAGCCGCTCCTTCCAGTCGCCTCGAAGGGCCGCCATGCCGTCACGCAGCGTCTCGCGGCAGGTCAGCTCAACAGCGTGACGTTGGCCGTAGTCGAATCCCAGCGTCTCCACGCGGGGAAACCGATCAAGCGCCCAGGCGAGACAGGTCGCCGAATCCTGCCCGCCGGAGAAGACCACAAGCGCGCCGTCTGTTGATGAGGACAGGAAAGACATGGTCAGGGAATCCCGATGAGCTTGTGAGTCTGAAGAGACAGGCGCCAGTGCGGATGATCAAGACAGTATCGGACCACAGACTCGGTATTGGCAACGCGATCAGGCCCATCCATCGGCTGTAACCAGAACTGTCCGAAGTCGAGATCTGTCATGTCCGCCGGGTCCAGTTCAGGCTGCGGATAGACCAGTTTCAGCTCGTGACCGCTTTTCTGGACCCACTCCGAACCCGCTTTCGGGCTGATACAAAGCCAGTCGATGCCTTCGGGCGCAGCAATGGTGCCGTTGCTCTCCACGGCGATCATGAATCCTTCCTGATGAACCGCGTCAATGAGCGCCGCATCAAGCTGGAGAAGCGGTTCACCGCCGGTGAACACCACAAAACGCTGATCATGCTCCGGAAGCGCCCAGGTCTCCGCGATGGCTTTGGCGAGTGCGGCAGCGTCCGCAAAACGGCCGCCGCCCTCACCGTCCGTGCCGATAAAATCGGTATCGCAGAAACGGCAGACAGCCTTTTCCCTGTCCGTTTCCCGACCGGTCCAGAGATTGCAGCCGGCAAAACGGCAGAAAACAGCGGAGCGGCCGGTCTGGCCGCCTTCGCCCTGCAATGTATGGAAAAGTTCCTTAACAGCGTAACTCATGCCCGGTCATGTCCGACAAGATGGCATGGATGGCAAGGGGCATCAGGTGTTGTGTGGTGAAAGCAGAATGACGGCGGTGCCGGCAAGACACAACGCAACACCGATATAGTCAGCCCGATCCGGCTGGACCCCTTCAACGCTCCAGAGCCAGAAAAGCGCTACCGCGATATAGACGCCTCCATAGGCGGCATAGGACCGACCCGCGGCATCGGTGTTGATCAGCGTAAGCAGCCACGCAAACGCCACGAGCGAAGCGCATCCCGGCAGCAGCCAGAGCGGCGAACGCCCCTCCCGCAGCCAGGCCCAGAATGAAAAACATCCTGCAATTTCAACGAAGGCTGCGAGTATGTAGATGATCAGGGACATGACGCTCTCAAGTTAACAATTGATAAAATATACCATTACGAAAGATGTTATAAAGATATTGTTAATGTTTCAAAAGTATTTCTCCATTCGCTGTAACGATTTTATGGCGCTTTCTTGATGAACTAATAACACAAAACACATCGGATTAACGACCTATTATCTGTGTAGAAACCAGACGTTCTGATAGAAAAAGCTCAACGAAACGGTAAGAAAATCTCAAATACTTAAAAGGAAAAAGTAAATGTCTGGCATGCGCGAACTTTCACTGTCCGAACTCAATACGGTTTCTGGTGGCTGCTGCTATAACCCGCGTCCGGCCTGCGGCGGATTTAGCCAGGTCTCGCTTTCCGGCATGATTGGCGCTTACGCCGGTTATCTTGCTGGAATGTATAATGTCGGCGCTGACTATTTTAACCACGCATCCTCCTCCACCATTGCCAGCGCCTGGCAGAATGTCGGAAATGACATGAAGATTGGCTACAGCATTGGATCAAGCATGTCTGTAAGCGGCGCCCTCAGCCTTCTGCAGCAGACAGTTTCAACCATCAACTCCGCTGTCACTGTCAACAAATGTGGCCGTGTCACCAGCGAAACCCTGATTGCATTCCCGATCTCGACCGGCAGCGCGCTCGGCTGATCACACGACCCGTGCTGTTCCCGCTCCTCCTCGGCGCCGGGAACAGCCACCCCGAATCCCGATAGAACAGACTCACTCCGGTCAGGCATGAACCTCGGCTGGCAGTGTTTGACCAGCCCGAACTGATATCGCCGTCACACGGGGCCGCCACGCGGGATCGCCGCGATACCCCATCAGATGATTCATCACAGGCCATAGAGCCGGATGGCGAACGGACCGTGAGCCCGGGCATTACCGATCCACATGTCCCAGATCGCGCTCAGGAGCGATCACGTCGCGCACCTTTTTCTTCAGGTCCTTCGGACCCGGAAAACCCCCGTCCCGCACGCGCTCCCACACCACAACATCATTCACCCTGATCTCGAATATGCCACCCGTATCAGGACACAGCGCCACTTCCGACAGGTCTGTGCCGAACGTGGAGAGCAGTTCCTGCGCCATCCACGCCGAACGCAGGAGCCAGTTGCACTGCGTGCAATAGCGGATCGAGACTCGGTGAGCCGTTTCGGTCATGCGGACTATTCTCCCAGAACAGGCAGAGCGGATATTTTGCCCTTCCATACCAGTGCAGCGTAGAAAGTCCTGACCGGAGACACCACATCCCCCGCTGTCTTTTCGGGGATCAGAAGGACCACCTGCATGAAAGTCGCTCTCGGACAGTTCGCTGTTGCTCCGGAATGGAGCACCAATCTCGCACAGTGCGTGTCGCTGATCGACAAGGCGACGGCGGAAGGAGCAAAGCTTCTTGTTCTGCCGGAGAGCATCATTGCTGCCGACATGAACGACCCCCGCATCACCGTGCGTACGGCGCAGCCGCTTGACGGCCCCTTTGTCACCGGTCTGATCGACGCTCTGGCGGACAAGGATCTGACGGTCATCTGCTGCATCGCCGTGCCAGCCGAACCGGTTCTGACCCATAACTGCCAGATCGTGCTCAACGCGTCCGGTCTGGTCGCCAGTTATCGCAAGCTGCACCTGTACGACGCCTTCAGCATGAAGGAATCGAACGACTATATCCCCGGCACGGAACTCCCCCCCATCGTGCAGGTCGGCAATATCAAGGTCGGACTGATGACCTGTTACGATGTGCGCTTCCCCGAAATAGCCCGTTCGCTGGCCGTACGGGGCGCTGATCTGCTGACGGTGCCCGCTGCCTGGGTACGGGGTCCCGGCAAGGAATGGCACTGGGAAGTGATGGTCACCGCACGGGCACTGGAAAATACCTGCTACGTGGCCGCCGTCGGCGAATGCGGGCCTCGCAATATCGGGTGCAGCATGATGGTCGATCCGCTGGGCGTGGCGGTGGCTCGGGCAGGCATCGCACCAGACCTGATCTTCGCCGATGTGGACCCCGAGCGCATCCGCGCGACCCGTGAGGTGCTGCCTGTACTGGCAAACCGCCGCTTCAGGGACCCCGAGCTTGGATAGAGCGCTGTGTAGAGGTTTTACTTTGTCCGACATGCGGAAAGATACATGATTTCATGTTCTTCTGAGGAATAATCAAAATCTTTTGATTTACAAAGAATGGTTCTCCGAGCAGCATAGTCCGCCAACATAATGCTGTTCTTTTGATTCACTCTGAAAAACACATGCCTTTTGAAACCGGAGCCTTCATGGACATGCCGAACGAGACGAAAGACCTGATCCGGAGCCGGGATGACGGCTTCGTCCATGTCCGTGGCGCACGCGAGCACAATCTGAAAAACATCAGCGTGGACCTGCCACGAGACAGTCTTGTCGTGTTCACCGGCGTTTCCGGCTCCGGCAAATCATCGCTCGCGTTCGGCACGCTCTATGCCGAGGCGCAGCGTCGTTATCTCGAATCCGTCTCACCCTATGCACGTCGTCTGTTCCAGCAAATGCCTGTTCCAGACGTGGACAGTGTGGATGGGCTTCCACCCGCCATAGCGCTCCAGCAGCAGCGGGGCGGCAGTTCGGGGAGATCATCCGTCGGCAGTATTACGACACTCTCCAACCTTCTACGGATGCTCTACTCCCGCGCCGGCACCTATCCCGCAGGCATGACGCGTCTGGAAGCGGAATCCTTCTCGCCGAATACGCCGATGGGAGCCTGCAAACGCTGCCACGGGCTGGGCCGCATCCATGATGTGACGGAAGCGAGCATGGTGCCGGATGACTCTCTCAGCATCCGTGACCGGGCCGTCGCGTCATGGCCGACAGCGTGGCAGGGACAGAACCTGCGTGACATCCTCATCACCATGGGCGTGGATGTGGATTGTCCCTGGCATGATCTGCCGAAAAAGACACGCGACTGGATTCTGTTCACTGACGAGACGCCGACCTATCCGGTCTATCCCGGTTTCACGCATGAACAGGTGCAACGCGCCATCGCCCGTGGGCTGGAACCCGGCTATCAGGGCACATTCACCGGCGCGCGCCGCTACATTCTCCAGACATTCGCCAACTCGCAGAGCGCCATGATGCGCAAGCGGGTCGAGGCGTTCATGACGTCCACCGACTGCCCGGACTGTCACGGCCAGCGACTGAACGCCGATGCGCTGCGCGTGACGTTCGGCGGCTACAACATCGCGGCCATGACGGCCCTGCCGCTGGAAACCATCGCAGCGACATTGCGAACATCGGTTGACGCGAACCCCGGCGAAGATGCGACAGCCATCGCCGCCGGGCGCATTGTCGAAGACATGGTTGCGCGTATCGGCGTTCTTGAAAATCTTGGACTGGGCTATCTGCAAATGGATCGCGGTGTGCAGACGCTCTCGCCCGGTGAGTATCAGCGCCTGCGTCTTGGCACACAGGTCCACTCCAATCTCTTCGGCGTGGTCTATGTGCTGGACGAGCCTTCCGCCGGACTGCATCCCGCTGATACGCAGGCGCTGCTTACCGCCCTCGACCGTCTGCGCAACGCCGGAAACTCCCTTTTTCTTGTCGAGCACAATCTCGATATCGTCCGCAACGCGGAGTGGATCGTGGATGTCGGGCCGCAGGCAGGCACGCGTGGCGGTGAGATCCTGTATTCCGGGCCGCTCGCAGGGCTGAAAGACATCGAGGGTTCGCGAACACGGGATTACGTGTTTGCCGCCACATCGAAAGTCCGCCACACACCGCGCAATCCATCCGGATGGTTGAAACTGGATGCTGTAAACTGGAACAATCTGAACGGGCTTTCCGCTTCGTTCCCGCTTGGCGTGTTCACGTCCGTCACCGGCGTATCCGGTTCAGGAAAATCCTCGCTGGTCAGTCAGGTTCTCACAACAATCGTCGCCAAAGCGCTTGGTCAGGCATTGTCCGAAATGGATGAGGAAGAGAACACGCTTGCCGCATCAGCGCATGCCGGCGAACCGGAAGGCCGTATTGTGGAAGGGCTGGAAGTCATCAAACGTCTTGTGGTGATCGACCAGAAGCCCATCGGTCGAACACCTCGTTCAAATCTTGCGACCTATACGGGGCTTTTCGATACCATCCGTAAGCTGCACGCCGGGACCGAGCTGGCGCGGACACGCAAATACGATGCAGGCCATTTCTCATTCAATCTTCCGAAGGGCCGTTGTCCAACCTGCGAAGGCGCCGGATCGACCATGGTGGAACTTCTGTTCCTGCCCAGTGTTTATGCGCCGTGCCCCGCCTGTCACGGTGCGCGCTACAGGCCTGAGATTCTGGAAGTAACCTATCGCGGCAAATCCATCGCCGGGGTGCTCGACATGAATGTCGATGCCGCCTGCACATTTTTTGCCGAGGATGCCGGTCCTGCACAGGCTCTGACCACGCTTCAGCGCGGCGGTCTTGGACACCTCAAGCTCGGTCAGCCTGCAACGGAACTGTCAGGTGGCGAAGCGCAGCGGATCAAACTGGCGACAGAGCTGCAAAAACAGCGTCGTGGTCACACGCTTTACGTTCTCGATGAACCGACGACCGGTCTGCATCCATCGGACGCCGACCGCCTGATGGATCATCTGCATGAACTGGTGGATGGCGGCAACACCGTGATCGTCGCCGAACACGATATGCGTCTGGTGGCGCGTGGTGACTGGGTGATCGATCTCGGACCGGGTGCAGGCAATAAAGGCGGTCACATCGTGGCGGAAGGAACGCCACACACGGTCGCGCATGTGAAGGGGAGTGTGACGGCGCCGTTTCTGGAGCGGTATACGGGGTAGAAACCGGAATCCGCACGGGACTTTGCCCCGAACCCCACAAAGAGACACAGTCCCTTTGATCCCGATATTTCAAGAAACTCGCCCTGAAACTTCAGCAAATCATCAAGACGTTTTTGGTGAAGCTTTTTTCAAAAAGCTTTGAAGAGCGTCGTTTTTGTTTCTTTCTGGATATAAAGCGGAAATAAAGAAATCCCGTCCCCTTATGGGAGACGGGATGAAACCTCTTCCCTCTCACCGAGAAGAACGACGATCCAACTGCGCCAGATCACGCACAGCACCACGCGCCGCGCTGGTCGTCAGCGCTGCGTAAGCCTTGAGCGCCGTGGAGACCACACGCTCACGCACCGGCTTCCATGCCTCAACACCCCGGTCATCCATCTTCTGGCGGCGGGCTGACAGTTCGGACTCCGGCAGCACCACCTTGAGCACGCGGTTCGGAATATCGATCTCGATGATGTCGCCATCTTCGATCAGACCGATCGCGCCACCTTCCGCCGCTTCCGGGGAGATATGGCCGATGGACAGACCCGAGCTGCCGCCCGAGAAACGACCATCGGTGATAAGCGCACAGGACTCGGCCAGCCCCTTCGATTTCAGGTAGGAGGTCGGGTAGAGCATTTCCTGCATGCCCGGACCACCCTTCGGTCCTTCGTAGCGGATCACCACCACATCACCGGCCTTGATACGGTCGCCAAGAATGGCGGACACAGCGGCATCCTGACTCTCGAACACACGGGCTGGGCCAGAGAAAGTCAGAAGACCCTCGGCCACACCAGCAGTTTTCACGATGGCGCCGTCTTCAGCGATGTTGCCATACAGCACGGCGAGACCGCCTTCCTTGCTGAATGCATGATCGCCGGAGCGGATCGCGCCCTTTTCACGGTCGAGATCCAGTTCCTTGTAACGGCTGGCCTGCGAGAACGCCTGCGTGGTGCGAACACCTCCGGGAGCGGCCTTGTAGAAAGTGCGGGCTTCATCGGTCGCGGTCTCGCCGCCAATATCCCACTGCGCCAGCGCTTCAGAGACGCTTTTCGAATGAACCATCGGGATTCCGCTATGCAGCAGCTTCATGCGGTCGAGTTCGCCCATGATGGCCTGCACGCCACCGGCGCGATGGACATTTTCCATATGCACATCGGCCTTGGACGGCGCGACCTTGCAGAGGTTCGACACGCGACGGGACAGCCGGTCGATATCGGCCATGGTGAACGGCACCTCGCCTTCATGGGCGGCGGCAAGAAGGTGCAGCACGGTGTTGGTCGAGCCGCCCATGGCGATATCGACGGTCATGGCGTTCTCGAACGCTTCAAACGTGGCGATGGAGCGCGGCAGAACGCTGCTGTCGCCCTGCTCGTAATAACGCTTGGCCAGTTCGACGGCGAGCTTGCCTGCTTTCAGGAACAGCTCACGCCGGTCGGCATGGGTGGCGACGAGACTGCCGTTGCCCGGCAGCGACAGGCCGAGCGCCTCGGTCAGACAGTTCATCGAGTTGGCGGTGAACATGCCCGAGCAGGAACCGCAGGTCGGGCAGGCCGAGCGCTCGATGATGTCGGACTCTTCCTGCGTGACGCCGGGTGCGGCGGCGGCGACCATGGAGGAGACCAGATCGATGGCCTTGTCGATCTCGCCGTCCTTCACATGACCGGCTTCCATCGGGCCACCGGAGACGAACACCACGGGGATGTTCAGACGCATGGCGGCCATCAGCATGCCCGGCGTGATCTTGTCGCAGTTGCTGATGCAGACCAGCGCGTCGGCGCAATGGGCGTTGACCATGTATTCCACGGCATCTGCGATCAGTTCGCGCGAGGGCAGGCTGTAGAGCATGCCACCGTGGCCCATGGCGATGCCGTCATCGACCGCGATGGTGTTGAATTCACGTCCGACACCGCCAGCCTCCGCGATGGCTTCGCAGACAAGCTGACCAAGATCTCTCAGATGGACGTGACCGGGGACGAACTGGGTAAAGGAATTGGCGACAGCGATAATCGGCTTACCGAAATCCGCATCCGTCATGCCCGTGGCGCGCCAGAGGCTGCGGGCTCCGGCCATATTGCGACCGTGGGTGGTGGTGCGGGAGCGGTAACCGGCCATACGACTGTTCTTTCCGATCTGAAACAGGGCGGGACACGACGAAAATGGTGTTCCACCTTCAACATGGGGCCGTATAGCGGGAAAAACAGGGCGAGTCAGCCGATGGGAAGGAGATTCATGGGCTCTGCCACGCTTCCCGCCCGGCTTCGCTCGGCAGCAACGCCCGAAAATGAGTTCCGGGCCGGTGGTCGGAGGAAAAACCTCTCAGGCGGCGTGCCAGTTGCCGCCTTTCTTGTAGGCCATGTCCATATCCTGGATGATGCTGTTGAATTCCGGCGCACGCAGGACCATCACACTGGGATCAAACGGTTTTCCGCTGCTGATGGCGGTATGGAGACGACGGTTGAGCGCACGGTTGAACACACCCGGCCCGGTTTTGTAGGCGATATACAGATCCCGGAAGAGGTAGCTGTTGCGATAAAGTGACAGCAGACAGTCCGCAAGGATCGGGCTGTTCCGACGGCTGCCGAAGAAGTCGTTATGGACGTAATAATTGTCCGTCACGAAGAAGACGTGGGACGGCTTCTGCGCGGCATAGTCTTCCAGCGTTTCCGGCGAGACAATGCGGACATCGGCATCCAGCCACCAGCCGCCCAGTTCCTGAATGACATGCACCCGGAGAAAATCGGCCGCCTCGGCGGGATGACGGGCCTGAAGGAAAAGGGACTGGGCTTCCCGTCCATAATGGTCATAGAGCCACTCAGCGCCTGACTCGCGGTTGAACATCTGGACGTCGAACGCTTCCAATTCCTGATGGTAGGCGAGGTTATCCGTGATTTCGGCAGGCGGGTTCTGGTCCCAGTACTGATAGATGTTCGCCGGGATGATCTGCTCCGCACCGGGCCGCGCCGGGATTTTTGCTTTCGGCAGGACGGACAGCGCCGTCTCCAGATAGAGCACATCCACCTCTTCGCCCGTGTGGAAGGCTTCGAAGCAGTTGCCCATCCGTTCGAGCGCAGCCTTGGGGTCATGCTGCCGCCAGGCGATCTCGATCCCAAGAATATAGTCATAGATCGGCTGGGACAGCGCTTTCAGCTGCGCCAGCTCAACTTCGGGAGGGCTCATCCCGGCCTTGAGCAGGCACAGCAGGCGGGCCTGCAACAGGGAGGAGGCGAGCGGGAATTCGTTCGGATGCTTGGAGTGCAGATTGAAGGCGAGGCCGTAGAAATAGGCCGCCTCCTTCACCTGCTTGTGCATGTGCAGAATATTGGCCAGCGCGAAAGCATGTTCGACAGTCGCCGCGCCATGCTTGTGGAAATAATTCATCGCCTGATGGTTGTCGGCGAGATCTTCAAGAGTGAAATCCGAAGTCTTCTCTATGGGCAGGGTCAGGAACGTTTCGTTTTTTTCCGCGTCAGTCGCCATAATCAGGTCTTTTCCACCCCAAGCCCAGAACAGGCCCTCTTCCCATGCAGGATATTAGATAATCCGGGATATTCAACATTCCGGCAACGACGTCCAGAGCATGGCGACGGCCTGCCGACGCCATGACCGGTTTCAGCCCGTGCCGACAATCTCCCCTCTGAGCGTTTCCACAAGCCGGGCCGCCGGCATCGGTCGCACACTGGCCACGCCCGTCCCGGCCCAGAACGCGCCATATCCTGATTCGTCCCGAGCGCGGGCTGCGGCATCGAGTTGTTTCGCCGCATCATACGCATAGGGATAAGGCGGCACTTGCGGACAACCCGGGTGATCGGCCAGCGCCTGAAATTTCTGACGCAGGCCACGGGCCGGACGTCCAGAAATCGCCGTGATCATCGCGGTTCCCACCCTGTCGCCATCCTTCAGGGCGGCACGATAGGCAGGAGACGCCGCACTTTCATCGCAGGCGACAAACGCCGTTCCAAGCTGTCCGGCGACCGCGCCCGCATCCAGCATCTGCACCACATCACGACCGGTCATAAGACCACCGGCCGCGATAAGGGGCCGTCCGCTCACAGACTTCAGTGTGGCGAGAAGCGTCTTCGTGTCGGCCTGTGCATCGGGAGCCGAAGGATCGAAGACGCCGCGATGCCCTCCGGCCTCATAGCCCTGAGCGATCAGAACATCCATTCCGGCCTGCTCCGCCAGTTCGGCTTCCCGCACACTGGTCACACTCGCCAGCAGCATGATCCCCGCGGCCCTGAGAGACCGAACCGCCGCCATATCGGGCAGACCGAAGTGAAAACTCACACAGGCGGGCCGTTCTTCAAGCAGCATGTCCAGAACGGCGGTCCCATCCAGAAAGGACGGATAGATCTGCCGCAATGTTTCCGGGGGGCGAGCGTCGAAGCGCTCAAATTCCGGCTCCAGCCAGTGAAGCCAGTCCGCCGCTTCTTCGGGAGGCAGCGGAACGGACACGTGACAGAAGACGTTCACGCCGAACGGACAGCGGGTCAGTTGCCTCGTCTGACGGATGGCGTCACGGGCGGCAGACACCGTCATCGCACCGATTCCAAGGCTACCGAGCGCCCCGGCGTCCGAAACTGCAGCCGCGAGGCGAGGCGTGGAAACACCGGCCATCGGGGCCTGCAGAACCGGAACTTTCAGACCCAGACGTTCTATCAGCATGGGAGACCTACGCCTGAGAGGCGCGCCGGTTGCATGTGACTGTTGCGACGCACCGGTATTTCAGACCCAACCCGGCTGGACTCAGGCAGTGCCGGGACCGAACTCCTGATCATGGTCCACAAGCGGGATGGGGTAGTCACCGGTAAAGCAGGCATCACAATAACGGCGACGCTCCGCGTCACGACCATCCTCATGGCCCAGAGCCCGGTAAAGACCATCGAGGGAAATGAAGGCGAGGCTATCCACGCCGATCAGCTCCGCCATTGTCGCGATGTCATGCTGCGCCGCCAGCAGCTTGCTGCGTTCCGGCGTGTCGATGCCATAGAAGCAGGAATGTTTGGTCGGCGGAGACGAAATCCGCATATGAACTTCCGTAGCGCCGGCAGCGCGCACCATATCGACGATCTTGCGGGACGTGGTGCCACGGACGATGGAATCGTCCACGAGAATGACACGCTTGCCGTTCAGCATCGGCTTGTTGGTCGAATGCTTCATACGGACGCCGAGGTTGCGGATCTGGTCCGTCGGCTCGATGAAGGTGCGTCCGACATAGTGATTGCGGATAATACCGAGTTCGAAGGGAATGCCGCTTTCCTGCGCGAAACCCATCGCCGACGGCACGCCCGAATCCGGTACCGGCACAACCACATCGGCCTCGACTCCGCTCTCGCGGGCCAGTTCGACGCCGATCTGTTTGCGGACATTGTAGACCGGCATCCCATCCAGAACCGAATCCGGACGGGCGAAGTAAATATATTCGAAGACGCAGAAACCGGAGCGCTGGGCCGCAAACGGCTTGACCGAACGGACGCCCGTCTTGTCGATGATGACCATCTCGCCCGGTTCGACATCACGCACGAACTCGGCGCCCACGATATCCAGACCGCAGCTTTCGGAGGCGAACACCCAGCCGGACGCATCATCAGCCGCACCCGGCAGCTTGCCCAGAACCAGCGGACGCACACCCAGCGGGTCCCGCACGCCCATCAGCGCATCCTGCGACAGCACGACCAGCGAATAGGCGCCCTGCACCTGCTTCAGCGCGTCGATCAGGCGATCCTCGACCGTGGCGTAAAGCGAGATGGCGATGAGGTGGATGAAGACTTCCGTGTCCGTAGTGGACTGGAACAGGCACCCGCGACGGATCAGCGCACGGCGGAGAACGTGGGCGTTGGTCAGGTTGCCGTTATGGGCGACGGCAAGTCCACCGAACTCGAACTCGGCGAATAACGGCTGCACGTTACGCAGCAGGGTGTCGCCCGTCGTGGAATAGCGGTTGTGCCCGACCGAACAGGCGCCCGGCAGACCGGCCATGATCCGGGTATCATGGAAGACGTCGCCCACCAGACCGAGACCGCGATGGGAAGAAAATTTCTTTCCATCATAGCTGACAATACCGGAGGCTTCCTGCCCGCGATGCTGAAGCGCATGCAGGCCAAGAGCGGTTATGGCCGCCGCATCCGCGACGTTCCATGCCCCGAAAACGGCGCACTCTTCGTGGAACTTGTCATCCCCCTCCTGCCGGTCGTCAGCCCATGGATGGGTGGTCACCGCCGTCTGCCGGAGAGAAAGCTGTTCGGACATCAGTTTTCATCCTTCCCCCGATCATCATCCACGCAGACCCGATTACGTGGCGCGTCAGGGGTTCTCTGGGTAAGCCTCGCCGGGCACGTCTTCCGGCTCGCCGAGGTCATGGCCCGAGCCAGCGTCTCGCGCAAGGTCTGAGGGCACAAATCTCGACATCAGGGGCGCAATATAGGAGAGCGCGGTCGTTATCGAGTTCTCTGTTGTTCCATCGCCACGCTGTCCGGCCACAACCATATTCGTGGCTGTAACCCAGTGAGAGGCCATATAGAGGGTCACAATAACCGTTCCACCCCGCAGAACCCCGAACATCCCGCCCAAAAGCTTGTCCAGCCCGGCCAGAGGAGAGATTCTGATAAGGTGGGCGAAAAGGCTGGACACAAGGGCGCCGACAGCCAGACCGCCAAAGAATATCACACCGAACCCGATCCCATCTGCCAGTTCCACCGGCTCCATCGTCGGTATCGCCCATACGACAAAGACATGCCGGTATCTGATCGCCGCCACGCCGGCCACAGCCCAGGCGATCAGTCCCATTATTTCCCGTGTGAGGCCTTTTCTGAACCCGCTGACAATGGACAGGGCCAGAATCAGCTCCACCAGCAGGGCAGGCGCCGATGTCGGCGTGTTCACAACCGCCCGCACGGCCTCTCCCAGCGCAACCTGCACGGTATTCCATGCGGGAATATGCTCAGACACAAATGAAAGGGCGGCTGCCATCAGACAGCGCCCCGATCAGACGCAACCACGCCACCAGACAGCCTGTCTCGGAACACTGGGGGGCTTATCCTCACAACACGGCTGCTCTTTACATCCTCATCAAAGGTCTCAGGGATGCCTAGCCGAAGAGTCCTGAAAGCTCTCTTAAAACAGAAACAGATCATTACTCTGCGTTACTTTTGGAGCGGTATCCGGCCTGAGCGCATCTCTCCCCAGCCGCTATCTGTCTCACGACATTATGGCAGTTTGCTGGTCGCAACCCGCCACGGTCCCTTGCGTCGCCCCTTGTGCGGTCCGGAGGCACGGCTCAGACGCAGGCACAACTCTCCCATTTCAATCCGACAGTGCAGTTCCGTCCACACGGCATCGGGGTCAAGCCCCTGATCAGCCCATATCGCGACCAGCTCCCGGATGAACCCGGCGCTACTCCGGACCACCTCTTCCCTGTCGCCCTCAATAACCGCCGTCGCGCATTCAGCCGTGACAAGACCCAGCGTTCTGGCAAGACGCCGGGTTTTTGCATCATCTGATCTCTCACGTTCCTGTTGCGCCAGCGCGTGCAACAGGGGAGCGAGACTTTCGACGGCGCCAGAGGAACGAATTGTCATGAGACCATCATGAAAAACAATTGTGGCAACCGTCAATCAGGTCGCGACCACAATACGGAACAGAATAATGGCCCGGCATCGCCGCCGACATTAAAGGAGCGGTGTTTTCCGCAGGAAACGCTCAGAATATGGCCGGACCTGCCTCTCTCCCTCTGGCGGCAGCGACAAGGGCAAGCGCCGTCTCGGTGCGGCGCTTCGTGCGGGCAAGCCATCCCCGCCCCCAGCGACGAAAACCGGCCCGCACCCTGTATTCACGTTCCTGCATACCCGACAGGACGAGCACAAGAAGCAGTTCCATCATCTGCTGGCCTTCAAGAGCCCGCTTCACTTCCGGTCCGATACCGCTGCTGGCTGGCAGTCCGAGACGAGTGTGCAGGATCGCCAGATTCTCCGGGTCAATCTGCGGCAGCAGTTCGGAGGCATTCATATGATTCAGCGCTGAGAGAGTCTGCGGACCAATACATCCGTCCATCGTGACCCCCACCATCCGCTGCAACAGGCGGGCGGACGCGGACACACCGCAATTCCATCCGAAGTCGAACACCATGAGATCAAGACCGGCGGGCAGAGCGGAACAGACCAGCGGATTCCAGAATCTGGAGCGGGCGATGGCATCAAAGGTCTCAAGGTCCAGATCGCGCATATCATCCTGAGAAACGGGGTGGGGCTTTCTCCATGATGCCAGCATTGCTGCGGAAACGCCGTAATGACTGCCGATCAGGACGCCTTTCCGACCGTTTTCATCAGGCAGCCAGTTACCCAGATCCTTTGGATCTTCACTGTACCCACCTTCAGCCGTACGAACAAAATCCAGGCAGGCATCAAAATTCTGGCCAGTCAAAGTGACTCTCTCCGGTTTTCCTTGATAAGATACCGGCTCAGACCTGAAGGCAGACCTCACGCACGGCCCACAGAAAATATCCGTCTCCACACAAAAAATGGCGTATCAAATAAGCCTCTTTTATTGATTCTGTTTGCGATAAACCATTGACGCGGATATCTGGACAGAAACAGGAAGACCTACGTCAAAATTTTCAAAAAATATTATTGTCGGGATATCATTTTCATTTCTGAAAGCCCGGATCTCTCTGCACGAGAAGAAGAGCTCCGATTGTCAGCCGTCCGGCCCATGCGCATTCCGCATTTTTGCATCTCTGGAAAAAGTCAGGGCACCGGAAGACACTTCTCATTCCTTACATGGAAATCAGGAGTGTTTCTAAAAAACAAAGTTTTCGTCAGAAAACAAAGAGCACTCTTCCCGAACCTCAATCAGAGTGCTCGCCCTATAACGGATACTGACGCACCAGATTGTTCAGCTTTTCCCGCAAGGCCACGTCAAGAGGGAAGCGATGGATTCGATAATCCTGCTCCCCTGTTGCATGTTTCAAAATGAGATCATCATGCATCCGACCCATGCGACCATTCAGGTCGCTGAGATAACGCGCCATCACATCAGAACGACTGTCTGGAAAAATCGTTCTGTAATCGTCAAAAAAAGACACCTGCCGACTGATGATCTTGCGAAGCGCATGAAAAGGATGCGCGGTCATGCTGTCTGCACTCAGGCTGTCGGATAGCATCCTGATCTGTTCACGCAGATATCGCTCAAACGCTGCTCCCGTTTCGAGCCTCATCCGGGACAATTCTCTCTCCATCAGGCGCCAGACAGGCGTGACGATCATCAGGCGCAGCACCAGCGCATAAAGACGGGTCTTCAGGGAATGACCATTCCGGAAGGCATCCTGCACATGCCCCATCAGCGTGGTGACACTCTTGAACAGGATCGGACTCTGGTGTCGCGCTGTGTACAGCACGCAGGCAAAGCGCATGTGTTTGAATTTTGCACGGATATGCTTGAAGGCTACGCGCCCTTCCGCATCAATGTCAGCCGAAAGAACAAGCTGCCCGGCAAGCGCCGCCAGCGCCCGACGATCCACCTGTCGCACCCAGAGTTCATGACTGATTCCGAAACAGTCCTCGACGACATCATCCTCAAGAGGAGATGGAACGGTCTCCGGCAGAGTGACCTGCTCTTCCGCCACGTCATTGACCAGAATGGCCTCGAACAGCCTGTCCAACTGCCGGTCTGAAAACCGCGCCGTCGCTTCTGTAACCATCACCTCACTCACGCACCAAAAGAAAAGTCCCTGATCCCGCAGGGCTACATCACGTCACACCATTGTCGCATGAGGTTGTGATACACATTGACCAGACCGAGAACGGCCGGATCGTCATCCTCCAGCCGGGCGCGCAAATCCATGATCTGCTGATCGAGGGTAAACAGGATACGCCGCTGGCTTTCATCCCGCACCATGGACTGAGTCCAGAAAAACGAGGCCAGCCGCGTCCCTTCCGTCACCGGCTCAACCGAATGCAGAACCGTCGTGTCGTAAACGATCATGTCACCGGCAGGGAGTTTGACCTCCCTTGTACCGGATTCGTCGTAGATGATCAGTTCGCCACCCTCGTAATCCTCCGGATCATTGAGGAACAGGGTCGAGGATACATCCGTGCGGATACGCAGCCCACCCGAGCCGGGAATAGGCCGCACGGCGTTGTCCACATGCGCGCGGAACTCCATGCCCGGATCATAGCGATTGAACAGAGGCGGCACGACACGCAATGGAATGACCGCACTGTTGAACAGCGGATTACGCCCCAGCGCCCGCAGTACAAGATCAGCCAGCGCACGATGCTCAGGATGGTTGAGCGGCAGTTGCAGGTTGTTTTTCGCCTTGGCCGACTGCTGCCCCGCCGTCACCTTGCCGTCTTTCCAGTCTGCCGTGTCCATGACGGCGCGGCACTGCGCCAGCTCTTCGGCTGTCAGAACCTGGGGAATATGCAGAAGCATCACTCATATCCGTTTGATGGGGTTCGCCGCTCTGTCCGCGCCGGAGCAGTATCAGATCAGGAGCCGGACATGCGCCACCCGGAAAACTCCCGCCAGTCGGAAGCCGGTTCAGTCGCCTTCACCGGGCGCGAGCCGCTGGACGCGCACGGCCTGACCACCGGGATTATAATAGATCACGCTGTCACCGCGTCTCTGGGCGTAACCATCCGGCTGACCATCCTTGGTCCAGAACATCAGACGGTCGATGTCGGGCTGTTCCACAACCTTGTCACCGGGGGGACGGTGAATGTAGCTGTAATCCTTCTTCACCCGGGTCGCGTTGAAGCGCGAGGCCAGAGCATGCATGTCAGGCGCGGACGACTTGTCATCATCAGGAGCATCCTGCGCCAGAGCGACAGCAGGCAACCCCGACAGCATCCCGCCAACAAGCGCCGCCGCGCTCCACATACGCCACAGGGTTCCGCGCATTCGCCGTTCCTTCTGAACAACCCGATCCATCATGTCGCTTGTCCCAATTTTCCACTGCCTGTGCAAGGCACGCTGGCTAAAGGGCGTCATGCGTCAGCGTGACGAAAGATTTCAGACCTTACGCCGTCCGGCAGACATCAGGCCCGCGAGAAGAAAAGCCAGCGTGCTGAGCACGGCGATCCAGAAGGAAACCGGCGCATCCGTCCACCATGACAGCATCAACCCGCCCCACGCCTCGGCAACCGCCAGCAACGTCGCGCAGACGAGACCGGCCCACGGCGAGAGACCGAGCCGATGCGCCGTCGCGCCAGGCCCCACCATCAGGGTGAAAACGAGCAGAACGCCGGTGATCTGCGCCGCCTCGGCTGTCGCCGCGCCCACCAGCATCAGGAAAAGGATGGACACCATCCGCACCCGCACACCGCGTGCTTCAGCCAGTTCCGGTTGCAGACTGGCGAACAGAAGCGGACGCGACAGGACGGCCAACCCGGCAAGACCCGCCAGAGTGAAAACCGCCAGAGAGCCCAGCGTCTGAGGACTCACCCCGAGCACATTGCCGAACAGCAGGGCGTTCGCCACGGAAGCGGACCGTGTCATCAGATGCAGGAACAGTACACCACACCCCATGGCCAGTGACAGCACGAGACCGATGGCGACGTCCCGTCCGGCGGCCTTCTGGTCCGGCAGGCCCATCGCGCCACCCGCCAGAATGGAGGACCCGAACAGCCCGACCAATGGGGACCAGCCCACAAGCGCCGCACCCGCCGCGCCCGCAAAGGCAATATGCGCCAGCGCATGCCCGGCGAAGCTCTGACGACGCAGGACGAGAAACCATCCGACCGGCCCTGCCAGCAGCGCCACGAAGACAGAAGCGGCGAACGCCATCCGCATGAAATCGTAGTCAAGCATCGGAACGACCGGTCATGGTCTGAGAAACGGTCATCACAAAGCGTCCGCGCTGACCAGCAGACGACCCGACGGCGTGCGGCAGACTTCAACCGGTGCGCCGTAGAGCGCGGAAAGCGCCTCCGTGGTCATCACCTCATCCACGCGTCCCAGCCGGGCATGGCCGCGAGCGACATATATCACCGAGTCCATGACCCCCATCAGGGCGTTGATGTCATGCGCGGAACAGAGCACGGTCATGCCCCTCTGCCTCACAAACGCGCCCAGACGTTCGGCAATGTCACGCATCCGCACCGGATCAAGGCTGGCCAGCGGTTCATCGAGCAGCAGCAGTCGCGGAGAACCGATCAGCGCCTGCGCGATCAGAAGACGCTGTCTCTCGCCGCCGGAAAGCTCCCCAAGCCGCCGTGCGGCGAGATCGCCGGCGTCCACGCTTTCCAGTGCTTCCTGAATGATCATTCTGTCGGCACGGGAGAGCCACGGCAGCCCCCACCGATTTCCGGACATACCGGACGCCAGCAGATCCCACCCTGTGAGCGACGCGCCGTTGGCGCTCCGGTTCTGCGGCATATAACCGATATCGCTCATATCTGCGCCGGGCGGCTTCCCCAGCACGCTGATCCGTCCCTGCTGAAGCGGCAGCAGCCCCATCAGGGCTCGCAGAAAGGTGGTCTTGCCCGCGCCGTTCGGCCCAAACAGGCCGACGAACTGCCCGGCGGGAATGGACAGGGAGAGGCTGGACAGCACGGATTTCCCGTTCCGTATTACGGTTACATCCTCGCAGATGATCGCCTCCGCCCGCATCAGTGCTGGTCGGATTTCAGAAGATGACGTTCCAGTTCATCGAGAATCTGCGTCATCCAGTCCTGCCAGTGCAATCCCGGTGGCAATGTCTCGGTCAGGGCCATGCACGGAACGCCCGCCTTTCTGGCGACTTCCAGCAGACGCGAGGCAGAGGGCGTCACTGTCTGGCGATTATAGATCAGCAGCCTGATCCGGCCGCTTTTCAGATCATTCTCGAACTGCGCGACAACGGCTGGCCCCGGCTCGACATCGTTCATCACGGCGAGCTGGAAGGCGCTGTTTTTCATAACCAGCCCCAGTTCATCCGTCAGACGGCCGGGCAGAGGCTCGGTCGCGGCGATCGGAATCCCGCGTACACGCTGCCCCAGACGAACGATGCGTGTCTGCAGGCGGGCAAGGTCACTTTCAAAAGACGCCAGACCTCCCGATGAACCGGTATCCAGCCGAAGCTGACGGGCGATGTCCCGGGCGACGCGATCGACCACGACCGGATCGAACCAGAAGTGCGGGTTTCCGCCATCCTGCCAGTCTGCAAGCGGCGCGACCCGGATCGTGGACTTGGAATGCGCCATCCGGTCCATCCAGGGATCAAACCCCGCCCCGTTCAGGATGACCAGATCGGCCTTTTCCACCTCGCGCGCCGTCGCCGGAGACGGCTCGAACAGATGCGGATCAATGTCGGGCGAACTGAGAATACTGTCCACAACGACCTTCGGGCCACCGATCTGGGCGGCGATATCGCCCCAGACATTTTCCGCAGCCACAATGCGCGTCACATCCTCACTCTCCGCGCTGGCCTGAGAGACAGACAGAACGCCAGAGAACAAAACGCCGAAACACATCGCGAGAATGGCGGCGGAAGGCAGGGGAACGCGCATGGCAGAAACCCCTAAAGGCAATGTTATACTATATCAATAGAGATTCTGCCGAAGTTGTCGTCCCTTCTCACGCCAGCGGTCCAGTAGAATGCCTTTGTGGGTGCTTTGCCCCCACCCGCAAGGGACCGCAACTCCCCTTCGACCCAACTTTTGATAACAGGCTGCTTCCAAAGACACGCCTTTGGCGGGGGTCGAGGCAGCACTCCGCAAATCCTCTCCAGACAAAAAAATCAGGCAGAAAGAATCCTGATATTATCGGTAAGGCCGCAACTGATATGGCATTACGAAGCAGCGCACACCGGCTACGTGAGTTTTCGCCTCTCTCCCTGACCGACCATGTCCGCGAGAGTCCGGTTATCCAGCACGGCAAAAAACGCTCCAAGCGCGTCATCGAGCGTATGACGTAACGTGCAGTCAGGCATGAGCAGGCAGGGTACGCCATTCTGCTCCCCCGATGGGTGCATGCAGGCAACCAGAGCGCAGTCATCCTCCGTAAAACGAATGACATCGCCAATCCGGATGCTGTCCGCCGGACGTCCCAGTCGCAGACCGCCGTTGCGGCCTCTGATCGTCTCGATAAACCCACCCTGCCCAAGGCGATGGATGATCTTGACCATATAATTTTCCGAAAGACCGTAACGCTCGGCGATTTCCCGAATGGATGACAGCCGGTCAGGGTTGGCCGCCAGAAAGATCAGGGCGCGCAGGGCATAGTCGGAATGTTGGGTAAGACGCATCTCCTGACAATAAACCAGCCGGAACGTCTTTGTCAGCCATTTAAGGTAACCCAATTTGACACCTTAAAGCCTGCGCGCCTATAAAGGTTACCGACTCAGTTACCTTAATGGATATGTTTCATGACCGCTCCTCTCGACGACAAAACCCGTTCCATCGTCAAAGCCTGCGTCCCGGCGCTCGAAGCGCATGGGCTGGATATCACGCAGGAGATGTACAAGCGGCTGCTGGCGGCTCCCGAAATCCGTGACCTGTTCAACATGTCGCACCAGAAAGACGGTGAGCAGCCCAAAGCGCTAGCCCTCGCCGTGCTGGCCTATGCCCGCAACATCGACACGCTCGGCAATCTCGGCGGCATGGTCGAACGCATCACACAGAAGCATGTCGGGCTGAATATCCTGCCCGAGCATTATCCGTTTGTCGGCAAGGCGCTGCTGGGAGCCATCGAGCACGTACTCGGCGACGCGGCGACGCCGGAGATCATGGAGGCATGGGCCAAGGCTTACTGGTTTCTCGCCGATGTGCTGATCGGTCGTGAAAAACAGATCTATGACGAGCACGAAGCAGCCCCCGGCGGCTGGATTGGCTGGCGCTCTTTCCGGGTCCGCTCCGTGGTTCAGGAAAACAGCCTCGTCCGCTCGTTCGTACTGGTGCCGACTGACGGCAAACCGGTGATGAAGCATCTTCCGGGACAGTATCTGAGTTTCAGACTGGAGATTCCGGAGCACGGCTCCCAGCGGCGCAACTACAGCATCTCCTCAGCACCGTCCTCCGATCATTATCGGATCAGCGTGCGCAAAGAGGACGGTGGCGTCGTCTCTTCATGGTTCCACGATGCTGTGCATGAGGGAACGGAATTGCAGGTCTCCGCTCCCGCCGGTGATTTTGTCTATGATTCTGCCACTGAACAGAAAACCGTCTTTCTCAGCGCAGGTATCGGCCTGACGCCTTTCATCTCTGCGGTCGACACCCTGTCCGCTGACGAGAAAAAGAATATCCGTTTCATTCACGGTGCCCACGCCGCTGAAACCAGCGCCTTTGGTGCCGACATTCAGAAGCTGGCTGGTTCAGGTGTGTTGCAGGCGGATATCTTCTTCAGCACCGGCCTTCCTGCCAACACTGTCGACGAGTCTGGCTTACGGTATCATGCAGGCCGCATTACAAAAGACTGGCTGACAACACAGATTGACCCCGACGCAATCTATCGCCTCTGTGGTCCGGACGCCTTCATGCGCGACATGGTGGACATACTGAAAACAGCGGACGTTCCGGCTGCCAATATCCGTTACGAATTCTTTGGCTCAGCCGCTGACGCAGAGCTGCTCTCTGCTGTGTAAACAAAATTTTTTTGATCTGAGCAGCATGTATTTATTTGGTCATTTGGTGAAACAGATGACCGACTGTGGCCCTGCATAATGGGACTGTTCGTCACAGGAAAATCTGACGGAGGATATGCATGGGTTTTATAAAAATCCATGCATATAAAACAGTTTCGTCGAAACAAACCGGAACCGGTTTTCCTGTCCTGCCCCAGCGAGCAATAATCGGTCGAGAGGCGGAAATCCAGCTTTTTGCGCTTTTCCAGCGTTGATCAGCATGTCATTTTTGCCGCTCTAATGGACACCTCTCAGATTATAATGTGAAAATATCAATATATTACTACAAAAAGATGATGTTCATAAAGACACATCGACATGCCACCATCCCTAAGGAGCCACAAGATCAGCGAGTTGTCCCTGCATCGCGACAAGCGCATCCTCGACAGCCAATCTGACCTGCAAGCCACGTCCACCACCATTCATAAGAATATAGGGCAGACCTGACGCTTCATGTGCCAGAAAAGTCGGCACCGTCCGGCGTCCACCAAAAGGGCTGATTCCACCAACCTTGTAGCCGGTGATACGTTCCGCATCAGCAGGTTTCATGATTTTTGCAGCTTTACCGCCACAGACGGCCGCCAGTTTTTTCAGGCTTAATTCCTGTGCAACCGGAATAACCGCGCAGACCGGCTTTCCATCCACTTCCGCCATCAGTGTCTTGAAAACCCGTTCGGCAGGCTCATTGACCGCCGCCGCCGCATGCACACCCAGCCTGCTGACTGAAGAGTCATACTCATACTGAAGCATTTCGAACGGAATGCCGCTACGCTTCAGGAAGGCGCTGGCCGGGGTTGCCTTGCTCATGACCTCGTTACACTATCTTACAAAACCAACAGTCTTTATCAGGCTTTCCTTAACCCGGAACCTGCTCCGGAACAAAACGATGCGCCGCTTCAAAAGACGACAGAAACCTTTGTCCGACCATTGCATTGTCGGGGCAAAAACGATCAACGCCACAAAAAAAAGCCCCTGAGTCTGTAAGGACTCAGGGGCTCAGACAGTTACGCGCATCGCCAGCCCCCGTATTCAGAAATCCGGTAGCAACGCGCTACAGATCCTGAAACCAGAGCAGTTCGTTGTTGATCAGGCGACCCGACGGGTTCCCCGGGGGCGACGATTGCCGCCGGCTCCGCCACCTCCCCCGTTGCCGCTGCGGCTTGGACCACCGCGATTCTGGCCGCCACCGCGTCCGCGACCTCCACCAAGGACGGGCGGACGCTGCGTCGAATGCTCGGCCGCATCGGAGTGATAGGGATGATCGCGAACAACCGGCACACTCTTGCCGATCGTACGTTCAATATCTTTCAGCCAGGCCCGCTGTTCAGGGTCACAGAAGGATATGGCCCAGCCTTCACGTCCGGCACGTGCGGTACGACCGATACGATGCACGTAGCTTTCCGGAATGTTCGGGAGATCATAATTGAAGACGTGAGAAACCTCATCCACGTCAATGCCGCGTGCCGCGATATCCGTCGCCACCAGCACTTTTACCGCTCCTGAACGGAAACCGCTCATTGCCCGTTCACGAGCGCCCTGAGACTTGTTGCCGTGAATGGCCTCAGCTGTGATACCGTTCTTATTCAGGAACTCCGCAACCTTGTTTGCTTCATGCTTCATCAGCGTGAAGACAACGCTGCGAACCACCTTTGGCGATTCCAGAAGAAGAAGGAGCGCATCCTTTTTCTGATCAGGCTCGACGAACATCACCACCTGCCGGATACGGTCCACCGTGCTAGATGGAGGCGTCACCTCGACCTTTGCGGGATCGCGCAGGAGACTGCCAGCCAGTTCCGTGATGCTGTGCGGCATGGTGGCGGAGAACAGCAGCGTCTGGCGATCACGCGGCAGGGTAGCGACAATCCGCTTGATATCGCGGACAAAGCCCATATCCAGCATCCGGTCAGCTTCATCCAGAACCAGAATTTCCAGATCACGCAGGTCGATGAATCCCTGACCCATCAGATCGAGCAGACGCCCCGGAGCCGCCACCAGCACGTCAACGCCACGCCGCATCGCCTCGACCTGACGTCCCTGACCGACACCACCGAAAATCACGGTATGGGTCAGCTTCATGTGACGAGCGTAGGACTTGAAGCTCTCATCAATCTGAGAAGCCAGCTCACGCGTCGGCGCCAGCACCAGAACGCGGGCGCCCTTCGGCGGAGCGGCATGACGATGCGTCAGAAGATGCTGGAGAATAGGCAGTGCGAAAGCCGCCGTCTTGCCCGTTCCGGTCTGCGCGAGGCCAAGCAGATCACGCCCGGCCAGAAGGTAGGGAATGGACTGCGCCTGAATGGGCGTTGGCTCCGAATAGCCTTCTTCGGTAAGAGCCCGCAACAAGGGTTCGGCAAGCTGCAGGTCGGCAAACGTGGTCATTGAGCGAAGACACCTCTCGGAATACCACAGGGAAAAAGCTTCACACAGTCTGCGTCTGATGACACATCCCTATGCAATGAATTCCTGTCCATCAACGGCTGAGCCTGTAGCAACCTTCCCTGGGAGGCTACAGGATCGTTCTGCTGTTTCTGGAGATATATAAACAATTTGTATGAGACTGATATCACAGCTTGTTTTAACAAGTTGTTCACAGAAACTGTACGACCTCTACATCATTTTTGGCTGTGGCTCAAGCCACACAGACCAAATTCACACTTCGAAACACGGTATTTTTGCAGATTTCCTGATTTTACACAGGTGAATTCCGGCAACAGCGGAAAGAAAAAACACCTACACCATGCAGATCCGCTCCATGGCCAGCCTCATCGCGCCATCAAGAGATGTTCCCTGACAGAGCGCACCCTTATCCCTGACGGCCTGAGGACACCATGGCAAAAGCGCCGATGCGAGGCCACCGGTAAAAGCAACCTTCAATTCAGAAAATCCCTCCTCCCTCAGCAAGGCATTCACAAGAACGGCAATAGCCCGCCCTGCATTTTCAAGAAGATTTGCGGCCACATCGCATCCGTTTTCAGCAGCCCGCAAAACAACGGGAGCCAGAACAGCAAAATCCGCCGCTGACGCTCCGACGCTCCACGTCATGGGATCTTTTCCGAATTCTTGCAGATAACGTCGTACAGAAACAGAAAGAGCGCTCTCGGTTGCCCGGCCGTCAGACGCCGCAAGCATGTGACGCACCGCCTCAAGACCAATCCGGGCTCCGCCGCCTTCATCATCCTGCGGAAAACCCCATCCGCCAACACGATGATTACGATCGCCACGAATAGCATAACCAACGCTGCCCGTGCCGATGGCGACAATCGCCCCATCCTCGCCTCCATGAGCTCCGAGACAGGAGGTGTAGGCATCGGTCCGAACGTCAAAAATCGTTAAATACGGCAGAAGCTCTTTCAGTTTTTCGGTACATCCAGCGACTTCGGCACCCGCAGCACCCGCTGCGGCAATCCATTGCACCGCGCCATCATGCAGGGCTTCTTCGTCCAGACCCGCACTCCGCACCGCGTCACGCAAGGCGGTTTCCATGGATTTTGCCGCCTGCTCCACGGAAGTTGCAATATTGGCAGGCCCTCCGAACCCTTCACCCAGCACATCCCCGGAAGGCGTCGCAATACGCAGGGCTGTTTTTGTCGCACCGGCATCGATTGCGACCAGAAGCGTTGACGGGTTGGTCAATTCCCTTTGCCGAGACGAAAAAGCGCCTGCTCGCCGAAAAGATTCGCAAGCCGAATCGACCGTCGCCACGGCGCGCGGTCACCTTCCTCATCAATGGCCATCCATTCATGCACACGATAGCCATCCTCGTCGCAGAGCGCGAGAAAATCCCTGATCGTGCAAGGATGAATGTTGGGCGTGGCGTACCACGGCGTGTGCCAGACCGCCGTATTGGGCATCCTGCCGCTGAGCAGCAGTTTCAGGCGCATCTCCCAATGACCGAAATTCGGAAAAGACACGATCGCATATCGTCCGATCCGCAGCATCTGACGCAGGACCTCACGAGGCCGCTCGACCGCCTGCAACGTGCGTTGCAGGACGACATAGTCAAAGCTGTTATCCGGATAATGCGCCAGATCGTGGTCGGCGTCTCCGTGCACCACCGGCAGACCATGCGCCACGGAGCGCGTAACTTCTCCCATATCGATCTCGATCCCGCGCGCATCACATCCCCGCGTGCGAAAAAGATGATCGATCAGGGTGCCATCACCGCTTCCAATGTCCAGAACCCGCGTGCCGGGCGTGATCATCTTTGCGATCAGACGCTGGTCAAGACGCATTTCAATGCCCTTTCAACGTCCGGGGAAACAGACCCGCATGTTCCGCGGCCCCATTCAGAAAGCCAACGACCGTACGGTCGAAATCAGGCTCGTCCAGCAGGAACGCATCGTGTCCCTTGTCGCTTTCAATCTCGACGAAAGAGACATTCGCCGCCGCCCGGGTCAGGGCCCGCACGATGATCCGGGACTGGGAGGTGGGAAACAGCCAGTCCGAAGAGAAGCAGACGACACAGAACCGGGTTCTGGTTTCCCGGAATGGCCCGGCGCAATCGCCGTCATGCTCCATGCCCAGATCCATCCAGTCCATCGCCCGGGTGATGGTGAGGTAGGAATTGGCGTCAAAACGCCGCACGAATGTCGAGCCCTGATGACGCAGATAGGACTCGACCTCGAAAATCTCGCCGAATGTGGATAACGCGCCGGGGGTAGGACTTCCGACAACCGGTTCGTCACACCGGCGCACCCGCCGACCGAACTTCCGGGTCAGGGCCTCCTCGGACAGATAGGTGATGTGCGCCATCATCCTCGCGACAGCCAGTCCGCGAGCCGGAATGGCGTCCGTTTCCCAGTAGCGTCCTCCATGCCAGTCCGGATCGGCAAAAATCGCCTGTCGGCTGACCTCATTGAACGCAATATTCTGGGCGGAATGGAAAGGCGCGGTCGCAATCGGCATGGCGGCAAACACCATGTCGGGATAGGTCGCCGCCCACTCAAGGACCTGCATCCCTCCCATCGAACCGCCGATTACCGCGAAAAGCCTGTCGATTCCAAACTGTCTTACCAGCAACCGCTGCGCCCGCACCATGTCGCGGATGGTGATCGGTGGAAAGTCGGTCCCCCACGGCTCTTCCCGGCTCTCGCCGTTTTCGCCGGTCACAGTGCGAAGGGAACGAGGCCCCGTCGACCCCATGCAGCCGCCGAGCACGTTCGAACAGATGACGAAAAATCTGTCGGTATCAATCGGCTTTCCCGGCCCGACCATGCGCTCCCACCAGCCGGATTTTCCCGTCACCGGCTGGGTCTCGGCCACATACTGATCCCCGGTCAGGGCATGACAGATGAGGATCGCATTGTTCCGTTCAGGCGACAGGGTGCCATAGGTCCGGTAGGCGATTTCCACCGGCGCGAGCACGGACCCGCAGTCGAGCGTCAACCCTTCCGGGAATACGGCGCGTGTATGATCTACCGTAGAAGGAATGACTGTCTGGTCCATAAACCGGGGCTTCCAAAGATTACCGCCACATAAAGGCCAAAATCATCTGGATCAAGAACGAGACAGGACGTCTCTTTCCAGAAAGGGTGTGCAGACTGCCCGCAAAACAGTCTCGTCGACAAGCGCACGGAAGCTTACACTCTTGTAATCAAAACGGTTTTGTCCCGCAGACGGCCGTGTTTCAAAAAAGAATCGGCACTCTTTTGTGACATCACAGGGAAACCTGACAGGCCGGTCTCAGGGCTGTTCCTGCTCGTGCTCGCCCTGTGCAATCCGCTGCTCGACCGCCTGCCGCCAGGGGGCGTCCTTCGGCGCCGCGTCCAGCGCCCGCTGATAAAGCGCGAGACTGGCCGCGCCGATATGCCTTTCAGCCCTGACCTGTGCTTCCGCCAGTTCAATCGCCAGATCCGGCTCAAACCGCAGCTCCAGCGCCCTGCGCCATGCTGCCATGGCGGCCTGATCATGCCCCCGTGACGCTTCGGCCTGCCCCAGCAGGATGTAACCCTGCCTGAGCTGCGGGTCGTTCACCGACATTTTCGACAGGGCGTCCTTGAGCTGGTCGATGACTCTGTTCGCACGCATGTCACGCTGAGCTAAAGCTTCTAGACGAGGTTGCAGGGGCTGGGCCGGAAAGCCCGGATGACCGCCCGTCCAGTAAAGCGCAATCGCCACCAGCGGAATCAGCAGCAGAGCCAGAATGGTTTTCACACGTCCGGCCCGGTCCACCATGTTCGCCGGAGCCCGGTCGGCGGCCAGAATCCGCCGCTGAATCTCAAGCCGGGCGATGCCATGCTCGGACGGCGCGATCATGCCGATATCCAGATCACGATCCAGCTCGACCAGTTGCGCTTCATGCAGCGCCAGAGCCGTGCTCCGCTCATCCCGGGCGACGGCGCGACGCCACAGGGTAAAGCCGGCAGGCAGAAGCGTCATCGCGCTCAGGAGGGCAATGCTGGGCCAGATCATAAATCACATCCGGGGCAAAAGGCAGAAGAGAAGTTACTGGCCATCGCCAAGCTCCCTGAGCCGCGCCTGCTCAGCTTCGCTCAGCGGCGTGGGAGCCACCGTGCGACGGCGGAAAATCATCACAGCCGACACGATGCCGACAAGCAAGGCCAGAACCGGCATACCCCAGAGCAGCAGCGTCGCAACCGTCACCGGCGGACTCAGTCGGATGAAGTTGCCATACCGCGCCACCATCCAGTCTATGACCTGCTGGCTGTTCTCGCCCTTGGCGACATGCTCGCGCACCACCTTGCGGAGATCCCGCGCCAGACCAGCGCTGCTATCCTCGATCGACTCGTTCTGACACACCAGACAGCGGAGCTGCGCCCCGATCGCCTCGGCCTGCCGTTCCTGCTTCGGATCAGGCAGCATCTCGGACGGATCATCGACCGCCCACGCCATGACAGGCGCGGACAGGCAGACCAGCAGCAGGGCAGTCTTCAGCCTGAACGCTGCCTTCACGCGCAACCGAGCCCTCATCCGCCCACAGCCTTCAGCGCGTTCTTCAGGCCGTCGCTCACCTCGGGGCTGTCGAGCCCCGCCGCGCTATGCCAGACGATCATGCCGCCGGGCGCGATCAGAAAGCTTTCAGGCACACCGGAGACGCCCCAGTCGATGGCCACACGACCATCACGATCGCTGCCGATACGGGCATAGGGATTGCCCGCATGCTTCAGCAGACCCGCCGCATTCTCCGGCTTGTCCTTGTATGCGATACCCCAGATCGGCAACTGCTTCTGAAGTGCGAGAAGAGCCTCCATCTCCGCGATGCAGGGGATGCACCATGAAGCAAAGAAGTTGATCAGGACCGGTCTGGTCAGCGCCTTCAGATCAGCCGTCGCAAACCCCGTGCCGGGTGTCTGATCCGGCAGCTTGAAGTCCGGAACCGGTCGCCCGGTCACCGGCGCGTTGATATCGTGCGGATTGAACGAGCCTGTCTGCATCCCGGACAGCATTTTCCAGAACGCCGCACCGCAGAGTCCTGCCCCAATCAACAATGGGCCACCAAAAAGAATACGCCGCCGCGTGACAGCGTTCTGACAGTCTGCCGGAGTTTGTTCACTGCTCATTCTGCTGCCACCATATCTGGAGCCGGAGCCCGTCTCGGAGCACCCACGCGCATGCGACGATCAGACAGGGATAGCGCCCCGCCCATCGCCATGATCAGCGCCCCGAACCACATCCACGGCGCAAGCGGATTATAGTGAAGACGCAAGACATAAGTCGGATTGCTGTCCGGCCCATGCTTGTCCCCGATCACACCATACAGATCGGACAGACCATTGGTGTGGATCGACACTTCGGTCGTCGTCTGGTTCTGCATGTTGAAGCTGCGCTTGGACGGATGCATCACCGTCACCAGACGCCCGTTGTGGCGGATTTCCATGGTCGCCACCATGGCCATGTAGTTCGGTCCCGGCACCGTCCGGACATCCGTCAGGGTCCACTCATAGCCGGCAAGCTCTTCCTTCTGGCCGACATGGACTTCAACGATCTTGTGCTGGGCCTGCGACATGACCGCCAGACCCAGCACGCTCACGCCCACACCAATATGCGCCAGCGCCGCACCGAACGCGGAGCGTGGCAGGGACTTCGCCCGCTGGATGCTCTGCGAAAACGACACGCGGAACAGCGCCAGCCGACCGGCAATGTCTGTCAGGCTGGAACCGATGATCCATACCGCCATCGTCGCGCACAGGATTGGGAGCACGCCCGAAAGCCCGATTACCGTCACGCCAAACGCGGCCAGTGTGGCCAGCGCCGCGACCCACAGGCGTCTGAGAACCGGCCAGAGCTGCGCCCGCTTCCACGGCAGCATCGGCCCGAACCCCATGAAGGTGAACAGCGGGATGGCCAGCGGAATGGTGGCCGCATCAAAGAAGGGCTTGCCGACCGAAATCGTCTTGCCGAACAGCAGCGACATGAACGGCGGATACATCGTGCCGGTCAGCACCACGGCGCAGATCGAGCACAGCAGGATGTTGTTCAGCACCAGCGAGCCTTCCCGCGAAACCGGGGCGAACAGGCCGCCACTGGTCAGAGACGGAGCGCGCCATGCGAACAGCGCCAGCGATCCGCCGATGACCAGTCCCAGCAGGGCGAGAATGAAGATGCCGCGCGCCGGGTCCTGCGCGAAGGCGTGGACCGAGTTGAGGATGCCTGAGCGCACGAGGAATGTGCCGGAGAGCGAGAAGGAGAAGGTGCCAATGGCCAGCAGGACGGTCCAGATTTTCAGCGCCTCGCGCTTCTCGACCACGATGGCGGAGTGCATCAGCGCCGTGCCGGACAGCCATGGAATCAGCGAGGCATTCTCCACCGGGTCCCAGAACCAGTAACCACCCCAGCCGAGCACATAGTAGGACCACCATGACCCGAGCGCGATGCCGCAGGTCAGGAAGCACCACGCCGCCACGGCCCACGGGCGCACCCAGCGTCCCCATGCCGCATCGACGCGTCCTTCCATCAGCGCGGCAATGGCGAAGGCGAACGGCACGGCGAATCCGACATAGCCGGTGTAGAGAATCGGCGGATGAAACGCGAGGCCAGGGTCCTGCAACAGCGGGTTCATGCCCTGTCCGTCGAGCGGCGCGGGCCAGACCCGGTCGAACGGATCGGACGTTGTCAGGCAGAACAGTTCGAACCCGGCGGCTACGCCACCCAGCACACCAATCACCCGCGCCCGCAGGGCGGACGGCAGATTGCGCCCGAACGCCGCCACCGCTGCACCGCAGATGCCCAGAATCAGCGCCCAGAGCAGGATGGACCCTTCATGATTCCCCCAGACGCCGGTGATCTTGTAGAGCAGCGGCTTGGTCACCGAACTGTTCTCAAGAATGTTGGCCACCGAGAAGTCGTTGGTCACCGCTGCATTCACAAGGCAGAGGAAGGAGGCGACCAGCGCGATGAGTTGCCCCAGCGCCAGACCGGGGGCGAGCGCCATCAGGCGACGGTCTCGCCTGCGTGCGCCCAGCACCGGCAGGATAGCCTGCGCCAGCGCGAACACGCAGGCCAGCGCCAGCGCGAAACGACCAAGTTCGGGGCTCATACGGCCTCACTTCTCTTTTTGGATATACCGGGAATAGGGGCTCTCCCCCTTGGCCCCCGCCAAAGGCTCACCTTTGGAAACCGTGCATGAAATTGAATCGGGTAGAGATTGCTCTTGGAGAACAGACAGAGGGAAGGCATCAGTTCTTTCCGGCCGCTGTATCCTTGCCGGTCATGGCGTTCCAGCTTGCCGCATCGGGTGGAGGCCCGAATTTCGGGTTCCATTTCCCGGATTTCTGCAACGCTTCCGCCACTTCCTTCGGCATGTAGGTCTCATCATGCTTGGCCAGCACTTCGGACGCCACGAAGGTCTTGTCAGGCTCCAGAGAGCCCACGGCCACCACGCTCTGCCCCTCGCGGAACAGGTCCGGCAGGATGCCCTCGAAGCGCACGGTCACCGCGGCCTGCCCGTCAGTCACCTGAAACAGGTTGATGGGCGTTTCGCCCTGACGCTCACGCTTCACCGATCCTGCCACCACCATGCCGCCAAGCCGGATCGTGCGATCCGCCGCCGGAGGATGGTCCACCACCTGAGAGGGTGCCATGAAAAGCTGGATATTGGAGGAAAAGGCCGAAAGCGTCAGACCGGCGGCCGTGCCCAGTCCGGCGACACAGGCAATGACAAGCCAGAGACGGCGGGTCTTGCGTTTCATGCGCGTTGTCCTCCCTGTGTCCCACTCTGGGCCCGGCCACGGGCAGCTTCCAGCGAGGCCAGTTTCAACCTGTCACGCTTCAGGCGCAGTGCTGCGCCAGCGGACAGTATGACGGCCAGACTGCCCGCCAGCCCGTAGGACGCCAGAATATAAGGCAGGTGGGTCATGCGGATGCTTCCCCGGATGAAGCCCGACGTGGGCTTGAGAGCAGACTGCGGATACGGCTTTCCATCACACCAGCCCGGAGACGCGCAACAACAATCGCGGCAAACCCAAGCGTAAACCCCAGCGTGGAAATCAGCAGTGGCCAGAGCATGGTCTGCGACATGGTCGGCGCACCAGTCAGGGTGATGCTGGCGGGCTGATGCAGTGTGTTCCACCACTGCACGCTGAACTTGATGATCGGCAGATCCACGGCTCCGGCCAGCGCCAGAATGGCCGCCGCACGATAGCCGCGCTGCTGATCGTCGAAAGCGTGGATCAGGGCGATGTGCCCGAGATAGAGAAAGAACAGCACCAGCACGGAGGTCAGCCGGGCGTCCCACACCCACCATGTGCCCCACATCGGCTTGCCCCACAGGGAGCCGGTCGCCAGACAGGTCGCCGTCACGCAGGCACCGACCGGCCCGATCTCGACGGCGGCGAGATCGGCGAGCGGATGCTTCCACACCAGAGACAGCACCGAGCAGACGGCCAGCGCGAAATAGCCGGAAGACGACAGCCAGGCGCAGGGAACATGTACATACATAATGCGCACGGAATCACCCTGCTGCCAGTCGGCGGGGGAGAAAAACAGCCCCCAGCCCAGCCCGATCAGCGTGATGATCACGGCGGACCATGTCAGCCAGGGCTGGATCCTGTCGCCCAGACGCAGGAAGCGGCCGGGGTTGGCATAGCGGTGAAACAGGGCTCCGGCCCGCTCTGTCAGTGTCGGCGTCGCGCTCAAGGTCCGTCCGTTCATTGGCAGGGCGCATCATTACGCCCATGTGGGTAAACCATTCCTTATGGCGCACCGCCCGCGAGCACGGAAGACGGCACGCAATCAGGCCCTGATGATCATGCAGGGGGTCGTGCGGGCTGTCTTCCTACACTATCATGCGGATATTGGCACGGGGTGCCCGCTGCATGGGCGGCACTCCCTCATTTCAACCCGGAGCCCTCTATGCTGTTCGCCATCATCTGCACCGACAAACCCGGCCAGTTCGAAACCCGCTCGGCTACCCGCCCGGATCACCTCGCCTACCTCAAGACCTATGTCGAGCGCATCCAGTTCGCAGGTCCGATGATGGGACCGGACGGCAAACCGTGCGGCAGCATCGTCATGCTGGAGGCCGCCGACAAGGCGGAGGCCGAAGGCTTCGCCGCCGCCGACCCCTATGCAAAGGCCAGCCTGTTTGAAAGCGTGATCGTTCGCCCCCTGCGCACGGTTTTCCGTGACGGAAAACTGGCCGAATGAGCCGCAACTACTGGCTGGTGAAATCAGAACCGGACGCCTTCTCATGGGATGAGCAGGTCGCCAACAGTATCGAGCCGTGGACCGGCGTCCGCAATCATCAGGCCAAGAAAAATCTCGCCGCCATGAAGAAGGGCGATCTCGCGTTCTTCTACCACTCCAACATCGGGCGTGAGATCGTCGGTGTGGTCGAGATCGTGAAGGAAGCCTACCCGGACCCGTCCGCCGAAAGCGGGTCATGGGTCTGTGTGGATGTAAAGGCCGTCAGCCCCATGCCGCGACCGGTAACGCTCGCGGAAATCAAGGCGTCTCCCGAACTGGAAGATCTCGCTCTGGTCCGACAGTCCCGGCTCTCGGTCGTGCCTGTGTCGGAAGAGCACTGGGCCATCCTGTGCGGAATGGGTGGCTGGCCGGGAAAATAGATGTCCCGTCTGAGGGAACGGCATTCGGGGCTTGCCCCGAGCCCCTCACAGGGGCGCGGTTCCTTCGACCTCACATGATGAAAACGGCAAAAGGTGAAGATATCTGTGATCCATTCCGGGCACAGAGGTCGTGCTGTTTGTCATAAAATGTAAAAATTATTCTGTAATAGGAGGCATGCGCTTCGTTAACGACAAAGGCTGGTCTACTGTCTGCCGGTTTGTTCACTGACCCGGAACGAACGGTCATACAGGAAGAAGAATGACGATCGCCCGTAAATCCAGACTTTGCGTAGTGAGCCTGATTCTTGCAGGTCTCTCCTCTCAGGCGCAGGCCCACCAGACAGCCACCCCTCCATCAGTCGTCAGGCTGACCACAGGTGATCGCGCCATGATCGACGATCTGGAGCACCGCACCTTCCTCTGGTTCTGGGAGGCCGCCGATCCGAAGACTGGACTGATCCCCGACCGCTATCCCTCTCCGCAGACCTTCGACAGCGTCGCCTCCATCGGCTTCGGTCTGACGGCTTACGGCATCGGGGTGGAGCGTCATTACATCACGCGGGAACAGGCCGCCGAGCGAACGCTGACGACCCTGCGTTATCTGTCCCGTCTGCCGGAAAATGACTCAAAGGATCAGGCATCCGGGTTTCACGGTTTTTTCTACCACTTCCTCGACCCGAAGACAGGATTGCGCCTGAATCCGGACATCGAACTGTCCAGTATCGACACGGCGCTGCTGGTGCAGGGCATCCTGTTCTCCCGGAGTTTCTATGACCGGAGCACATCACAGGAAACAGAAATCCGTGCTCTGGCCGACATTCTTTACAAACAGGTCGACTGGCAGTGGATGAAACGTCCCGATAATCGCCTGAGCATGGGCTGGGGACCGGAGCATCAGTTCATCCCGAATTACTGGGAAGGCTACAGCGAAGGGATGATGGCCTATATTCTCGGGCTCGGCTCTCCCGATCAGGAGCATGCCCTGACACCAGTATCATGGCAGGCCTGGCTCAGCACCAATGACAGGCGCTGGGGCGAGTATTACGGCCAGACCTTCCTGAATTTCGCTCCTCTTTTCGGACACCAGTACACTCACGCATGGATCGATTTCCGGGGCATTCAGGATGAATGGGCCCGCGGAAAAAGCGTTGATTATTTCGAGAACAGTCGTCGGGCAGCCTATTCCCAGCGTGCTTACGCCATGGCCAATCCCGGCGGATGGCGCGATTACAGCGCAACCGTCTGGGGCCTGACCGCCTCCGATGGTCCCGGTGAAATCACGCAGAAAGTGGACGGCAAGGACAAACGCTTCATGTCGTACGTCGCCCGAGGAACAGGCAGGGACTATGTGCAGGATGACGGCACGATCGCGCCGACAGCCTCGATAGGCTCCATCGCCTTCGCACCAGAAATCGTGCTTCCCTCCATACGCGAGATGAAGAACCGGTATGGAAAACAGGTTTACGGCAAATACGGTTTTGTCGACGCCTTCAACCCCAGCTTTCAGGATGGCAAAACCTTCTGGTCTGATCGTGAATATGTTGGAATCGACCAGGGCCCCATTCTGCTCATGATTGAGAACTGGCGGGACGGGTTTGTGTGGAATGTCATGAAGCGCAATCCGTATATCCGCACAGGCCTGCAACGCGCCGGATTCTCCGGTGGCTGGCTGGAGACCAAAAACTCCGGGGCAGAATGACAGCCTGCTGATCGTTCGCAACAGACTTTCCGGGCATCATCTTTCCGAAAAAAGGTGATGCCCGGAAAAGGTTTTTGTAAAATACGCATCAAAATCCCGTACGTTATGCGATCGCCATAACCGACTGGCCATTGCTGAGATCGATGCGGACTCTGCCCGCACCCGGCAGGAACCACAGATCCCTTCACCCCGATTTATCGATCACAGACGACTTCCAAAAGCGCGCCTTTGGTAGGTTCAGGACGCGCTCCGTAAATCTCCCCGGAAGAAAAGATCAGGCAAAAAGGTCGCTGGTCTTATTTAAAGGCGGCTCCGTGATCCGGTTTCAGGGCCAGAGATAGAGAAGCTTGATGTAATAGGCGTTGCTTTCGGGTATGTTTCGCCCTTCCACTGAGTGACTGTAACGGGCCGTCAGACTGAAATCCCGGGCAATATTGAACATGATACCGGTTCCAAGCGCGACTTCACGGCTATTGGAATCATCCACATAACGATCCGCCGTCCTGTCATATGTGCCGGTCACATTCTGCCAGTCGAATGCGAGAAACGGCTCGACAAGCCGGGTGGCTTTCCAACTGAAACGAAGATTGCTGTAGAACACAACACCCGGAGAGTAGCTGTGCTCTCCCTTCTTGTGTTGTCCTCCCCCCACAACCGTCCCGACATCGCCATCAAAGCTGAAATGCTTCCACTCATAATCAAAGATAATACTGGAGATGTTTGACCAGTACCCCGGCGTCAGCGCATCCCTCGTGCCTGAATTGGTCTGTAGAAAGGTCTGTACGCCAAACGTGCTGTGTGCATTCGGCTTGAACCAGGCGGCAGGCCCCACGATCGTCGGGCCAAGCCCTCCGTAATTGGTGCCGTTGGCAAGAGTATAGCTTTCCGTCTGGATAAGTTCAAAAGCAAAGCCGACATGGGGAATGGCGTCGAACGTGCGGAAATGCACATATTTCGTCATGCCCGACCAGGTATGGCTGCCTTCGCCCGGCTTACGCTGGCCTCCGGAATTATAATAGTTCCCGGCAGCATTGCCGTTGCCATACTGCACCAGAACATTGAAAGGTTTGAAATCGACGGGCAGGTCATACTCGTGCGGACCGATGATCCCGAGAGTGACATCCGCGGCCTCCGCTTTCCGCACAGGGATAAAGCCGAGCATCGATACACAGACACACAACACCATGCGACGGCGCCATGACGCCCTTTCTGTGGAGTGCATTGATTTTATTCCGAAACAATCAGAAGGCATGAGTCTCGCCGGGTGACCCATGCAGTCCCTGTTGAAAACAGTTCAGATAAATACAGGACAGAAACGGAAGAGGACGATGACCGTCCCCTTCCCGCTCCCGAACTCCCTACTTCGCCGCTCCGTCGAGCGTGTAGGCGAGGATGTAATCGCCCGAACGGGTGCCCAGACCACCATGACCACCGGCCGCGATCAGCACATACTGCTTACCATCGACTTCATAGCTCATGGGGGTCGCCTGACCACCGGCCGGGAGACGGTCTTTCCAGATCACCTTGCCCGTGGCGACATCGAACGCCCGCAGATAATCGTCCGCTGTGGCGCCCATGAAGAGCAGTCCGCCCTTGGTCACGATGTTTCCACCGATGTTATACATGCCCGTGGGCAGCGGCAGATTGGTGTGCGTCCGGAAAGGACCGGTATCGCGCGTCGTGCCGACAGGGTGCTGCCATACGATCTTCTTCGTTACGAGGTCGATCGCGGTCAGCGTGCCCCAGACAGGCCCCTTGCAGGGAATCTCCAGAGAGTTCAGCCAGGGGTTGGTGTAGGCGACATACGGCGTGCCGTAGTCCGGCGAGATGGCCAGAGCGTTACCCTTCGCCGCAGGTTCGTTGCCTTCGCCCTGCCATTTCGGCAGAACGCCTTCCTGCTCAAGCGCGTTGCGATGATCGAGCTTGATACGGAAAGGCAAATAGCTGGCGTTGGCGAACATCAGCTTGCGGGCCGGGTCGATGGTGATGCCCTGCCAGTCCACAATACCGTAGAAAGCCGGATAGACGATTGTGGTCTTGCCGACATGCGGCGGTGTGAACTGACCTTCATAGGCCGACTCACGATACTCAAGACGGCACAGCATCTGGTCCAGCAGGGTTGCGCCCCACATGTCGGACTCTTTGAGATCCGGCGGAGTCAGGCTCGGCATGGCCACAGGGAAAGGCTGCGTCGGGCTGATACGGTCATCGGACGCAACACCGGCTGTCGGAACAGGACGCTCCTCGACAGGATAGCCGGGAACAGGCTGGCCGGTGCGACGGTCGAGAACGAAGAACTCGCCGCGCTTCGTGCTCTGCACCAGAGCCGGAACCGTCTGGCCGCTTGCATCCGGGAGATCGACCATCGTCGGACCGCTCGGAATGTCCATGTCCCACAGATCATGGTGGACCGTCTGATAAAGCCAGCGACGCTCACCCGTCACGATATCAAGAGCGACAGTCGCGCTGGATGTGGCGTCATCGAACGGACGACGTGAACCACCCCAGTTGTCCGGCGGAGCGTTGCCCGTGCCGAAATAGACCAGACCAAGGTCGGGGTCAGCCGTGTAGACACCCCAGGCATTCGGTGTGTCACGCGTGAGCATGTCACCCGGACCCGGCGTCCATGTCTCGGGGGTGTGGCCCGCATCCCACGCCCAGGCGATCTTGCCTGTCGTGGCGTCAAAGGCGCGAACAGCACCCGAAGGTTCGAAGTTGGCCTGATTGTCGAAGATCCATCCGCCTGTGATCAGACGGTTTTTCATGACCATCGGAGGCGAGGTGATGAAATGGAAGCCCAGCGGCACATTGCCCATGTAGTCGCGCATGGAAATGAAGCCGTGATCGCCAAAGTCATCGCAGGGCTGACCGGTCTCGGCGTTGACCGCGACGATGCGGGCATCCGCCACGGGCGAATAGATACGCTCCCGGCATGACGTCTCGATTTCGTCCGGAATACGGTAGTACGAAACACCACGGCAGGCGAGATAGACATTCGAGTCCAGATCAGCCTTGGCCGGTTTCGGATCGTACTTCCATTTGACCTTGCCGGTCCGGGCGTCCAGCGCCATCACCCAGCTATGCGGAGTGCAGATATAGAGCGTGTCCTTGACCTTGATCGGCGTCAGTTCAAGGTTGAACTCATGGCCTGCATCAGGCCCCGCGACCACATCTTCTCCTGTCTGCTGCGTGTCGCCGGTTTCCGTGACCCATGCCCGTTTCAGGCTGCCGATATTGGCCGGAGTGATCTGATCCAGCGGCGTGTAGCGCTGCCCCTGAGCATTACGGCCATAATAGTGCCAGTCACCGGCAGGAACGCCGTCATGCAGATCAGGCAGGCTGGCGGTCATGCGGTCCGCAGCCACCGTGCCGTTGATGGAATAGGACGTGAAGCAGCTTGCAACCAGCGCAAGACAGGAGACAGCGAGAGCGCCGAGCACTTCCCGCTTGTCGGTCAGCCAGACTGAACCGGCGCGCCAGACGCCCGGAATGAGCAGCCACGCGCCGAAGCCCACGAGGGTCAGCAGACGGACTTCCAGTCCCCAGAAGTCGAAGCCAACTTCAAAAAGCGACCAGAGAGTGGCCAGCAGCAGAAACGCCGCATAAAGACGCATCGCTGTCTGAGGTTTTCTGAACCCCAGAACGGCGGAGGCAAGAAGGACCAACCCCGCAAGAGCGTAAAACCATGACCCACCAATAAAAAGAAGCTTCAACCCTCCAATAAGAAGAAATAAACCTGTAATTCCAAAAATAACAGACGTTATGGCTGACCATAATTTCATGCCACTTTGCTGCATCTTGTTTTCTTTCTTATGCACCTCTGTTTTATGTCGAAAATTTATTTTCAAACACAAACAAAAGATCACGCGGACAGATGCTGGCATTCACAGCAACCGCCGTTTTCAAAACAAGAAATCAAACGTAATCATCACAAAAACTTGTTTTCCCGCGCCTGAAACTGTATCGGATGTGACACAGTTTCGGACGCCGCCAGATCCGGATCACGCGGAACGCGTTGTTTTCCCTGTTGCTTGTAAAAGCATGGCTCCGGATCAGAACGGCTTCGTATCCCGCTCAGTCCCGAGGCGGAATATGGGCCTCGATATCGTGAAATCTTGAATAATCGACAGACAGACCGCCACTCGGCCGCGTGTGAATGATGTCCACAAACCGGTGATTGTGCAGGACCTTGTCAAACGCATAGGCCGTCCGGGCGAACACCGTCTGCCCCATGGCCTCATCCGTTCCCGTGACCGTCACAATAATCTCGGCTTCTTCCGCCTTCAGCTCTTCCAGCGAATATCGGTGCAGTGGGCTTACTTCCGTCACGACATGCGCCAGCACAAACGCAAAACGCAGTACCGGCACATGCGCCTGCACAAGGGTCAGCGGTTCGAAACGCCGTTCAAGATGGCCATCATGCGTGACGATCAGGCGGGATAGCGCAACTTCAGCATCAACGGACAGGATCAGGCTGCGACGGCAGTTGGCGATACGGATACACAGGGCGGGAACACCGTTTTCATCCGAAATGACTGCTCTGTCGCTGAAGATGATCCGCGCCCGGGGACGGGCAATCCGGGCGAAGACGGCGCCCGCGGCCAGCGCATTGACCATCATGCCCAGCAACACCTCGAACGACACGATCACATTGGCGACGACACCGCTCGGCACCATGCCGCCATACCCGACAGTCGAGAGCGTCTGCACGCTGAAAAAGAACAGGTCCAGAAATGACAGCGGGTGCGAACCCGTCACTTCGCCGGGAACCAGCGCATACAGCAGGGCGAACAGCAGATTCACCAGCACATAGGACATGAACGCCCAGAAAGTGAAAGCCATCCAGCTAGCCGTCAGAGCATGGTGATACAGGTCAGACCACAACGCGTCCTTCACACCCAGACGCACCACATCGGCATGTTTTTTTTCATCAAAAGCATGCGTGCGAAAGCGACGTATCGCTTCCTTTGTGGAGACGTGCCTTTTCGTCTTTCCGGATGCTCCGCCTACAGGCGGCGCATGCACTCTGGTTTCATGCCGTTCGTCCCGTTGCGTCTCGCGAAACGAGGAAGAACGCCTCTCATTCAGTCGCCGCCAGATCCGCTTCATCTCGCCCTCTCCAAGGATGAAAAGACACGGAAAACAGGCCGCGCCGCCACATTCTTCCCCCATACCGCCATGTCCGCTTCCAGACTATCGACACGCACGCATGGAACACCCGCATTCCCTATTGAATGAAAAACTTCCTATCCTCTGACAGCCGCCCGCATAGGACCGCTCACGCCAGTCCGGGCATCACACAGGGAGCGCCCGCATGACATCAAGCCACACTCAGACCGCAGTTCGTGGCCGTATCGTCACCTTCCGGGATAATCCCTTCATCGTCCCTCCCTCCGAAGCCCTGCTGGTTGAGGAAGACGGGCTGGTCATCATGAAAGGCGGCCTGATCACGCAGGTCGGCGCCTACACAACACTCCGTGACAGACTTGAGAAAGAAACGACTGTCGTCTCTTACGGTGACGCCCTGATCTCGGCGGGCTTCATCGACACGCATGTCCATTATCCCCAGTTACCGGTCATCGCATCATGGGGGCAGCAGCTTCTGGAATGGCTGGACCAGTATATCTTCCCCGCGGAAGCCGCGTTTGCAGACCCGGCCGTGGCGCAGGACACCGCCAGACGGTTCCTCGGCGAACTGCTGCGCGCCGGAACAACCACTGCCGCCGTCTACTGTACGGTCCACCCCCAGTCCGTGGACGCCTTCTTCACCGAGGCCGGGCGGATCGGCGCACGCATGATCACAGGCAAGGTGCTGATGGATCGCAATGCGCCCGACACCCTGCGGGATTCGGTGCGGACGGGCTATGACGACTCGGCGGCGCTCATAGGACGCTGGCACGGCAAAGGACGGCTGTCCTACGCCGTCACGCCACGGTTCGCCATTACCAGCACCCCCGAACAGCTTGAAGCCGCCGGTCATCTGCTCCGCCAGCATGACGGGCTCTACATGCAGACGCATCTGTCCGAAAACCTGCACGAAATCGAGACCGTCGCCCGTCTGTTTCCTGAGCGCTCATCCTATCTCGATGTCTATGATCACGCCGGGCTGGTCGGTCCCCGCAGCATCTTCGGCCACGGCGTGCATATCGGCGAAAAGGAGTTCTGCCGTTGCCATGAAAGCGCCGCGAGCCTTGCGCACTGCCCGACTTCCAATCTGTTTCTTGGCAGCGGTCTTTTCAGGCTTTTCGAAGCCCTGTCTCCCCGGCGTCCTGTGCGGGTAGGGCTTGGCACCGATGTCGGCGCAGGCACTTCCCTCTCCCAACTCCGGACTCTGGGAGAAGCCTACAAGGTCGCACAACTGACGGGACATTCGCTGCATCCGGTGCAGGCTTTCTGGCTGGCGACCGCCGGAGGAGCGCGTTCGCTGCATCTGGAAAACAGAATCGGCACACTTGCTCCCGGAATGGAGGCTGACCTGTGCGTGCTTGATCCCCACGCCTTTCCCCTGCTCGATTACAGGGCTTCCCGCTGTGAAAGCGTTGAAGAACTGCTTTTTATCCTGATGACCCTAGGCGATGAGCGTTGCATTTCGGCCACATGGGTCGGCGGGGAGTGTGTCCACACGCCTGAAAGCGGCTCGTTATACCGCTAGAAACCGCAGAAATCCGCCAGTGAAATAAAACTGCAATCTGTGTGTCATTCAAGCTTCACGCCGTTTTCCATGAGCAGAGATTAACAGGACGTCATCCCACGGCTCCGGATCAAGAGAGAGATGACCCTGTCCTCCCGTTTCCTCCTTCTTTCACTGACAGTACTGAGCGGAGCATCAGCCCTGTCAGTGTCCCCCGCACATGCTGCAACGTCTGACAGCGCGGAAGTTGCAGCCCTGCGTCGCGAAATGGCCGAAATGCGCCATGAGATGCTGAGCATGCGCTCCGAACTGCGCCACCGGAACACGTTCCCGACCAACCATGATGGTCGTCCGGCTTCAGATCGCGGCGAGGCTCATTCATGGCGGAATGCCCACGCAGCAGCCCACACTCCGAACGATTATAACGGCGCTCCGGAAGCCGGCATCGGTTTCAATCAGCAGGCCAAAATCAACTACCACGCCTCAGGCGATGGTCGTCCGGCTTCCGATCGCGGCATCACCAGCTCGTGGGAAGACTTCAAGCGCGCTTCTGCCGACACAGAAGTCGTGCAGGTCGGCGGCATGAAGATCGGCTTCCCGAATGGCCGCCCGACCCTCCAGTCCGAAGACGGCAAGTATGCCTTCTCGATCGGTCTGGCTTTCCATGAAGACTTCGGTGGCTTCATGGGCGTGAGCCCCAGAGCGGGTGAAGCCAAGGGCAAGTTCAACAGCTTCACGTCGAACGCACGCCGTCTGCGTATCCCGTTCACCTTCCGCTACAAGGACTGGGTCGCCAACATCACGCCTGACTTCGGTGCAGGCAACAACGACGGCACCGTCGGTCTTTACGAAGCGAACCTGAACTACGCCGGTCTGCGCAACACCATCCTGACGGTCGGTTACTTCCAGCCGCGCGTGACGGAAGAAGATTCCGAAAGCTCGAACGAATTCGAGTTCATGGAGCGTCCGGGCATCACCGATATCGTGCGTAATATCGCAGCCAGCGACGCACGCTTCTCGATCGGTGGTCTGCACTATGAAAAGCGCTGGTGGATTGGCGCCTACTTCACGGGTCAGCAGTTCGGCGGACGTAACGCCAGCGGTTATTACGGCGGTGACGGCGCGGTCAGCGACAGCCAGACGGGCGGCACCTTCCGTGTCGCAGGTCGTCCTGTCGCAACCAAGGACTGGGATCTGCATCTCGGCCTTTCCGCCATCTCGGCTTTCAAGCCGAACAATGGCACGCATGGCCGTTCCTTCACGCTCAGCCAGCGTCCTGAAGTCAATCTTGGCGAAGACAGCCTGCTCGGCACCGGCGCGATCACCAATGTCTCTCAGGTCTGGGCTGCCGGTCCTGAAGTCGGTCTTCGCTGGAAAAGCCTCGTTATCAAGAGCGAATACTACCATATTGGTGTCAACCGCTCGCGTAACGCTTCAGGCCAGTCGCTCGACAACCTGAACTTTGGCGGCTGGTATGTGGCCGCGAACTACACCCTGTTCGGCACGCCACGCGCCTATAACTACAAGGAAGGCGCTTTCGCGGCTCCGGGTGTGAAAGAAAGTCAGGAGTTCAACCCAGCAACCGGCCACTGGGGCGCTCTTGAAATCACCGGTCGTTACAGTGAAACGGACCTCAACAGCCAGCCCAACTCCTCCACAGGCGTCCGCGGCGGCAATCAGATCGTCTGGTCGGGTGGTCTGAACTGGTATCCGAACCGTCACTTCCGCGTGATGCTGGACTATAACCACTTCATCGACCAGCGGACCAAGAACGACGGTCTGGTCAACATCGCAGGCCGCAACGGAAACTCCGTCGCTGCCCGTGTGCAGGCCGCTTTCTGATCTTCATTACCCAAGGGGGGTGGGATACGTCCCACCCCCCCTTTTTATGCCTGCTATGCGGCCCGAATCTTCAGCAACTCCGAGCATCTGAGCAAAAAAACAAAGGCAGGGAGTTTTCACTCCCTGCCTTTGTTGCATTCTGCAAAATGAAAAACGGAAACTGTCAGGCGACGGCGCGGGAAAGCTCCTGCTGCGCCGCAAGCTCCATGGACGCCATGACGGCTGCGGAGGCCTTACGCTGCTTCAGCGCCTCGCGGAGAAGACAGACGACGCCCTTGACGCAGTTGCCGCACTGGGCCCGGCATTTCCGGGCCGCATAAACCTCTACGGGTCGCGTCGCTCCGGCTTCCACCGCAGCGCTTACATCGTGATCGGTCAGCCCGTTACAGGAGCAGATATACATCCACGTGCCTCATAGCCTCAACACGCATACAGGCTAACAGATAATGAGAACGCCTCGCAATAACATTCATGTCAATTTATTCGAAAAACCGCTTCCGGACAGGGAGTTCACCCGGCGTAAATGCCGGACAGCCATGGAAAGGCTTCTTATTCCGGATTCGTTACAAATATTTCATCTTTCGTTTTTTCTCCATCAGGCAGATATGTCACCCGAAACAGTTTTGAAGGAGGTGATGTGAGGGACGTTCCGCACATTCTGCAGGTCATGGCGGCACGCGGCCACGGCGGCGCCGAACTGTACTCCACCGACGTCATGCTGGGTCTGCACAGGGCCGGCATCCGGCAGACCGTCGTCCTCCACCCCGACTCTCCCCGTCTGAAGGAACTGGCCGATGCAGGCCTGACCATCGACACCGATACGCTGAAGCCGCGTTTCCCGCTGTGGAGAAAGTGGCGCATGACCCAGCTTATCCGTCGCCTTGAGCCTTCCATCGTCCATTGCTGGATGCGACGCGCCGCTGCGAGCATGCCCGCCAACGCCAGCCATCTTTCCGGCAGACGTCCCGTCATCGGCTGGTTCGGCAACTACCGCGACCTCAAACCCTATGCCCACTGCACGCATCTTGTGGGCTGCACGCCGGATATCGCGGAGCGCATGCGCACCAATCCGGACTGGCATCCTGTGGACAGCGCCACCACAACGGGCCGCATATTTTCAGCCCCGACCTTTTCCTCGGTCACGCCGGAACCACCGCTTCCCCGCGCAGCCCTCGATACTCCGCAGGATGCCCGCATTCTGTTGACACTCTCACGTCTGCATGAGGCGAAGGGACTGGAAACCCTCATCTCCGCCATGCGGGAGCTGCCGGACTGTTATCTCTGGATGGCGGGGGAAGGTCCGTTACGCGCCGCACTGGAAGAGCAGGCGAGACAGGAAGGCGTGATCGACCGGATTCGCTTCGCGGGGTGGCGGACCGATCGCGGCGCGCTTCTGGCCGCATCCGACATTTGTGTTCTTCCCTCGCGCTACGAGCCGTTCGGCACCGTCATTCTTGATGCCTGGTCCACAAAAACACCTCTGGTGGCCTGCGCCGCCGCAGGGCCTCGCGCTTACATTCGCACCGGCGAAAACGGCATGCTGACACCGATCGACGATCTTCCCGCTCTGGTCGGCGCTATCCGGTCCGTACTGGATGACAGCACGCTGAGAGACCGGATCGTCTCCGGAGGCCTTGCCGATTACGAGCATGGTTTTACACCCAGAGTCGTGATCGACCGGTGGCGGACAATTTACGACACCTGCCTCGCTTCCGTCTGAAGCCGTCCCGGTCGCCCGCAGCCAGTGGGTGAGTCGTCCGCCGAGCGGTTCTCCTGCGACGGGCCAGCGAGACCGGCAAAACATATATGTTACTTTTTGCAATATTTAAAAACAGAATGTCACCAGAATAGTCTTGATTTATATCTTAAGATATATGTATCGTAAGATATGTTTAAAGATCATACATCCAGACATCGTCCTTCCCGCCATGCCGATGGTGAACACCCCACAGGTCGCCGCCGGTTCGGTGATGGCTCCCGTCATGGCTTCGGCAGAGGTGATTTCCCTGCCGGACGCAAACTCAGCTCCAGCGAACTGCAACTGGTCCTTCTGGCGCTCATGGCAACCCAGCCCGCGCACGGCTACGAGCTGATCCGTCTTCTTGAAGAAAAATCCGGCGGTTTTTACGCGCCGAGCCCGGGCATGGTTTATCCTGCCCTGACCTACCTTGATGAAACCGGGCAGGTTACATCCTCTCCTGAGGGTAACCGCAAGCTCTATACGCTGACTGATGAAGGCAAGGCGTTTCTCGAAGCAAACCGGGAACAGGCTGACGGCATCCTCGAAACCCTGAAGCGGATCGGCAGCCGCATGAGCGAGGTGCGGGACGCCTTCTCGGGCGTTGATGATGCAGACCCGCGCGCTTCCGACGAATTTCACGAAGCCCGACATGCTTTCAAACAGGCCCTGATGCGTCAGCGTGGATGCGGACCAGAAGAAAGAAAACGCATGACCGACATCCTCAGGCGCGCCACGGCAGAAATTCTCAAAAAACCTGAATAATCCAGACTTTTTCAATGGAGAAACACATGAACTCCCTGTCCCGGACGCCTCTGCGCGTCCGCCAGCCCGTGCGCCTGCGTATGGCGCAGGTCGCACGGATCGAGCAGCTCTCACCACTGATGCGGCGTATCATCTTTACTGGCGATGACCTGCATGATTTCAGTTCGGCTGCCGCCGACGATCATGTCAAACTGTTCTTCCCGCAACCCGGACAGGACATGCCCGTCCTGCCGGATGTGGATACAGGCGGCCGCCCCATGCACACGTCCTCATCATCCGTGATCATGCGCGACTATACACCACGCTTTTTCAATCCTGAGACAAATGAACTTGCCATCGAATTCGTCCTGCATGGCGACGGACCTGCGGCGACATGGGCGGCTCAGGCCAAACCCGGCCAGACACTTGGCATCGGCGGTCCGAGAGGTTCTTTCATCGTTTCCGAAAATTACGCGCATTATCTTCTGATCGGAGATCAGACCGCGCTGCCCGCCATAGCCCGTCGACTGGAAGAAATGCCGGAAAGCACGAGCGTTACGGCCATGATCGAGGTCGCGGATGCGGAAGAAGAGCGTCCACTGGCGAGCCGGGCTGACGCCCGTATCCTCTGGTTTCCCCGCAACGGAGTCGAGGCTGGAAAATCCACTGTTCTTCAGGAGGCTTTGCAAGACCATGATCTGCCGTCAGACGATCTTCATATCTGGATCGGCGCTGAAATCGACACAGTCCGACAACTCCGCACACTCCTCATCGAAGACAAGGGCGTGACGCGCGACCACATCCGTTCGGCAGGCTACTGGCGTCTGGGTGCTGCTGATGGCGGTGGTCGTGTGGAAGACTGACACCCTGACTAGATGAGAAGCTTTTTGAAAAAGCGCCCCCATCAAAATCAGATTTTAGAGGCCACGATCCCGTTTGATGACGTCCCATGCCGCGTTGATGCGGGAAATCCTCACAACAGCCGCGTCAATTTCAGGCTGGGATGCATTTTGCGCCGAGAGAGTATCCGGGTGATTGGCGCGCACCAGTGTCCGCCATGTCGCCCGGATTTCCTCATTTGACGCGTCTATGGAAACTCCCAGCACATCATAGGCAGCGTTTTCGGCCATGGCCGGACGGGAACGGCCTCCTTCAGCCCGGCTCCAGGCTCCGGCACTCAGGCCAAACGCCTTGTGCACGTTTTTCAGGAATTTGATTTCAGCCGGGTGCAGGGCTTCATCTCTGGCGCAATCTGCCCGTGCGACAAAAAAGAGCACACCAAGCAGATCCTCAAGCATGAGCTGATCATCGCGGTAGGCCTGCCCCAGTTCCCGGGCGAAGCGTTCGTAATCATCCGTCCGCTGCCGGGCCAGATCAAACAGACGCCCGACTTCCGAGGCGTTTTCAGGCGGAATCCTGAGCCGTGATTTGAAAGCGTCGATTTCCTTGCGGTTCACCGGCGCATCGCATTTCGCAAGCTTGGCGCAGAGCAGAACGGTGCAAAGCGCGTACAACTGGTCTTTCTTGCCGGTTACTGCCGCAAGCTTGGCCGCGACAAAGGCAGCGGCGCTGTTGGGGTCAGGGGCGGCGCGCGCTGCCCAGCGATCGCTCCATCCACCTGTCGGCGGTTCCAGCAGGGATCCACGATCAGCCGCATGTCCGAGCGCCGCGCCCAGCAACGCGCCCATTCGTCCGCCCACCGCAAACCCAGCCACGGTTCCGAACAGTTTACCCCAGATAGCCATGCAGAGAGTCTAGCCTTACTTCAGCGGGGACTAAAGCCCCCTTGTGATCAGGGCAGCCAGCCTCCCGCGACACGACACGAAATTCCGTCAGTTCCCCACCTTACGACGTCGTTTCCGCAGAACGGTCAATGGCCGAGTGGGCAAGACCGACCAGATCATTCGCAAGACCCGGCAGACCGGCCTGCCAGACAACATCCGCCAACTGAAGCAGGGAATGGGAGATCAGCATCGGGCTGGCCTCGGGACAATGTGGCAGGCGTAGAATATTCCCTGACATGGATTTCTCATCTGAGGTCATGCTGTCTGAAGTGTTCTGTCGTCGAGCGTCCGACGCTAGGGGGAGCGGTGTTTCTGAATGGTTAACTAGATAAGAAATTGAGGTGTTCTTCATTTTGGTAAACTGCACGTTCCTGATTGGGCAGGGAGTGCCGTCCCGGACAGATTTTACCATTCTTCCTTATGGAGCGAGGTTTTTCTGTCAGCTTTCACAGATCGGGAGACGACAGCGCGACTCTATCCTGTCCCAAAGACGAAACAGCATCTGATCTGGAAGCGTGCAACGCCGCAACACGTAAAGCCGATGCCAGAGGACGATTCGGATCACGTTTTCCGTCAATGCTCTCCACCAGCTTGCCGATTGTCTGACCCTGCTGCTGCGCCATCCCGTCCAGTACAACCCAGAACTCCGGTTCCAGCGCCACACTGGTCCCATGCCCGGAAAGAATGAGGCTGCGCTTGAGAAGATGGCGTGTCATGATTCCGGACTTTCAAAGGAAACCACGTGCTTGGCCAGCCCCGCCAGCCGTTCCGCCGCCCAGTCTGCGGCCTCCGCCACAACCGGATCAGGATCATCGCGCAACCGTTCCGCAACAGGGCGCATCCCGCTGTCCCCTGAATTGCCAATGGCGATCAGCACATTCCGCACAAAGCGATTCCGTCCGATCCGCTTGATCGGAGAACCTGAAAACAGAACCCGGAACCCCGCATCGTCAAGCGCCGCCAGTTCCGACAGACGGGGTGCGATCAGGTCTTCCCGCGCTTTCAGCTTCATCACGCGCGATTCCTCGGCGAAGCGATTCCAGGGGCAGGCGGACAGGCAGTCATCGCAACCGTAGATATGATTGCCCATCGTCTCCCGGAATTCGTGAGGAATAGGTCCAGCATGTTCGATGGTGAGATAGGAAATGCAGCGCCGTGCGTCCAGCCGGTAGGGGGTGGGAAAGGCGTTCGTCGGACAGACTTCGAGACAGCGCGTACAGCTTCCGCACTGACCGGCACGGTGGGCTGTCGGAGTCAGTTCGAGTGTCGTGTAGATTTCGCCGAGCAGCAGCCAGCTCCCATGATCGCGCGACACGAGGTTGGTGTGTTTCCCCTGCCAGCCCAGCCCGGCCCGTTCAGCCAGAGGCTTTTCCGGCACTGGCGCCGTGTCGACAAAGACCTTGACTTCCGCCTCCAGTCCGGCCCGGCGGATGTCCGCGACCAGATATTGCGCCAGATGCTTGAGCATACCCTTTATAATGTCGTGATAATCGCGGTTCCGGGCATAGACCGAGATATTCCCGCATGCCCTGTCGGCGAGCGTGGCCAGAGGATCGCCCTCCGGCGCGTAGGACAGGCCAAGAGAAATCACGCTGCGGGCTTCCGGCCACAATCCGTTGGGATGCGCCCGGGCCTCCACCCGTTCAGCCAGCCACGACATCGTGCCATGATGCCCCTGCGCGATCATCTCCCGCAGGCGGTCTCCGGCTTCCGCGCCGATATCGGCGGCGCAGACTCCAAAGGCGTGAAAGCCCAGCTCACGGGCCTTGGTCTCCAGCCGCTCAACCAGCCTGGGCATGGATGTGGAAGAAGAGGAAGGCATCCCGGTTTCCCCTGATGGAAAGAGCGGGAGGTAAGCCCTGACTCTGGCTCGCTCTGATACTGGACTGGCCTTAAATCACAAAAGCAAAAACTGACCTGTGTCACCTGTTTTCAGAGCAAGGTGCCGCTCCTGAAGTTTTTGAAAAAACTTCATCAGAAATGTCTTTATGATTTATCCGGGAAATGACTGAATACATGTCTGGAGCCAGACCACTGGCGGGGCTTCCGCCTCGTTTGCGTGCGGAAGAGCCAAAGACCAGCATGAGCGTCGGGAGACCGCATCCGGAATGTCGCCGGTGCGCCATCATCCCGAAACAAGCCCTCTTGCAATCACAGCCGGGATATCGCACCCCATAGGCGCATTCTGCGCGTCCGCCACGGAGCCGAGCCCATACGCGCCAGGTCAATGGACCAGACCGGGGGACCAGACCGGGGGGCCCAACAGGACGCACTGACAGGATCAGGAGATATCCGGTTATGGATGACACCACCGCCCCTTCCTCTGCCGCCGCCCGGCATTACGAACCTCTGAAACCGGAAGCGCAGCAATGGTTTGAGTCGCTGCGCGACCGGATCTGCGCCGCTTTCGAGAGTATTGAAACGGAAGCCGCAGAGAAGAACGCTCCTACCCTGCCGGGACGCTCCACAGCCCCCGGACGGTTCGAACGCACGGCATGGACCCGCGAAGCCGGGGAAGATGCCCACACCGAAGGCGGCGGCGTCATGAGCGTCATGCGCGGACGCGTGTTCGAGAAAGTCGGCGTGAATGTTTCGGTCGTCTCCGGCGAGTTCAGCCCGGAGTTCCGCAAGTCGATCCCGGGCGCGTCCGAAGATCCGCGCTTCTTCGCCACCGGCATCAGTCTGGTCGCCCATATGTGCAGCCCGGTTGTTCCGGCAGCCCATTTCAACACCCGGATGATCGTCACGACGGAAGGCTGGTTCGGCGGCGGCGGTGATATCACCCCCATGTTCCCCGAAAGCGAGGAAGCGCAGGACGACGCAGCAATCTTTCATGATGGCTTCCGTCTCGCCTGCGAAAAGCACGATCCTGAATATTACCCGCGCTTCAAGGCCTGGTGCGACAAATACTTCTATCTGCCGCACCGTCTGGAGCCACGCGGGCTGGGCGGCATTTTCTACGACCGTCTCCACAGTGGCGACCCGCTGATGGATTTCGCCTTTACAAAAGATGTGGGACTGGCCTTCCTTGAAACCTTCCCGAACATCGTGCGGTCCCGCATGGTGGAACAGTGGACCCCGGAACAGCGCGAGCAGCAGTTGATCCGGCGCGGACGTTATGTGGAATTCAACCTGCTACAGGACCGTGGAACACTTTTCGGCCTGAAAACCGGCGGTCACACGGAGGCGATCCTCATGAGCATGCCTCCCGAGGTGAAGTGGCCCTGACCCTTCGGGCCTGATCGCCACAGAACGGCCTTAACTTTATGGTGGTAATATTCCTGAAAATATTACCCGGACCATCTTTAAGGGAGATCTCCGAGTTTTGTCAGAACAAGACCTGCCATCCGATACCTGCCTTTCACGAGTTCCTCCACGGCGTCACAGCCGGCGGATGCTCCTGAAGGCGGCTCTCGGCCTCTTGGCAGGTTCCGGCGCAGGCGTCTTCATGACAGCCCGCGCCTTTGCCGACCGCTCCGAGACTGACGGACTTCTTCAGGCGGCGTCCGCCGCCATTCCGGCGCCGACAATCGGCACGCCAGCCCTGATCGTCGCAGGCAGTCCGGGCACAGGCCCGGCGCGCTGGGCTCCCGTCCTCGCGCCCTCCCTTGAAACGACGCTGCCGACGGACGGCCCACTGAACCTGCATAATGTAGCGGGGCAGGACGGAGTCACCGGGGCCAATCTTTTCGATGCACAGGCATCCGGCGACAATGCCCTTCTGGTTCCCGGCACGGCCATCCTCGCCGCCCTGTCCGGCGATTCCCGCGTGCATTTCGATTACCAGCGCTGGCTGCCGGTCGCGCTGGTCACCGGCTCTCCGCTGGTTGTGGGACATGTCGATTTCCGTCGCTCCCTGCGGACCCTGCTCCAGAACAGGCCCGTGCGCGTGGCTGTCACGACACCCACCGGAGCGGAACTGCCGACACTCCTCGCAATGGCGATCCTGTCGATGCGCGCCATCCCGGTCAGCGGGCTGGCAACACGGGACACCGCCATCGATGCGTTGCAACGTGGCGAAGTGGATGTGGTCCAACTGTCGCCCGGGAGCGCCACGCCGGAACTGCTCGACTCCCTGAAGGGGAAGGGTTTTGTACCGCTGTTTTCCCTGACGACGGACGCAGCAGGCGGGATACCCGATTTCGCCAGCCGGTTTGCCGCCCTGCGGGGGCATGCGCCGGATCATCCGCTCTTTCCCGCCTATCAGGCGGCGGCCCACGCGGCCTCCATTGACGCCGCGCTGGTCCTGCCCATGCTGACACCTCCGGCAAACGCAGCACTCTGGCGACATGCCGCGCATCTGACGGCGACGCAGCCCGGCGTCGATGAGCTTGCCCGGAACAGCCACACGCATCTCACGACCGAGTCGGATGTCCCATCTTTTTACGCTGCGCTGTCTCCGCCGCTTGCGAGCGTCCTCGCTTTTCGTCGCTGGCTGTCGGCGTCTTCCGTCTCATGGCGTACCGGCTGACACCCGACTTCAGAACTTAGAACGGCGTCCGTTCAGACTGGGGCACCAGCGCCGTTCTAACTCATTGTTTATCGAGCTCCTTCACCCGGCCAGAGGATTCCGGCTGATCGGATGTTGCCCTAACACCGATCAGCCTCGCTGAAAGGCGTCGAGAAGGCGTCCGATTTCCCCCACATCCGTTTCGGCCAGAACCCTCCGGGCGAGCAGACGGCATTCATTATAGCTGCTTTGCCGCACGATCTGCTTCACACGCGGCACCATCGAAGCCGACATGGAAAAGGATCGACACCCAAGCCCGATCAGAAGAGGAGTCAGACGGGGATCACCGGCGATTTCACCGCAGACGGACACGGGACATCGTTCAAGGAAAGCTGCTGACAGGACTTCGCTGACCATTCTCAGGACGGCGGGATGCAGCGGGTTATAAAGCGCCAGAACTTCCGAGGACGCCCGGTCAGCCGCAAGCGTATACATGGTCAGATCGTTTGATCCGATCGCCAGAAAATCAGCGTGCTGCGCCAGATGTCCCGCCGTCAGGGCCGCAGCGGGAGTTTCGATCATCACACCCAGCGGCGGCAGGGTCTCGCCGGTGTCAATGCCCTTGCGCTTCAGTCTCCGCGCCACACGTTCGTAAATCTCGCGAGCCGCGATGATTTCCGAAGCAGCCGTGACCATCGGCAGCAGCACGCGCACCGGCCCCTTCGCCGCTGCCCGCAGGATGGCCGCAAACTGCGTCTCCAGAAGATCGGGATATTCCAGCAGAAGCCGGATGCCCCGCACACCCAGAGCCGGATTGACCGAATCACGCCCGACAATCCCGGCGCGTATCAGCGCCTCTCCCTGCTTTTCTCCACCCCAGTCCAGCACACGAATGGTCGTCGGATCAGACCCCATGGTGGCGACGATGGCAGCGTAAATATCATACTGCGTCACCTCATCAGGAAGCGTCTCGGCGTTGATAAACAGGAACTCTGTCCGTAACAGGCCGATTCCGGCGGCGCCCGACTGCGCGATCAGGGGCAGTTCGGCAGGCAGTTCCAGATTGGCCTGAAGGCTGATCTTCTCGCCGCTGGCCATGCGTGACGCCAGCCGCCGCATCCGGCCGAGTTCCTGCCGCTCCTGTGCATAGGCCGCGACCTGCTTGCGCGCCTGCCGCACAGTGCGGGCAGACGGACCGACCGTGACGCCGCCTGAATAACCGTCCACGACCAGAGTGGCCCCGTCAGTCACCTGATCGAGCAGCCCTTCGACCGCCAGCACGGCCGGTACGCCCAGAGCCCGCAGCATGATGGCCGTATGCCCCGTGGTGCCACCATCCTCGGTGACGACGGCGGCAACGCGGGCCGGATCAATCAGCGCGGCGTCGGCGGGACGGAGTGTATGCGCCACCAGAATCGCGCCGTCCGGCATGCTGGACAGCGACAGAAAGGCTTCCCGCATGAGATTACGGATGACGCGACGACCGATTTCCCGAAACTCACCCGCCCTGCGCTCAGCGGCGGCGGCATCTTCTCCGGCGAGCTGCCTTTCTTCGCTGGACGCCAGCATCAGATCCGCCAGTTCAGCCGTCGCCTCATGGACGGCGGCTTCGGCGGTCAGGCCGTCATCAAGACGGCTGACAACGCCGTTCTGCAGGCGGGACGGCCCCAGCATACGCTGATAGACTTCCAGCATCGGCCCGATCTCGACCTGCGTTTCTTCCGGCAGCCGGGCGATGCGATTCTGGAGTTTTTTCAACTGGCCGATGGAACGCTCGACCGCTTCGCTGAACCGGGCGTGTTCCTGCTCCCGCGTCAGATGGCTGATCCGGGCTTCCGGTTCCAGAGAAGGGTCCTCTCCGACCACAAACGCCGGACCGATTGCATAGCCTGCGCCTATCGGCTCGCCATGCAGAAGACACTCGCCACCCGCTTCATCAGTTCCACTTCTGGCGAGGTCTTCTCCGCGACCGGAACTTCGCTGGGCGTTCATCTCATCCTCATCAGAGCCGTATCCGGCCGCACGAAAACGTCTGGCCGAATCAGGATATCCGTCCAATCATCACGCATCGCGACGTTTATGAATCCGTGTGAACAGCCACGGCCCTAACGCGCCAAAGTGACCGTTTCAGTATCTTCTCCAAACCCGCTACCGACAAGAGCCTCCAGCGCCCCGAGCGCTTCCCGCGCCTGTGCGCCTGTCGCCGAAAGGGTGACGGTCGCGCCAACACCAGCACCCAGCAGCATGAGCCCCATGATGGAACAGGCAGACACCACTTCGCTGCCATAAGTGACTGTCACTTCGGCATTCCATTTCTCGGCTTCCGCAACAAATTTCGCCGAGGCGCGGGCATGCAGCCCCTTGGCGTTCACGATTGTAACTGGTCGGGTCAGCGGTATTTCAGAGGTTTCCATCAGCCGACAGCGACCTTCCGCCCAGAGATCAGACTCACAGGTGGGAGCGGTTCAGGACAGGCCTTGTCAGAGAAGGGAAGAAAAATGTGAACCGGTTCGCCAGCGGCACCCTCGGAGCAACGGCGCGCTCCGTCCAGACATTGCAGGGGAAGATGGGAAGCGCGGCTGATATATTTGTGGGCCGCCTGCTCAGCCGCCGTGGCGCATTCCTCAAGCGTATGCAGGTCGCGCATCTGCGCCAGCTTGACCAGCATCGGCAGATTGGCCCCGCCCAGCACCTCGATCCGCCCCGGTTTCATCATCGCGACGGCGAGGTTGGACGGCGTGCTGCCGAACATGTCGGTCACAAGCATCACCCCGTCTCCATCATCGACACAGGCGACACAGGCTTCCAGTTCCAGACGCCGCGCCATCAGATCATCATCAGCGCCAATGCTGACAGCCGCCAGTCTTTCCTGCGGTCCCACGACATGCTCAAGCGTTTCCCGCAGGGCGACACCCAGAGCACCCTGAGTGACCAGTACAATGCCGATCATGCGTTTCCCCGCGCCAAGGACTGTGACGCCGACGTCCTGTCGTCCGAATTCACGTTACTGTTGTCCACACTGGAGACATCTACGAACCGCTCCGCCAGATCCGTCTGGAGGTCAGCCCGGTCATCAGCGGGCTTTCGCGCCCAGCGCCAGGCGGCGGCTCCCGGACCGGCGATCCCGAGCCGCGCCAGTTCCCGGTGAACGACCGCCACCGGCCCCTCGCCCCCCGGACTGTCGGAGATATCGGCCAGTTTCCGGCCCAATGCCTCCACCAACGTAACAGAGCGATGACGCCCGCCCGAACAGCCCACGGCGATGGTCGCGTATTTCTTGCCTTCCTGCACGAAGCGCGGAATGACCAGACGCAGCATCCCGAAAATCTGATTCAGAAATGGCTCGTAGTCAGGATCAGCCTCGACATAGGCGGCGACCGGCCGATCGAGACCGGTCTGCGGCGCCAGCACGGGATCATAATGCGGGTTTCTCAGAAAGCGGGCGTCGAACACCATGTCCGCTTCTCGCGGCAGACCGGCGGGAAAGGCGAACGACATCAGCACGACCGTCAGCCCTTCATCCGGCCCGCTATGCCATGTGCCATAGCGTGTCTCGATCAGACGCCGCAGTTCGGGGGCGGAGAGGTCCGACGTGTCGATGACCATATCCGCGCTGGCCCGCAGCTTTCCGGTCAGTTCCCGTTCCGAATCGATGCCTTCCTTCACGCTGCCGTGCGGCGCGAGGGGGTGACGGCGGCGGGTCGCCGTGTAGCGGCGCAGAAGCGTGGCTTCGTCAGCCGTCGCATAGATCAGCTCGGCCCGCAGATGCGGGTTCATACGCAGACGCGCCAGCGCTTCCAGCACGGTCGAGGTATCAAAATCCCGGGTCCGGGAATCCACGCCAATCGCAAGCGGCCGATCACCGCGCGCCACGATCTCATCCAGCATGCCGAGAGGCGGGTTATCGATCACTTCATGCCCAAGATCCTCCAGAATCCTGAGAATCGAGGATTTCCCTGCCCCCGACAGACCCGTGACAAGCAGGATCTGACGCATTGGAACCCCATCGGCAGTCTGGTCATCAGCAGTCTGGGACGTCACCATTGAAATCCGACAAAATCCTATAACGGAGAACAGAACGACAGAACCGACATACTATCGCATTTCAGGGCCGCGCGCCCCATTGCAAGACACCACCCGGCACGTCGAAAGGACGCCGCGTTCCAACTGCTGACACACCATACCAGAAGCTCCCGCCTGTCTGACACACTTTTGTCGCTCTCAGTCATCACGGGCCAGCATGGCGCTCTGCGACAGGAGAAAGGCTCGCCCTTCCAGACAGTCCAGCGCCATGTCGATCCGCTCCGGCGCGGAGGCCATCATGCCATCCAGAGTCAAAACCGGCAGCCCCGTTTCCCCGTCTGTCAGTCCCTCCTCCGGCAGCCGGGAGAACATCTCTCCCTGCCGGATCAACCGCACCGTCAGACAGGGCGTGACTTCCGGTACAAAAGAGCGCCGCACGATGCCCCAGCCCCGCACCTCGACAAGTCCGCGCAGGGCACAGGGCGCCCGGACAAGCTCCCCCTCCATCTCGATCCGGTCATCGGCCACCAGATCATAGCCACGCGCCAGCAACCGAAGCAGCAGGTCGGACTTGCCTGAGCCCGACGCCCCCAGAATCAGCACGCCCAGCCCGCGTCGGGCGACACATCCGCCGTGAAATCGCCTCACGCCATCACGGATCGTCACTGGCGCTTCCGTTCCGAAATCGTTACGGTTCAATAGCGTTTCTCCAGAGAAACATCTTTCTTTGCCGCTCTTTTCAGATTATGACAATTTTGTGTCGCCGGTTTGTCTTAACACACGAACGGGCGCGACCATAAAGGATAGCCGAAATGGAAGCAGCAACAGCCCTCATGCGGACCCGGTATGATCGACCAGAAAATACGTCCGCAGACCCGCTGTTGCGCCTCGACACTGTCCAGCCAAGCTATGAACAGTCCCACGAGGGAATGCGCGTCCGCCGCCTGCGCGGGTTTGATTCCCGGACGGGAGATTTTCCACCCCGCATCAGCGACCAGTGCCGGCTGGCCTTCTCGGCCGGTGACGCCGCCCTCTCGTCACGCGGGGCCTCGCTTCAGGATGTCGTCCGGGTCGTCTACCTCGTCAAGGACGCCAGCAAGCTCTCCTCGTGCGGCAGCTTCACCAGCAATGCCCTCGGTGACAACCGCCCCGCAATCACGGTGCTGGTGGTTGAAAAATTCGATCGTCCGGAAATCGAAATCGAGCTGGAACTCATCGCCCGTGTTCCGGAAGACGCTCTGGCGAACTGAGACACAGGGCTGTCAGACAGAAACGATATATTAACGATCCATTTCCTTTGGACTCGTCCCTCTGTATGGAGGGAGACACAGGGCTTGAGCCTCACCGGACATCGGACGCATCAGCACTTTCAGTCGGGTGATAGCGGAAAGCCTGCTTCCGTTTCCGAGGCCAGACCCCGCAGTGTCTTTTTCTTCCAACAATCCCAGACCCGGCGCAGCAAAAGACGAGCAGGCACACTCGTCGGAAAGCGGATTGCAGGATGAACTGACCCGCCTTCGCCTCCGGGCTACGGCTTTCGAGCGCTCGGAAGCCACGATCGAAGACTTGCGACGCCGCATACAGGCCTATGAGAACAGTACGTTCTGGCGTCTGACCAGCCCTGCCCGAAAAATCCTCGAACATTCTCCGCGACTGAAGCATCTTCTGCGCGAGGCAGCCCGTTCCTGCCGGAAGCTTGCCAGCGGCCAGTTTCCGGCCCGTCTGCATCCGTCCTTCCGGGCGCGTGCATCAGAGCCTCTTTGCAGAGAAGAGGAGCCTGCACAGCCTCCTGCGAAGCCCTCTTCCGGTCGCGCCAGAGCCATTTCGCGCCGTTCGGAAGACCCTACTCCTCTTCGGTTTCCACGCCATGCTTTTCCAGTCCTGAGCATCGTGATTCCGAGCTACGGTCAGGTTCCCGTCACGCTGCAATGCCTGCGTTCCATCATGCGGCATCCCCCAGCCTGCCCTTACGAAGTGATCGTCGCGGAAGATGCCTCCGGCGATCCGGCTGTCGCCACCCTGCGCGCCATCGAGGGGCTGGTGCTGATCGAGCGTGTCAACAATCTGGGCTTTCTGAAGAATTGCAACGAGGCGGAGAAAGCAGCATCCGGCACGTATCTCCATCTGCTCAATAACGATACGGAAGTGCTGCCCCACACATTCGACGCCCTTCTGTCCCGCCTGAAAACCGACGAAACCATCGGACTGACCGGCTCGAAACTGCTCTATCCGGATGGGCGGTTGCAGGAAGCGGGAGGCATCATCTGGAACGATGGATCAGGCTGGAATTTCGGCCGCAACGATCCGCATCCCGACCAGGCCGCCTACAGCTATCCGCGTGACGTGGATTACATCTCCGGCGCGTCGATCATGCTGCGCCGCGATCTGTTCGACTCTCTCGGCGGCTTCGATGAAGCCTTCGCTCCCGCCTATTACGAGGACACGGACCTTGCCTTTCGCATCCGCGCCTCGGGGCTGCGCGTGGTGTTCGAGCCCGCTTCAGCGGTCATCCACCATGAAGGCGTTTCGCACGGAACGGACGAGACCAGCGGCATCAAGACGTATCAGGTCCGCAACCGGCGCCTGATGCTGGAACGCTGGCACGACGTGCTGGCGGCGGAACATTTCCCACCCGCAACACATTTTCTGCGCGCCGCATCCCATGCCCGGAACCGCAGGACCATTCTCATCATCGACCATTACGTGCCCGAACCCGACCGTGACGCAGGCTCCCGCACGACAATGAATGTGATCCATGCCCTGACTGATGCCGGATGGCTGGTGAAATTCTGGCCTGAAAACCGTCAGCGCAACGCCTACTCCCATGCGCTGGAACGGCTGGGCGTCGAGATTCTGGACGAAACCAGCCCCTACGATTTTCCGGCGTGGATCAGGGAAAACGGCCCGGATCTCGATCATGTCATGATCATGCGTCCCACCATCGCCCGCGCCTTCCTGCCGGAGGTAGCGCTCAACACCGATGCACGCCGCTCCTATTACGGCCACGACATTCACTTCCTGCGACTGGAACGCGAGGCCGAAGTGACGGGGGACAGCCGCCCCCGAGAGGACGCGCTCACAATGCGACGTCTGGAGACATGGCTGTGGCCACAGTTCCATGCCGTGCTCTACCTGTCGCAATACGAAGCCGACCTCGTTCGTAAACTCGCTCCGAACGCAAGGCCACACGCCATCGTGCCGTTCTGCTTCCCACCGGACCGCTCGGCACGCCCCGTTACACCCGGTAAAACCATTCTCTTCGTCGGCGGTTTTGGCCACCCACCCAATGTCGATGCAGCCCTCTGGCTGGTGCGGGAAATCATGCCGCTCGTGCGTCAGCACATGCCGGACGCCTGCCTGATCCTCGCCGGATCAAAACCCGCTGCCGAAGTCCGTGTGCTGGCCAGTCCGGATGTCACCGTCACGGGTTTTATCTCGGATGAAGAACTTACCCGGCTCTACGCCACCTCCCGTGTCGCCGCCGTGCCGCTACGCTTCGGGGCGGGTGTGAAACACAAGGTGCTGGAAGCCCTGCATCATGGACTGCCGCTCGTCACCACGCCGGTCGGCGCGGAGGGGATTGCCGGGCTGGACGATGTTGCGTCTCTAGCGGAGACCGCGGACCAGTTTGCCGAAGCACTGCTGGCGTTACTGAAAGATGATGCGCTGTGGCGGAAGCATTCGGACGCGGGGAAAGAACTGATTAGCGGGGGTTATTCGCCGGAGCGGTTTGGAAATGCGCTTCTGGATGCGCTGGAAGCATAGATTGCGGGACAGGATGGTCGAAATATTTACAAAAACGATCAGTGCTCGTGTTGACTTTACCCTGTCGGGATACCGCAAATACCCCTCCCCCGCGGAAAGAAAAGAGGCTGCCCGACGGACGCCAGTTACGTCCGATAAGGCTCATCCACACTTACGGGTCTGACAGGGTTTCCGACGCACGATATTGTAGCGCCAAAGAAGATCATGGCGGCTGGATGACGGCCGAAACCCGACCTGACGACGAGACGCATCTGTCACCCTGCCGCTGTCTGGATTCTTATTCCGCGATGGCGAGACCCAGAAAACGCTGGTCGCCGGAGCCATTCAGGGAGGAAGGCTGAACAGGCGGAGGTGTGACCAGCGTGACAGGCAATTTCCTCGTATAATCTCCCTTGACGAGCGCACACAGACTGTTTCCATAGCGGTGAAGCCGGATGTGGTCATTTCCAACCCGCAGAATGCAGTTGTCGATGAAATCATCGGAAACTGCGCCTATGAGCGGAATCTCCAGAAACACGGAGTCGCAATCGGCAGCAATATCGCCGAAAAAGACCTCCGACCGGGCGGTCCAGCGAAACCGTTCGCCATGCGGCGTCGTATCCGTGTCGTTCCATTCCGGACTGGAGCAGGCCCCGGAAGGCGCTATGAGCTTGGTAACGCGCGGGTTTTCTTTGACCTGAAGCAGAAATTTGCGTGTCGCCGCGGAGAAGTCACGAGGAAAAAGCACGAATGAGCCGCCCATGAAGGCACACTGAAAACCCTTTTTGTGGGCGTATTCAAGAATGGTGTCGTAATTATAAAACGTGATGTGCCCGTTTCTGGGAGCTATGTACCACCAATTCGCCTTTTGCCTGTCGATATCGATCGGCGTGATCAGTTGACTGATAAGCGCAAAGCCACCCGGTTTGAGATAACCGATGATTTCATCAAGTGTTTCACGGGGAGAGGTTGTGTGCTCTATAACCTCGAAAGCCGTGACGATATCGAATTTCTGATCCGGTTTCCGAGGGGAAGAAAAAGGATCGTAGTTTTCTGTATTCCTGAACCCGCGGTCGGCAAGATTTTTGCTGAGAAGACCCTCTCCACTGCCATAGTCAAGCAATGAGAGATTTTGATCAAAAGACAACATTCCGGCGATATATTCAGCGCATTTCGTGGCGCGTACTCCGCTGTATTCCGGGTCAACTTTTATGTAATCGTCATTGTATATGAACTGTGAGAAATCTTCGCGCGTCCAGTCGTCGAAGAAATCCGTGAATATCATCTTGCACCGCGAACATTTATAATAATGAACAGCAATATCCGTTCGCGGCAGGTTCTCCATCTGACAGTTCTTGTTGAAATCCGCGATATCGAAATGAGAGGCGGTTCCGGTACACATCTTGCACTGTAGTTTCGTCTGAAGGAATGGTTTTTCGTTCTTTATCGATTGCGAAAGAAAAATTTTTAACTGATTATTCATTATAAAAATCCTTTTTGATGGATTTTCTTATAGAAATAAATTAATTACATTTTCCTAAATATTTTGGGTCAGGCTGGTTCCGTTACGGGATTCAGTAAATAAACCCGGCCTGTCCACACTGAAAATTCTTCTCTGCACGGCCTTGCGGCAGACGACCGGCTTTGTCCCGGATTCCAGCATACTCCATCGTCAGAGAAACCCCTGACGATTTACATCCCGTACGTGGTTCGGAAGACCTCTTCCTTTCCTGATCGACAGCAGGAAGGTCGTGTCTGGCGCAAGCCCCATATCGGGATCAGCAAAGAATCAACGGGAATTCACATCCGCGTCACCCTCATCAATCGACGCAGGCTCTCCGGATTCCACGCATGTAATCTGTCCGATCAACATCATCTTTCACACGACGTCGCCACATCATCCCTCTGAATGCCTCAGCAACAGAGCCGAAATGCAAGAGGCCAAAAGAACTTTCATAAAACTATCAAGATTATTTTGGAAAAGAAGAGAACGAAAAATCATGCTATATGAGGGCAATGAGTATCTTCAGAACCGATATCTGGCGCGTCGGCGTCGTGCTGGCCGGATTTTCCGAGATCTGCGCCACAGGCTCCCTCGACCCGTTCGCCATTCGCTGGCTGCCCAATCCGGGACGATATCGTTTTCTGGCGGACCCGTTCGGGATATGGCGTGACGACAGACTGCATGTCTTTGTCGAGCATTATGACTATCGCACCCGTAAAGGCGAGATCCACCTCCTGATCCTGAATCGGGCGCTGGAAATCATCCAGCAGGGCACAGTCCTTTCAGAACCATGGCACCTTTCCTACCCTTTCATCTTTGAAGCGGATGGCGAAGTCTGGATGCTGCCCGAAGCCTGCCGCTCGGGGAAACTAACCCTCTATCGAGCCCGTCATTTCCCATGGGAATGGGAAGCGGTTCCCGAATTTCGTTTTCCTCACGCCGCAATCGACGCCTCTCCGATTTTTACCGCCGGAGCATGGTGGATGTTCTACGCTCCTTCCTCTCCTGACACGGACCGCATGGCGGCTCTTCGACTGGCACGGGCAGACACGCTGCTCGGTAGATGGGAGGATGTTTCCACCCAACCGTTAAGACGAGCACCGGGAAGCAGCCGGATGGGAGGCACACCCCGGATTATGGAGGGACAGCTTATTCTCCCCATGCAGGACTGCACCGAGACCTACGGCGGAGCGATCCGCCTTCTGACGGCCAAGACTTCTCCTGATCAATTCATGACTTTTCAGGAGAGTTTTCGGATAACAGCTCCTCAAAGCGCACATCCGTTTACAGCGGGCCTGCATACACTCTCAGCCGCAGGGGATGTCACGCTCATTGATACCAAGCGTATCCTGCGTAATGTCACGGCGCGGGCCTGCATGGATCTCCGTCATCATGTCGGAAAATGGTTCGGGCAGAGGAGATCATTTTGAAAATCGCCTACATCATCAACTCGGTGGAAGGCGGTGGAGCGGCCCTGCCGGTGCCCGCCGTGACCCGGGTCATGCGTAACCGCGGGCATCATGTCGAAATCTTCGCGCTCAGCCGTCGGGATGGACGCGCCATCACGCCGATGGAACAGGATGGCTTACACGTGCATGTCCGGGATGGTTCTCCGCGAGACCATCTAAGCGCTTTTTTCTGGCTGAAGCGTCAGATGCAGGCATTTTCGCCAGATGTAATCTGGACCTCCCTGACCCGCGCAACTCTGCTGGGACAGCTGCTCGGAGCCTGCCGCCGGTATCCAGTGGTGAGCTGGCAGCATTCGGCGCGTCTCAAACCAGCGAACGCCCGGATGTTGCGCTTCCTGCGGTCCCGCACCTCCCTCTGGATCGCGGACTCCTGCTGTGTAGAGAAAATGACTAGGGAAAAACTGGGGATTCCGCCAGAACGGGTCACCTGCTGGCCCATTTTCCGGGCGGACGCCGATGTCCCTCTGGCATCCGCCTGGCAACCGGGCGAACCCGTGCGTATCGGCTCGCTCGGACGCCTGCATCCGGTGAAAGGTTACGATATCCTCTGCCATGCTCTGAAGTTACTGGGGCAACGGAGCAATCTTCCCGCCTTCGAAGTGCTGATTGCCGGAGAAGGCGAAGAACGCGCCCACCTCGAAGATCTGATCAGACGGGATAGTCTGCCTGTCCGTCTGGTCGGATATGTCGAGCACCCCAAAAACTTTCTGGCGACACTGCACGCCTATGTGCAGCCTTCCTTCTGGGAGGGACTCTGTCTGGCTGCCCATGAAGCAATGCTCGCGGGTCTGCCTGTCACTGCTTCAGCCGTGGGAGAACTTCCCTTTACCATCATTGGAGAAATGGGAAGCGTGGTACCGCCTCATGATCCACAGGCTCTGGCGGATGCGCTTGAAAAACTGCTTCGCTCGCCTGACAGACTGGCCGAATGGGGACAGGCGGCACGGCAGCGGGTGCTGGAACGATTCAACGCCATTCGGTTCGACGCCACTGGACAGGATATTGTGGAACGTGTCAAACAGATTGTTCAGGCGCAGCGCCTCAGATAATCCACCATCGCATCGGCCGCCGCCGGGGCGGTCGGCTGGTTGTCCGGCAATTCGAATGTTTCCGAGAAATAGGCGACCTGCCGTTCCCTGAACTGCGGGTGAACCAGAAACGCACTCTCCAGCGTATCGGCAAGACCATCAAGGCCGTCCAGCACGTCGCCAAGCTGCCAGAAACTGTAGTTGCTGTCGTTTTCCCATCGTGCGTTATGAGCATTGAGAAAAATGCAGGGGCGCGGCCGGATCATGAACTCCGCTACCTGACTGCTGACATCACCCAGATAAAGATCAGCCGCCATCGTATACGTCATATCGACACTTCGTGTACTACCCGGATCAATCAGAAGATTTTCACAACCGGAAAAACGCTGTCGCAACATCTCGCCAGCTTCTCTGTTTCGATCAAACAGGCGAACATGGGGAGCGAAAACCAGATTGTAGCGATCCTGCTGCGCGAAAAAAGCAAGGATTCTGTCGCCGAATTTCTCCCATGAGGACAACCGGGAAGAGAAATGCGGATTATAGAGAACGACAGGGCGGGCATTGTTGAAAAGCGGACGCGCCGCGCGATTCATGCGTTGGACGATATCGAATTTCGCATAAGTGCCACGATGATAACGCCCGGGCGTAATGGCGCCCTGCTGAAGAAGGCGTTTTTCAATCTTTTTTCCAGACAGAACGATAAAATCGAACAGTCTTGTGTCTTTTGCAAACCCCACAGCCCGATCGCCCGCGCCATGCCGGGTCCATGCCAGACGTGGTTTCCGAACCCCCATGCGCTTGAGATAGAGAGAAGTCCGCTCTGGCACGACAATACCGCTGAACTGTGAAAAATAGGAGCGGTTCATCGCAAGAACGGAAATTTTTTCGAGCGGACCCGGTCCCTTTTCCTCAATCCTGCGCCGCAGACGCTGAGGCATCCGCAGGAGTTCATACGAAACCCTGCTCTCCGGATAGAAGGCCGCAAGCTCACGGGCATATTCCAGATGACTTTCCGTCATACAGGCCAACTGCACTTCGACATCCGGGCTGCGGGCTGCAATTTCCATGCCTATTGGAAGCGAATGCAACGTCTGATGCGGCTGGGCTATGAACGGCAACACAACCTTCAGCATGTCTCACTGTTTCCATAAGGATCAAATATGGTTTGTCTTCTGTGACAACATCCCTCCACAAACAACAGGACTTCATTTCATTTTTTTAAACACTTTATTTCAATATCACAGAAACCAACCTAAATATTACATTTTTATTACACATCGCCAAAATAAAGAAATTGAAATTCCTCAACTGCATTGTGATAGTTTAATGAAATTGTGGCAATTTAATTTTAAAACATTCATTTGCATGCGATATGGTGCTGCGAAACAACCTCTCTGATGATTGAAACGCATGGACAATGTCATGACTTTCTCATTGTCGCATGACAATCCGGGAACATACCCGCACAAAGATGCTCCACGGCCAGCGGTTCAGACAGACAGCAGGCGGAATGACCCAATCCGACGGCATTCATGATGAGTAATGCAGGCCAGATTCAGAGCTTTGCTCACCTGTCCGACGTGCATCTTCCACCAGCACACGCCCTTTCGCCCAAGGCCTTCGTGGGCAAGCGTGCGCTGAGCGTGCTGTCGTGGAAGCGTCGGCGCTCCAGACACCATACTCTCCGGACAGCGCAGGCCGTGATGGACGATATCGTCGCCTTCGCGCCGGACGCCATCGCTGACACCGGCGATCTTACCAATTTCGGCCTTCCGCAGGAATTTTCGCAGGCAGCGGACTGGCTTGAGCAGATGCCCGCCCCTACGATCGTGGTGCCGGGCAATCACGACGCCATGACCTCCGGCGCCAGAAAGCAGGCGCTTGCGACATGGAGCCGATGGACCGCGCCCCGCGCCGAGGATTTCCCCTTTATCCGCCGGGTAGGCAATCTGGCGCTGATCGGCGTATGCAGCGCCGTCGCCAGTCCGCCGCTCATGGCCTATGGACATGTCGACATCGAACAGGCGGCCCGCCTGCGCAGAATTCTCGACGCCACACGGGACGCCTGCCGGATCGTGCTGATCCATCATCCCGTGGCGCCGGGTCTGGTGCCATGGCGCAAATCCCTTCTGGGATGGAGGCATGTCGCCGACGCCCTGAAAGAAGCGGGAGCAGAACTCGTGCTGCACGGCCACTCCCATTGCGCCACAATCCGCTTTATCTCCGACACCTCGATTCCGCTCATCTCCACGCCCTCCGCATCCCTGATGTCAGACGATCCTGACAAGGCCGCGGGCTGGAACGCCTTCCGCGTTGTCCCCGAGGCCAATTACTGGCGTATCGAAATGACCCGCAGGCGCATGACCGAAACAGGTGAGTTCGTCAGTTCCGGTCAGATCACTTGGCTGCGTCCCCGTGTGCCTGTGCAGAATAGTCCCGCGATCCCGGATGTGTTCGACGCCCCCCCTCTGCCGGTCTATCAGCACGCTGTAGGCGGATAACTGGCGTAATCCAGCCGCTCTATTAGATAACCCTTATGCGGGCTCTGCCCGCACCCGCAAGGGACCGCAAGGCCCCTTGCCCCCGACTTGTTGATGACAAACGGTTTCCAAAGGCGCGCCTTTGGCGGGGGTCGGGGCAGCGCCCCGCGAATCCCACCCGCCAAAAAGTTCAGGCAGAAGGAGAGTTGGTATAAGGCAGACGACTTTTCATCATACCAGCCCCCGAACCGATTTCCCGCGCTCTCTGGCCCTATACGTCAGCAGTCAAGAAGATCACGTCTCCCTGAACCGCACCAAAAACTGCACAGCCTCATCGGTGAACACCATTTCCAACGCGTCCATTCTGATCATCGATACCGGTCGAAAAGGTGAAATGCGACAGTGCGAGGCGCTCGCCATGGCATGTGGCCTGCCCTGGCAGTTCACTCACGACGACCAATCCACCTCCAGTGAGCCCACGCTGATCCTGTCCTTCGGCAGGGCGCTGAGACAGGCATGGCGTCTGAAGGCGGCATTCGGCGGTCGCCCCCGCATCATCCAGCTCGGACGTCCGCGCCTGAAAGCCCCATCGGAGCTGGATCTGATCCTGCTGATGCCACAGGATGATTACCCGGCAGGCCCGCAGGTGCTGCATCTGAACATGCCGCTGAACGGCGCGGATATCGCACGATCAAGCATTCCCGCCAGCACGGCGCAGGGACCGCTCTCCGTGCTGCTGGGAGGACCGACCCGTCATTTCGGATTCAGCGATCATGACGCGTTGATTCTGCTGTCCCGCGCCGAGCGGCTGGCCGCAGCGACCGGTACGGAACTCCGGATCGTGCCCGGCCCGCGCACACCGGATCATGTGATGGAGATTGTCAGGGAACGGTATCGTCAGACACCCGAACGCATTGACCGGAGACCTCTCCCGACGGTTCTGGAAGAGAGCGGCAGACTGGTGGTGACGACGGACAGCGCTTCCCTGATCGCCGACGCGTGGCGGACCGGCAAACCGACCTGGCTGTATCCGCTTCCGGTCCGGTTGCCGCCCGTCCAGCGCCTGAAAATCATGGCGGACCGGATCACGCCGGAACTTCGCCATACGCTGATCCGGCGTGGCTGGCTCGCCGGCGGCACGGATTTCACCCGCTGGCATCAAGCCCTTGTCCGGCAGGGACTTGTGCGGCCATTGACGGAGCAGGGTCTGAAGGAACCAGACTGGCGCATGCCGCTTCCGGCACATGATGACGAATTGCGGATGTGCCGTGACCGGGTTCTTGCGCTGGTCGCCGACAGACAGCCTGCCTCCGATCACGTTGAAAGATGACGCTATTGCCGTTGCAAGACCAGACCTGTGTCGTCACCGTCACCTATGGTGAACGCACGCATCTTCTTGCGGAAGTCTTGCGGGCCGCTTTCCGTTGCGGGGCCGCCTGCGCCGTCGTGGTGGACAATGGCACACCCGGTCCGGCGCAGGAGGCGCTCGCGAAACTGCGGGAGGAGTTCGGGGCTGACGCCCTGCATATCGTGCGGCTGGCGCAGAATGAAGGCTCGGCGGGCGGATTCCATGCCGGACTGGCCCATGCGGCGGGTCTCTGTGATATGCGTTTCATCTGGGTGCTGGACGACGACAATGTGCCGGAAACAGACGCCCTGCCTGTCCTTCTGGATCGCTGGAAACGCCTTGGCGCGGACGAGAGCAACGCCATGATGAGCTTCCGCGTGGACAAGCGGCAGTATCGCAAGGTGCTGGACCGCAAAACCCTGCACTGGGTCGAGCCCGGCGCGTTCTTCGATTTCAATCTGGCGCATCTGTGGAACGGTGGAAAACGGAAAGCCACGACACGGGAAGACTGTTTCGAACTCGGCGTCGCGGCCTATGGCGGCTTCTGGTTCGCCCGCTCGTGGCTCGACCGGATTACCCTGCCGCCACGGCATTACCATCTCTATTTCGATGATTACGCCTTCTCGCAGCAGATCCCGGCGGCTGGCGGCCATATCTGGCTCTGTCCCGACAGTCGCCTCCGTGACATCGACGAATCCTGGCGTGCGAACCGCAAAGCCATTCACCCCTGGCTGGACCCGAAGACCGAGGAACGGCGCGTTTTCTGCACGATCCGCAACCGGCTCTGGTTGGAACGGTCTCTGGCGACCTCGCCGTTCCTGCATCGCCTCAATATGGCGCTTTACCTGCTGGTGAAAGTGATCGCGCCCAATCTGGGAACCATGTTGGCGCGTCCCGGTTCAGCGCCCGCCTTCCTGCGCCGGGTCAGACTGATCCGCCGCGCCTTCCACGCCGGACTGGCCTGAGCGACCGAGCCGTCGGGAAAAGACCACTGCCCCGACAAGGCAGGACAGAAAGACCGCAGCGCTTGAAGCCAGCGTTACCAGACAGGCGCCCGTGAGGTGATAAAGCCGGGTCAGCAGATAGAGCGCCGGGAAATAGAGCAGCGTGACAAGAACGCGTGTTCTGACGAGAAGCCGCAACTGGCCGGTCACGATCAGCAGGGGCTCCAGCGGCACGATCAGCAGGCTGAAAATCGCCGCCAGCAGCATCATCGTGATGTAGAACGACGTATGCGGCACATGCACATGCAGCAGGGCGCGAAAAATATGTGATCCCGCCACAGCCGTCAGAAGAATCAGGAACGCCGAGATGGCGATCAGGATTCCGAAAATCGACAGCGTGACCTTCCGGAGACCCGCCCAGTCCTGCCGGTCGCGCATTTTCACGAGTTCCGGATACAGTACCGGCGAAATCAGTTGCGCGGGCGTCACGATGCCGGAAGCGATCTGTCGGCACACCCGGAAAATCGCGGCTTCCGCAATGCCGATCTGCTTGCCGACGATCAGTGTGGCAACATGGGTGGAAGCGGACGCCAGCGTCTGGTTGAGGCTGACGCCGCGCGTGAAGGCCCACATCCCCTCGCCCTTCCAGCGCCAGTGCCGGAATGCTTCGAAGTAGCCGAAGGAGGCCCGCGTCCGGAGGATGGACAGGGCGAACGCGGTATACAGCCCATAATCAAACAGGACCGCCGCCGCCCAGATGAACAGGAACCACCCCACGCCGAGATGCAGCGTATAGGCCAGCAGCACGCCGCACATCTTGCCAAACGCCGTGAAGCCGTCCGTGATCGGCACCAGCCGGAACCGCCCGGCCAGACGCAGCACGCCGTGACACCATCCCGTATACATGAAGGGCGCAACAAAGGCGTACAGCAGAGCCAGCGAACGCTCATGAGGCGTCCAGCCGACACTCGACGCGTAAAAGCTCACGATAACAAGACTGAGCGCCAGCGCCGCCAGAGCCGACAGCCCATCGAGACGGATGCAGAACGAGACCACCTGCCTGAAACGCCCCATCTCGCCATCGAAAAACGCATCGCTCCCGAAGCGGATCAGCGTCTGCCATGTCTGAAGCCGCGAAAAGGTCGAGCCGGTCATGGCGAGAGAATGGATCAGGATCAGCAGCCCGAAATCAGACAGCCCCAACGCCCGCACGGCAAACGCCATATAAACGAAGCTGCATAGCGCCGTCAGAACCCGACCAAGCGTCAGCATGCTGACGTTGCTGAAGATTGATCTGAAAGTGGAGCGGCTCCGGGTCATGCGGACTTTCTGGACGGGTTTCTGGGCGGACTTCTTGTTGGCTGACGGTGGCCGATGCGGGCCGTCCCGGCTTTTGGCATATCGGAGGGAATCGAAAAACCTTCTTTCTCCCTCAGGCTGTCGGCGGCAGCGTTCCCCCACCTCCTGAACAGCACCAGTCCGCAGCGCCTGAATCCGAACGATGCGAACACCGCTTCAGGCTCAAAATCCCACGAAGCCGCCATCCGTTTCCGGCCGGCTCCGATAACCCCGACATCTGTTTTACGGCTTATCCGTGTTTGCAAACAGGGCCATATCAGGCAACGTCAGAGCTATGTGGCCCCGCGACAGACAGGAATATGAAGGTTTTGAGGCTCCATTCCAGATATGAGGCAGAAAGCGGCGTTCTTCTGCATTTGCAAAATATACAAGAACCTGCCTTTTCTGTATGGTCCCGTCCGCCTGCCCCATCCGGCAGTCGCGGCGGATTGAGAATTATGGCGGGTACCGGCGAGAATAATGTTTGATTTTGCCTGGTCGGAATTTGCGCTGATCGGCGTGGTGGCGCTTCTGGTCATCGGACCGAAGGACATGCCCACCGCGATCCGGTCCGTTGCCAAAGTCGTCAAGAAAGCCCGCAGGCTGGCCTCTGATTTTCAGGGGCATGTGGATGAGATGGTCCGGGAGGCGGATCTCGGCGAGGTGCGTGATCAGGTCCGCCAGTTCCGCTCGCTCAATGTCCGCAGTCAGATCATGCGGACCATCGACAATGACGGCAGTCTACGCCGGACGTTCGACGATCCCACGCTGAAGGGCCGCCCGTTCGATGACAGGCCGAAAGCCCTGTCCACCGCTGATGCGCCTGCCCTGCTGCCGCCTCCGCCACGAGAGGCTGTCGGCTCCTCGCCGCTGGGCATAGAGCCGCTTTCCTTTGCCGACGGCACGCCGCAGACCGAACCGGGAGAGGCCCCCGCGCCCGCCATGGTGCCGCCCGCCATCGCCCGCCGCATCGCCTCCGCGTGGCCGCGCCTTCGCACGCCCGCCATTCTTCCCCCGTCACGGGTGCTGCATGGCAACAGACGGGTCGCGCCCTTCACAGCGCCGGTCTCTGATGCGCCCGCGCCAGATATCCAGCAGTCACAAGACCAGACGAGGAACGACCTGTCGTGACGACGACTGACAATCCGATTCACGACGAACCCATGCCTCTGCTCGACCATCTGATCGAGCTGCGTCGCCGCCTGATCTGGTCCGCTGTCACCTTCGCCATCGCGTTCGCGGTCTGCTACCATTATGCACAGGACATCTACCTGTTCCTTGCCCGCCCGCTCGGCGACATCATGCGTCAGAAGGGCGAGCAGCCGCATCTGATCTATACGGCGCTGTATGAGGCGTTCTTCACCTATATCCGCGTGGCGGCGTTCGGTGCGGCGTTCATCTCCTTCCCGATGATCTCCACGCAGCTCTGGATGTTCATCGCGCCCGGCCTGTATCGCTCCGAAAAACGCGCCTTCGCGCCGTTCCTGATCGCAACGCCGGTCCTGTTCCTGATGGGCGCGGCGCTGGCCTACTACTTCATCTTTCCGATGGCGTGGAAATTCTTCCTGTCCTTCCAGACCAGCGGCGGCGCGGACGGTCTCCAGATCGAGCTTCAGGCCAAGGTGTCCGAGTATCTGAGTCTGGTGATGAAGCTGATCATGGCGTTCGGAATTGCCTTCGAACTGCCCGTGGCGCTGACCCTGCTGGCGATGGTCGGCATCGTCACCTCCGAGCAGCTCAAAAAGTTCCGCCGTTATGCGATTGTCGGCGCGTTTGTGGCCGCCGCCATCCTGACGCCGCCGGACGTGATCACCCAGACGGGCCTCGCTGTGCCGCTGGTCATCCTTTACGAAATTTCCATTATCTCGGCGCGACTTGTCCAGCCGAAACGGCCCTCCGCGACAGAAGAGGGCGAGACCGAAGAGAAAGAGGCTTCCTGATGCACGACCTTCGCGCCCTGCGCGCCGACCCTGCCGGTTTTGATGCCGATCTGGCCCGTCGCGGTCTGGAGCCGGTATCGGAGAAGGTCGTGGCGCTCGACGAGGAGCGCCGCGCCGCCCAGACAGCTCTTCAGGAAAAGCAGACCCGCCGGAACGCACTGGCCAAGGAAATCGGCGTTCTCAAACGCAATCAGGGCGACAGCGCCGCACTTGAGGTCGAAGCCGTGCGTCTACGCGAGGACATGGAGGCGCTGGAAACCCGCGCCCAGTCCCTCGACGCCGAGGTGAAGGCCGTTCTGGAAGTGCTGCCCAACCGTCTGGACGCCTCCGTGCCGCCCGGCCCGGACGAGGCGGCCAACGTGCAGGTCAAGCAGTGGGGCGAGCCGAAGACGTTCTCCTTCACGCCGAAGCAGCATTTCGAACTTGGCGAAGCCATGCAGCAGAATGGCCAGCCGCAGATGGACTTCGCCACGGCCACCAAGCTGTCCGGCGCGCGCTTTGTCCTGCTGCGCGGCGGTATCGCACGACTGGAACGGGCGCTGGGGCAGTTCATGCTTGACCAGCACGTCAACGAGCATGGCTACACCGAAACCCATGTGCCGGTACTGGTCAACGAAGCCGCGATGTACGGCACGGACAAGCTGCCGAAATTCGCCGATCAGTCTTTTCACACGGAAGACGATCGCTGGCTGGTCCCGACCGCCGAAGTGCCTCTGACGGCCTCGGTGATGGGCGACATTCTCGACGCAGCACAGTTGCCGATCCGCATGACGGCACTTTCGCTCTGCTTCCGTTCGGAAGCCGGGTCCGCCGGGCGCGACGTGCGTGGCATGCTTCGCCAGCATCAGTTCGAGAAGGTGGAGATGGTCTCCGTCACCACCCCGGACGAGAGCGAGGCCGAGCATGAACGCATGACGCTCTGCGCCGAGAAGATTCTTGAGCTTCTGGAAATCCCCTATCGCCGCATGCTGCTCTGCGCGGGCGATACCGGCTTTGGCGCGGCCAAGACCTTCGATCTGGAAGCGTGGATTCCGGGTCAGCAGGCATGGCGCGAGATTTCGTCCTGCTCGAATACGAAGGACTTTCAGGCCCGTCGTATGAACGCCCGCTACCGTGCGCCGGATCAGAAAGCGCCAGCTTTCGTTCACACGCTGAACGGGTCGGGCCTCGCGGTTGGGCGCACACTGATCGCGGTGATGGAGAACTGGCAGAACGAGGATGGCAGCATCACCGTGCCGCCGGTCCTGCGGCCTTACATGGGTGGCGTTGAGCGGTTGGTCTGAAGAGGGGCTCTGCCCCACCCCGCCAAAGGCACACCTTTGGAAACCGTTCGTTATCAACAAATCGGGGTCAAGGGGCCTGCGGTCCCTTGTGGGCGCGGGCAAAGCCCGCATGATTCCCACCTTTACGCTTCCATAGCCCTGATCTTGCGATGCAGCGTTGACCGGCTGACCCCCAACAGCCGCGCCGCCGGAGCGACCTTGCCTCCGGACATGGCCAGCGCGCCCTCGATGACCGCCCGCTCGGCTTCCTGAAAATCCGGCACTCCCCGGCCCTGTGTGCCGAGGTCGAAGCAGACGTTACAGCCTGCATCTCCCAGCTTGAGCATCTGACGGGCGGCGAACGTCGCCCCCACGACGACGCGCGACTCATCCAGCGCCACCATCGGCAGCGAGATGTCACTGCTTTCGCCCAGCAGAACGATCGTATGGGAGCCGTAAGCATCCAGAAAGCTCCGGCGCTCGATACGGCGGGCGGCATCCACCAGCACGGCCTCCATCATGATGGCGATGCGGCCTTCCGGGTCGGGACGGGTTGAGCTGGCGTCCAGCGCCCCGGCCACGCGCCCGTCCGGCCCATAAAACGGCACAGCCGAACAGGCCAGATACCGCAGGCTGAGCAGCCAGTGCTGATCCATATGCACCGTGACAGGACGGCCTTCGACAAGGCTGGTGCCGATGCCGTTGGTGCCAGCCCGTTTTTCCGACCAGCAGGCGCCGGGCCACAGATGCCAGCGGCGATTTCCCTTTTCCTGCGGCGGATCACCCCGGCGGGCCAGAACAATGCCGTTCGGGTCCGCGAGCAGCACGGTGTAATCCAGCGTGGAGACAATGCCGTGGAGCCGGTCGAGTTCCGGCCCTGCCGTCTTCATGAGCGGCCCCATCCGTGCACAGGCCTGCCTGAGTTCCGCGCCACAGAGCAGTTCGACACACCCCTCCTCCATCGGTGAAATGGCGTAAGCCGAGGCGCACCGCGTCCATGAGACGCGAAGGGCTGCGGGGATCATCGCCAGACGATCAGGAGTAATCAGCACGTTTTCGCTCATGATCCTCATCCCTCCCCTGAGTATTGCATTTCTGTTGAACTCTGTAGCGATAACGCGACAGTCTCTTTCTTACCTCGTCACTTACGTGTGATCAGCGCAATAGCCACCCTTACCCGAAACGCTGCAACACCTCTTTTCTTGCTCCCGGACAGCGCGGATACCGGCAGGCCGCGCGAAAACAAGAAAAAACGAGGAATGTCATGCAGATTTCAAGGGATATCCTGACACGATCCTATCGGGCCATGCGTACGATCCGGGATTTTGAGGAACGGCTGCATGTCGAATTCGCCACAGGAGAGATTCCGGGCTTCGTCCACCTCTACTGCGGAGAGGAAGCGTCCGGCGTGGGCGTCTGCGCCCATCTCACCGACAGCGACACCATCGCCAGCACACATCGCGGACACGGACACTGTATTGCAAAAGGTGTCGCCGTGGACGGCATGATGGCGGAAATCTATGGCCGTCAGACAGGCGTGTGTCGCGGCAAGGGCGGGTCCATGCACATCGCCGACCTGTCACTCGGCATGCTGGGGGCCAACGGCATCGTGGGAGGTGGACCGCCTCTGATCTGTGGCGCGGCGCTCTCGCACAAGCTCCTGAAAGATAACGGTGTTGCCGTCGCTTTTTATGGCGATGGCGCCTCCAACGAAGGCAGCACACTGGAAAGCCTCAACCTCGCCACCGTATGGCAGCTCCCGGCGGTCTTCGTGGTGGAGGACAATGGTTACGGCGAGGCGACAGGCGCTTCCTACGCCTGCGCGGGCACGCAAAAAGATCGGGCCGCAGGCTTCGGCATGCCCTATTTCGAATGCGACGGCACCGATTTCTTCGCCGTTTATGAAACCGCAGGCGAGGCCATCGCCCACGCTCGCTCCGGCAAGGGACCGGCGATGCTGCATGTGCATCTGTCCCGCTGGTATGGCCATTTCGAAGGCGACGCCATGACCTACAGGGCTGAGGGAGAAGTGGCGAGAGAGCGCGCCGAACACGACTGCCTTGTCAATTTCAGGAAACATGTAACGGAAATCAGTCTGCTTGAAGGTTCGGCTCTCGATGAGATCGACGCCTCCGTGAAAAGCGAGATCGAAGCGGCCGTCGTTGCCGCCAAGGCGGCCCCTCTGCCGGAAGAGGCTGATCTGATGCGGGATGTTTACGTCTCCTACTGATCTCTCTTGCAAACAAGGATAATAAAATGAGCAGGAAAAGCTTTCGTCAGGCCATCAATGAAGCCCTGCGGCAGGAGATGCGCCGTGACCCTCGCGTGATCCTCATGGGTGAGGATGTCGCAGGTGGACGTGGCGGCACATCTGGCGTGAAAGACGCGTGGGGTGGAGTTCTGGGCGTCACCAAGGGTCTGCAGACGGAATTCGGGGAAGATCGTGTTTTCGATACTCCCATCAGCGAGGCTTCCTATATCGGCGCGGCGGCAGGCGCGGCGGCGACCGGTCTCCGCCCTGTCGCGGAACTGATGTTTGTCGATTTTGTCGGCTGCTGTCTCGATCAGATCATGAATCAGGCTGCCAAGTTCCGCTACATGTTCGGCGGCAAGGCGCGCACTCCCCTCGTCATCCGGGCCATGTATGGCGCGGGCTTCAATGCCGCCGCCCAGCACAGTCAGGCGCTCTATCCGCTGTTCACCCATATCCCCGGCCTGAAAGTGGTCGTGCCGTCTTCTCCCTACGAGGCGAAAGGGCTGCTCATCGAAGCAATCCGCGATGATGATCCTGTGATTTTCCTTGAAAACAAGGTCATGTATGACGACGAGGAAGAGGTGCCTGACGAGCCGTACACCATCCCGTTCGGCGAAGCCAACCTGACGCGCGAAGGCGATGACGTCACCATTGTCGCCTTTGGCCGCATGGTGAATTTCGCCAATCAGGCTGCGGACCGTCTGGAAAAAGACGGCATTTCCTGCACCGTGATCGACCCCCGGACAACATCCCCGCTGGATACAGGCACAATTCTCGATTGTGTGGCCGACACGGGTCGTCTTGTGATCGTTGATGAATCCAGCCCGCGTTGCAATCTGGCGACGGATGTCGCCGCTCTGGTCGCGGAAGAAGCGTTCGACGCCCTGAAAGCCCCGATCCGTCGCGTTGTGCCACCGCACACACCCGTCCCTTTCGCAACGGTTCTTGAGAATCTCTACATGCCCAGCGTGGAAAAAATTGAAGCCGCGGTGCGCTCGGTCGCTGCCTACCGCGTGAAACAGGAGGCCTGATCCATGGGTGGCACCATCACACCGATCACCATGCCGAAGTTCGGTCTGGCCATGACCGAAGGCAAGCTGGCGAGCTGGAATCTTCCTATCGGCAAGGAAGTCAAGGCCGGGGATGAACTGGCTGATATCGAAACAAGCAAGATTACAAACGGCTATGAGAGTCCGGCTGCCGGAATCCTGCGTCGACAGGTCGCGCCGGAAGGCGAGATGCTGCCCGTCGGCGCGCTGATCGGCATTCTGGCTGACGCGGACGTTTCCGATGCCGAGATTGATGCCTTCATTCAGAATTTCAACGACAATTTCTCTTCAGGGGAAACAGAAGATAAAAACGGTGACGCCTCCGCCCGCAGAACGGTGGATGTTGGCGATCTCAGGATTTCCGTACAGGAAAGCGGAAACGACACGACAGGACCGGCCGTTCTTCTGATTCATGGTTTCGGAGGCGATGTCAGCAACTGGATGCTGACGCAGTCCGCTCTGGCGTCCTCTCATCACGTGATCGCTTTTGATCTGCCGGGACATGGAGAATCCACGAAGCAGGTTGGAGACGGCACACCGGCAGGATTTGCGAAAACCGTTGAAGCGCTGATCAAGGCGCTGGATCTGCCTGAAGTGCATGTCGTCGGGCACTCCCTCGGCAGCGCGATCGCGCTGGAACTGACGAAATCCTCACCCGATCTGGTGAAAAGTCTGACCCTGATTGCACCGGCTGGTCTGGGTCAGGACATCAACATGAACTTCATCAATGGCTTCATTGAAGCCGACAGACGCAAAACCCTTGAGCCTGTCCTGCAATATCTTGTCCACGACAAGAGCCTGATTTCCCGGCAGATGGTGGAAGGAATCATCCGCTACAAGCGGCTCGACGGGGTGGTCAACGGCCTGAAAACCATTGCCTCAGCCTCATTTCCTGACGGAAAGCAGGCAGTTTCTCTGAGACCGGTTCTGGAAACATTCAACAAACCCGTCCAGATCCTGTGGGGCGAGCAGGACGAGATTCTGTCCGTGAAAGACGCTGACGGGCTTCCCCCCGCCATCGGCGTCACCCGCTATCCGGATACGGGCCACATGCCGCAACTGGAGCAGGCCGCCGCCGTCAACGCGTCCATCAGCGCGTTTATTGGATAGCAGACGTTTCATTTTACTCTATGGAGGGTTTTTACAACCCTCCATCCGCCGAAAACGCATGGCGGCCCGCTCTCTCAGTAAGGCAGCCAGTTCTTGTCGCCGCTTTCCTTGCAGGCCTTGTCGCCGACACTCATGCGGGCGGCCTTCAGCGTATTACGCAGCAGACAGGCGATGGTCATCGGCCCCACACCGCCCGGAACCGGCGTGATGCGTCCGGCAATCGGGGCGACCTCCTCAAAATCCACATCGCCGACCAGCCGGGTCTTGCCGCCTTCGGTCGGGATACGGGTAATCCCGACATCGATGACAGCCGCGCCCGGCTTCACCCAGTCCTTTTTCACCAGCCCGCTCTTGCCTGTCGCGACAACCAGAATATCCGCCGTGCGGGATATCGCCGCCGGATTGACCGTGTCGATGTGACAGACGGAAACCGTGCAGCCCTCATTGAGTAGCAGCAGCGCCATCGGTTTGCCGACCAGATTGGACGCGCCGATGACGGTGGCATTCAGGCCACGCAGGTCGCCAAGTTCCGACTTCAGCAGCATCAGGCAACCCAGCGGGGTGCAGGGGATGATCCCCGGCAGACCGACCGTCAGCCGCCCGGCATTGACTTCGCCCAGACCATCGACGTCCTTGTTCGGGGCGATGGCGTTGGTGACGCGGAACGGGTCGATATGTTTGGGTAACGGCAGTTGCACGAGGATACCGTGAATCTCCGGGTCATCATTCAACCGCTCGATCAGATGCAGCAGGGATGCTTCGGACGTCGTTTCCGGCAGCATGTGCATGAACGAGCGCATGCCCACGCGATGCGTCTCCAGCGCCTTGTTCCGCACGTAGACTTCGCTCGCGGGATCATTGCCGACCAGCACCACGGCCAGCCCCGGCGTCACACCGTGCTTCTCGTGGAAGTCCCGGACTTCCTCCGCCGTCTTCTGGCGCAGGTTCTTCGCGAAGGCCTTGCCGTCTATCAGGCTGGCTGTTTCTGACGCTGTCATTTCGGACATTGGGCTTGGCCTTCCATGGGTGCTAGAGTGGACGGGTCGTATCAAAAGGCAGGAGGCGACATGGAACAGACTGCTCAGACACCGCCGCTCGGTGACACGCTACCGTATGACGACACTGGGTCGCAGCGTATACGCACGAACTTCATGAGCGACAATGTGGGACCGGTCTGTTCCGAGATTCTGGCCGCCATCGCAGCCGCGAATACGGGTGACGCCCCTGCCCACGGCGATGACGCATGGACCGCCCGCCTCGAAGCCCGCGTGTCCGAAGTCTTTGAAGCCGAGGCGCGTGTTTTTCCCGTCGCAACGGGCACGGCGGCAAACGGCCTCGCGCTCACGGCCCTGACGCCGCCCTGGGGAACGGTCCTGTGTGACGAGAGTTCGCACATCTTCCGAAGGGAATGCGGCGCGCCTGAGTTTTTCACCAGCGGCGCCAAACTCTGCCCGATTCCGTCGGCGGAAGGCCGGATGCACACAGGGCTGCTGTCCCGCACGATCGCCGACCTTCAGGCGGGTGGCCGACGGCTGAGCCGCCCGACCGCCCTGTCCCTCTCACAGGCTACGGAATGGGGAACTGTCTATACGATCGAACAACTGGTCGAACTGACGACGCTCGCCCACGACGCGGGCATGGGCGTGCATATGGACGGCGCCCGCTTCGGCAATGCGCTCGCGCATCTGGGCTGCTCGCCTGCTGATACGACTTGGCGCGCCGGCGTGGACATTCTCTCTCTCGGCGCGACCAAGAGCGGAGCTCTTGCCGCCGAGATGGTGGTGATCTTCGACACGACGCTGGCCGAAGACATGGAACGACGCATCAAACGCGCCGGCCATCTCTGGGCCAAACAGCGATTTATCAGTGCGCAGCTTCTCGCATGGCTGGAAAACGATCTGTGGCTGCACAACGCACATCAGGCCAACGAGATGGCCGGTCGCCTCGCCCGCGGTCTCCTCCGTCATCCGGGTGCGATCCTGCCGTTCGACACACAGGCGAACGAGGTCTTCGCTATCCTGCCAGAACTGCTGGTGCAGGGGCTTGAGGCCGCCGGATATATCTTCCTCCGTAGAACCGCACCTCCGGGTGTCGAAGGTACGCTGGTGCGTTTTGTCACGTCCTACGACACGCAGCCCGCCGATATCGATGCGCTGCTTGAGGCGCTGGCATCGATAGAATAATGGGTGCGCTCCATCTGTTGTCAGAAACGCGGCAGATGGAGCGGGCGGCATCTTTTTCTGTCAGACAGCTTATGTGTTGAATGCGCTGCTGTCTGACCCGACAAAATTTCTGGCTATCGTCTTTTTCCAAAAAAGCGATACTTCCTGAAGCGTCTTACCAGCTATACCCTATGCTGGCCTGAGCGTTTCGCCGCTCTCCGTAATAACAGTATTCTCCATCGGTACCATAGGCAAAGCAGTTCGAGATATAATGCTTGTCGAAAAGATTCCGGACATTCGCCGATATTTTCCACCCCTTGAGCGAACTCGACAGGTTAGTGAGATCGTAGGCCACGGAAGCGTCGAAAAGCGCATATTGAGGAAGCCAGACACTGCCATATGTCGCTTCACCTCCATAAGCCCGGGCCGAATACCGCATACCGCCACCAAAACCGAAACCTTTTAACTTTCCTTTCGGCATCGTATAAAATGCGAACAGGGAAGCATTTCCCTTGCCGGACTGCATGAGTGGCTTGCCTGTTGAGTCGTCATGCACCTTCTGGACGCTTACAGCCGCCGTGATCATGAGATTTTTATAGGGCTGCGCGTGCGCTTCGAACTCGAAACCATCCGAGTGCACAAGACCGCTCTGGATATTATATCCTGTGTTGGCGACGGAAACGAGAACATTGCTCTGTTCGATATGAAATCCAGCCGCCGTAAACAGAACAGATGTCCCGGGAATCTGATATTTCAGGCCTCCCTCAAGCTGCTTACCCAGAGACGGACTGGCCTGACGCCTTGTAAGCCCCCCATCACTCGACACGCTTCCTGACTGCGGCTGGAAAGAAGTCGAATAGCTGATGTAGGGCGCAAGACCGAAGTCGAAATGATACAGGCCCGACGCACGCCATGTAATCTGGCCTGCGCTCTGACGAATATCCGTCTGACCAATCCGCTCGATCTGCTGCGAGCGATACCAGTCATGACGGATGCTTCCTGTCAGGATCAGACGATTCCAGCGGATTTCATCCTGACCATAGACGCCGATCTGATGGGATCTTGTCACATAATCCTGAGACGGGGTCAGAGCGGAGATGTCCATATGATAGTCCGGATGCAGGACATCCAGATCAGGCGCGTCCCCATAAGCCTCGTGATCATTCGCCCGCTGCTGCATGTAGTCAAAGCCGAACATCATCACATGACGCAACGGTCCCGTGCGGACATGGCCCTTGAACTGGCTGTCGAAGGCCAGATTGTAAGTGTGCTCCTGCGTACCATAGGCAGAACGCGACAACATCTGACCACTGCTGCCATCGTCACTGTCATAGTAACCATTGTTATAGACACTGCGGTAGATCGTGCGGATATCGTCATAACGGCCGCGCGTGCTGAAACTCCAGTCATCATTGAAGTTATGATTGAACATATAGGTCAGCGCGCCATGCCGCCGGTTGAATTTCTCGGACGGCACATCACCATCATAGAAATTGCGCGGCAGGTAGCCGTAGGTTGCCCGTTTGAGAGACCCGACCAGTGGAACACCGCCGTAGGAACCATTTTCAGGATCGTACTGATAATTGCCCAGCAGAGTCAGGGTAGTCGGGCCGTCTCCTCCGAACGTGAAGGACGGGCTGATGCTGAAACGTCGGCTTCCTGTCCTGCTGAGTTGGGTATGCTGTCCGTTCGCAGTGCCGTAAATACGGTACCGCACGAGACCATCCTTCGTCGCGAAGCCACCGACATCGGCATCGACACGATAGAGATCGAACATACCGCCCGTGGTGGTGACGCCACCATAAAAGCGCTGGTTGGTCGGCAGTTTGCTGGACAACGCCGTGAGGCCACCCGGGCTGGACTGTCCATACAGCGCAGAGGCCGGTCCCTTCAGAACCTCGACACGATCAAGACGGAACGTATCGGTCTGGGCAACGGCAAAACCTGTTGGGCTATCCTGTAATTTCAGCCCGTCAAGAAAAGTGGGCACCGTAAAACCACGCAGATCATAGAGGTCGTAACGTGTCCCTTCTCCACCACGGGTGTCCGCTGTCACACCTGCCGCATACCGTATGGCCTGGTTGAGGGTCAGCACGCCGCGCGCATCCATCTCGTCGCGCGTGATGACCGTGACAGACTGCGCCGTCTCGACCAGAGACGTATTCATCTTGGTGGCGGAGGAGGCTACGGTTGCCGGTATACGGCCACGCACCCTGATCTGTTCAACGGTTGTCGCTCGTCTTGCGGACGGACTGCCGGACTTGCCCATCGAGGATTGACTGACGGCTACAGTTCCGGAAGATCGAGGTCTTTCAGGCGCTTTTTTCTCCTGTTCGGCGGCCAGAGCGGCGTCACCCAGAACAAGCGAGAATAGAGCCGAATAAATGATCCTGTAGCGCTGCATGCCCACTCATTTCGTGACCGGCCTCCGCTACGTGAGGGTACGGCCGTCCGTGTTAATATTAAGAATAAGTCTTAGTTGCGCACCTAGCCACATTCGCGGCCCGTAGCAACCGGCAACGCCACGGTTGGCCCGAACACGAGCAAATTCTGCCTGATCGCTGACGCCGGACCGTCAGACAGACCTTCAGACCAACGGTCTTCTGCTGATTTCTGGTCTAAAAACGCAGAGCGATAATCTCATGGCGCCGAAGACGACGCATGAACTATGCGTGCGGACCTGCCTCTGAATTGAAACGCAGGGTACGGGGCGCAACACCAAAAGTCCGGTGAAACATGGTGCTGAAACTGCTGGCATTGTCATATCCAAGGTCGAACGCGACCTGCGAGATCGGCTGACCCGCCGCGATGCGGGACGCGGCTTCGATCACCCGCACCCTGCGACGCCATGCCGCGAAACCCATACCCATTTCCTGCTGAAAGAGCCGGGTGAAGGTACGCCGCGCCATGCCGGTTTCACGGGCCCAGTAATCAATATCATGGCAATCCCCGGGCTGAAGCATGATCGTCTCGCACACACGCCGGAGCCGGGAGTCGGACGGAAGCAGCAGACGCTCCGCGATCCGGGGGGCGCGTCTGATTTCATCAACCAGCAGCCGGGCGATGACCGACATCCGTTCATCCATGGTGAACTCAAAGCGCATGGCGATGATTTCGTCCACCAGACCTCTGACAAGAGTGGAAAGTTCAAACATCTTGCAGGGGAGATCAGAACCGATGAAATCCGCTTCAACATACACGACCTGAAACATCAGGTCAGTCCGGCAGTTGGCCTGATGCAGCGTGTTGGCGGGAATCCACATGCCCTGACCGGGACCAAGCACGAAACTTTTGTCCAGCGTGTTGATCGTCACGCTTCCAGCCAGAAATACCGACAGTTGCCCCCGGTCGTGAGCGTGAAAGCCATCAATAAAACCACCGGTATAGCTGTCGGCAAACCCCACGACAGGCGGCGGATGACAGGGCAGATCGGCTGTCCGCTTCATGATGCTACGCCCCCATCGTCTTGCGCCATTCGTTACAGCACGAAAATATCCATAAAAATATGAAATACCGCTTCTGTTTCAAGATTTTACACGAACAGAACCTCATCGACCGCTACCGGTCTGCCAGAAACGGGCATATCGGACGCACACAGGCCAACCCTTGCCCACGGCTTCTTCTGTTCCCACCCTTATCACGGATGAGAGGGAGAAGGCAGCACACCACCATCGTTCACGACTGGAAGATCGACATGGCTTTGCAGAGGGCCTCCTACGGCGATACGCTGACGAGCCACTCGATAGTCTGCCGGATGGGCCAAAAAGATATTACCGACATACCGCTGTGGGTTGCGGTCGTAGAGCGGGAACCAGCTCGACTGAATCTGCACGACAATCCTGTGACCGGCCTGAAAGGTATGGGAGACTTCCGGCAGCGCGATCCGATAGGACTGAAGCATGCCGGATCGCAAAGGCTCAGGTTTTTCCAGAGACTTACGATATCGTCCCCGGAAAATATCCATTGCAACCGGCATGAGAGCGCCCGACAGCCCCGGCTCCTGTTGGGAGTCCACAGGATAGGCGTCGATCAGCTTCACCACCCAGTCAGCATCCGTTCCGCTGGTGGAGGCTCCAAGATGAGCGACAGGCGTGCCTTCCACCGTCAAGGGGTGGGTCAGCACATCCGATGTAAAGGTCAGCACATCATCACGCCCCGTGACGAAACGCTGATCAGCAGCCAGCCAGGTTTCATCCGACACCACACCTCCCGCATCCGGCATGAAAGGAACCGGATGAGCAGGATCGGAGCGATATTCCAGTGTCTGCATCCGCTTCGGTCCAGCGGAAAAAGCCAGTCTGTGCTCAGGCAGAAGATAAAGCGGGCGTGTCTCTGTAGCAGGTGGCCAGTCCGGGAGACCAAACCACTGTCCGGAACCTGAACGGAAAACCGTGACGGGCGCTACATCCATCGGCACGCCCTTGAGATAATGCGCGAGGAACGGCATCAGCACATCCTGACGCCAGCATGCGGCGGTGTCCTGCCCCCATTGCAGAGCACCGACAGCGCTCCCGTCTTCCAGAGCCTGCGCGTGTCGCCACGGTCCGATCGTCAGGAACGTTGTATCGGCGCGTCTCCCCTGAGGTCGCAATGCGTTCCAGACGGCGAGCCCGCCATAGATATCCTCCTGATCCCACAAACCGTGAACCAGCATCAGAGGAACATGCGGAGGGTGCGCGGCGAGAACGCGGTCAAGCGCTCTGGCCCGCCAGTAGGAATCATAGGCGGGATGGGCAAGAATCTCACGCCAGAAAACCACATCGTCGATACCGTGGCGATGTCCGAAAGCACCCGCAGACCCTTCATGCAGAAAGAGCTGAGCCTGCCCGCTGACAGTGGTGGGGAGGGAAATATCGGCATGCTTTCCATCCGCACCAATCTGCGGAATCAATAGCTGTCGAAAAGCGCCATTATGAAACCAGTCATCGCCACGCCACCCGTCGCCCATCGGATTGACGGCCACCGCCACCTTCACCGCTGGATGCGCGTCGATCAGACCCATCAGGGTAGTGAAGCCGTCATAGGAAGTACCGATCAGTCCGACCCGCCCGTCCGTTTCTGCAACATGATGAACCAGCCAGTCGATCGTGTCGTACGCGTCCGTGGATTCATCCGTCGCGGTATGGTTGTTCGCCGTATGGGCCAACGGTCCCGTGACAACGAACTCTCCTTCCGACCGGTTCTGGCCCCGCACGTCCTGCAAAACCCGAATATAGGGTCCGCCGACAAGACGCTTCCCCCACCCGTCAAATGGGCTGGACCCGCTCCGGTCATCCATCTGACGGGAGATATCATCGGCGCCATAGATTGTCCTTGTGAGCAAAATCGGAAGATGGGTCGTCCTGCTGGAAACCTCTGCGGGAAGCAGGATGACCGTATGCAGCCGGACACCATCCCGCATGGAAATATCAATGGTATAGCGGCAATCTTTCTGCTCAGCCGTCCTCGGATGGTCGATTGATGACGCGCAGGCGGTGAGCAGCAGAGCGATGATGCCCGCCACCATCACCTGCCGACCTTTCCGACAGATGTCAGCGCTCATCGACAAAGCGAACAACCCAAGAGTTCCATTTCAGAAAGACACTTTTCAGGATTAAAAATTCTCGCATCAAAGGAAGATATCGTCTGTGGATCATGCTTGGGGCCGACATGGGTTTTGAATGCTCATCATGTGCTTTTGTCTCCAAGACACAAACAATAAAATATAGTTTCGTTTTCGGGGTATTGCCTTCGTCCCACTGGCATATTCAGGTCTTTTCCCGCTGGTTTCAGACTATGTGACAGTTGCCCTCACAAAGAGATGTCTGCACAGTCCGTATCGTCAAAACTCACGGTGATATCCTCTTCAAAGTGAAATCACCATCCGGGTCACAGACGGATCGCTTCAGAACCGGGCCAGACGCTCCGCTATGACATCATACGCGGCGTCGACATCACACTCCCTGATAAACAAAACATTTTTCGGAAAATTGCTGATACCCCACCAGTCCACGACCGTCATGCCCATTGTCAGTTCGCTACCGGTTTCCACGCGCACATTGACCTGCCGCCCGCGATAAAGATCCGGCTTCAGAAGCCAGAGAACTGTGTTGGGGTCATGCAGCGGCCCACCATCCGTGCCGTATTTATTGGCTTCAAAGCGTTTTTCGAACCGCAGCCAGTCGGCAACGACCGGACCGACACGGTTGGGGATGGCCGCAAGACGGGCCATACGGGCCGCGCTGGTGTGCAGCGTGTGCGTCACATCGAGCGGCAACATGGTGATGGAAATACCTGATTCCAGCACGATGGCAGCGGCATGCGGGTCGACATAGACGTTGAATTCCGCACTGGGCGTAATATTGCCAACCTCCGAAAAAGCGCCTGACATGGTGACAATCCGACCGATCCGCGTCCGGAGCGCTGGCTCGCGTGACAGAGCCAGAGCCAGATTGGTCATGGGACCGATGGCGCAGATCGTGATCGTGTTGGGAGGATTCTCCATGATGGTACGGATCAGGAAATCGACCGCATGCCCGGGAGCCACCGCTGTCACCGGCTCGGGCAGATCCACTCCCTCAAAGCCCGTGCGACCATGCACATGGGTCGCGTTGACCGGTGTGCGGAGAAGCGGACGTTCCGCTCCCCGAAACACCGGAATGTCGGGTCGGTCGGCCAGTTCCATCGTTTTCAGCGCATTGATCGTCGCCTGATCGACATCGACATTTCCCGAAACCGTGGTGACGCCCAGCAGTTCGATTTCCGGGCTGGCAAGCGCGAGGAGAATTGTCAGGGCGTCATCCTGTCCGGGGTCCGTGTCGATGATGATTTTCAACGCCTGTTCTCCTCATATGACCCTCTCGGTCGCGGGCCTGCATGATCGGTTCATTGCCAAGGTAACGGGAGCCTAGCCTCTGCGGGCGGTCCCGTCAGCAGTCCTTTTCACATGTCGCACTGATCTGTTTTCTTTGCAGGCTTCACCGGCTGACCAAAGCGACTCATCCCGGTATTTTTTCGAGATCATTGGGCTCTTGAAAGGAATACAGGCTGTGTTGCGGGTGACACGCGGGTATCATCTCTCGTGCGTGTCCAGAGCAGATTCAGTTAAAAAACTGGGGAAGATGCTCGATGGACAACGAACTGCCCTACACACGTCGTATCAGTATGGCTCCTGCCGCCAAGAAAACCAGCCTCACTTACAGAAACACACGATTCTGAATATCTCTTTTTATTTAAAACGAAAAATCATTCAGAACCCGCCTTGGTTGTCGTTATCCAGAAAACGACAGTCGCACAGGCAATCCGCGACAAAAACCACCACTCTGAATATTGCTACACCCCGTCAGAATACAACAAATAATCATTTTTCTCTTACATTACACTCTGAGAATTTCACTCCATCCTGAAGTCTCAGTCCACGCAATTATTCCCGAGTTCTTAACGATAGAGACTTATCCGAAATTATTTAACTAAAAAGTCACAATTTCGCGTCGTGAGATGCAATAGGGCTTTCTCCGGCAGAACCACCCGATCTCAACCGCCGTTTCCGGAACGATGCCCCATGAGCGATGAAGTTTCTCTGGATGTGAACCAGACCTACACAAATGATGCAGACCTGATCACAAAGAAAACAACCGTAACGGCTACGCTTGATGAGATTTCCTTTCTCGCCATCGCCAACAGCGGCACTCTGGAATCGACAGCGAAACGAGGCATCGACACGTCCGGAGACGCTGCGTCCGGTACCGTGCTGCTCATCCAGAACAGCGGCACGATCAGCGGCAGCGATGATGGCGTCCGTGTCGATTCAGACCTTCCGGACGGCGCGCTGGTCCTGATCAATACCGGTACGATTGAATCGACGACCGACGGGCAGGCCGTCGATTTCAACTCGGTGGCTACAAACGACATCACTCTGATTTTCAATGTGGGGGATGGTGAAATCATCTCCACGGATGCGGATGCCCTGCGTCCCGGCAACAACGCCGTCATCTTCAACACCGGCACGATCGACGCAGGCGGCGTCAACGGCGCCACGAAAAATGACGGGATCGATTTTCAGGATTACGGCGGCATCGTCCTGAACAACGGCACGATCACCGGCGCCCGACACGCCATTACCAGCAGTGAAAATGCCATTGTCATCAACGGCGCCGATGGCACCATTCTGGGTCGCGATGGCTCAGGTGTGGGGTCCGATGGCGACGGCACGGTGTTCAATTACGGCACCATCACCGGAGCCTATGACGGATCAGGCACAGGAGACGGCGACGGTGTCGATATCGACGGTTACGCCACGATCACCAATTACGGGACCATTGAAGGGACCGGCGCAGGCGGCAATGGCAGCGATGGCCTCCCCAACGGGAGTGAAGGCGTGTCGATCGGCGGCGGTGACATCCTGAACGCCGCCGACGCCATCATCAGCGGGGCCAATAACGGTATTCTGGTCGATGACAGCAGTCAGGGTAACGCGCCGTACGCCACGACCATCGTCAATGCGGGCACCATTCAGGGGCTGGACGGTTACGGCATCCACATCACCGATACATTCGGCGACACCATCACCAACGCCGGTTATATTTCCGGCACCACATACGCCATCCTGCTCGGCTCGGGTGACGATACGCTGAACATCCTGACCGGGTCAGAGATTGACGGCACGGTGGATGGAGGAGCGGGCTCCAACACCGTCAATCTTGTTGGCACAGGCACCTTTGACGGCGCCGACAATTTCCAGACCATGACCGTTTCCGGAAACTGGGTTCTGACTGGCGACCAGTCCTACAATCTGGTGGCGTTCAATAGCGGCGCCACACTGACGCTGGAAGGCGCGGCGTTCTCCACGCAGACCATCGCGTTTTCCTCCAGCGGCACGCTGATCCTTGATGCCGCGGACGCATTCTCCGCTGCCGTCATCAACATGAGCGCCAGTGATTACATCGATTTCTCGGCACTGGCTTACAGCGCGGATGCAACCGTGCAGGCATCCGGCTCCACTGTCACCGTCACGTCCGGAAGCACCACCTACACGCTGACGGTTTCTCTGGCGGACACAGTGAACCAGTTCGTGCTGGCGGCGGATGAGGACGGCTCGCTGCTGCTCACGGCAGTCGTCTGCTTCCTTCCGGGCAGCCTCGTCGAGACGGAGACAGGCGCTGTAGCGGTCGAGACTCTTCAGCCCGGCATGATGGTCCCCACCTTTGATCATGGAACCGCGCTGCTGAAAGAAATCGTCTGGGTGGGCCGACAGGATGTGCGTGTGCAGGCCGATCTGCCGCCGGATATGGCAGGCTGTCCGGTGCGTATCCGCGCAGGCGCTCTGGGGAACACTGTACCGTTTGCCGACCTTCTGGTGACGCCGGAACATTGCCTGTGGTTCGATGGCCGGTTCGTGCCGGTGCGGATGCTCGTCAACGGCAGCAGCATTGCCTACGACCGCACCATCCACTCCTACACCTGTTATCATGTCGAGACACGGGATCATGCGGTCATCCGAGTCAACGGACTGCTGACCGAGAGCTATCTGGATACGGGCAACCGCCGCAATTTCCGCCCTGTCGCGGAGGAGCGGGTCGTGACCGCCTTCTCCGGCAGACCCAAGAGCTGGGAGACGGATGCGGCCGGGCTTCTCTGCGTCGATCGCGCCTTTGTGGAGCCGCTGTTCAACAGGTTTGTCGAGCGTGCTGTGACCACGGAGGCTCACGAGGCCCCCTCCCTCATTCATGATCCGGCCCTGCATCTTCATCTGCCGGACGGCACATCGCTTGCCCCTGTCGCGACAATGGATGGCCGGTTCACGTTCCATCTTCCGTCCGCCATTTCTCAGGTCAGCATTGTGTCACGGGCTTCGCGGCCCTGTGACGTCATTGGTCCTTTCATAGACGACCGCCGTTTTCTCGGTGTGCTCGTGGGAGAGGTCACACTTGACGCCGGAGGACATTCACATTCCATCACAACCCATCTGACCAAAGAGGGGGAAGGATGGGACGTGCGGGAAGCCGTTCCCATGCGCTGGACTCAGGGAGAGGCCACTCTGGACCTGCCGCTTTATGAAGCAGGCTCCTATGCGGTCCTGACGCTCCAGCTTCACGCGGCCGGACCGTATCTTGAGGACGCGCCTGCCGATATGCGTCGCTGCGCATAAGACTCACCCCTGACGATCTCCGCTTCGAATTCTGGAGATCGTCAGGTTCCGTGGCGAAGGATCTTTCCGCCGCCGCATCCGGAGAAGACATTCCGCCTGAATTGTTCCTGAAAAATCTTCACCGAAAATTTCTTATTGTTTTCAGGTTCTTTTAAAAATAATTCTTTTATCAGGCTCCCGTCACCCTTGCTTTCAATTTCGCGCCCTCTCACCTTCCTGTCGTGGCAATGTCCTCTTGACCACCTTACAGGACATTGCTCACACGCCCCCAACGCCAGCCCTTGATGAAGCGGTTCAACGCCCAGTCGGCTCCGCCCAAGGTCAAAGCCGCGTGCTACACGCCCCCAGCCACCTTCCACATCTCGGCCCATACCCTGAAGGGACGGCAAGCCTGTCAGCGACGAAAACAGTGATCCTTGTCAGCAGAAAGGCTGTCTGGCGATTTCCATGCCGGTCACCCCTTCGTCACAGACACCCGCTATTGCGACACCCCGCATGAAACCCTCAAGACGTTTGCCGGTTCCTGTCTCGCAAAAGCCGTGGTCTCCGCTCTCCCTGTCAGTGCCGTGAACAAGCATAACCGACAGTTCCACACAGACGCCTGCGGACCTCATCAAACCAGAGCGCAGGTACCGTCCTTGAATCAGGAGTGGCTGGGGCCTCTCTCTCCGGTCCGTCATTGTGGCCTGCCTTATGCACAGGGTCATCAGGCTCCTATACTTCACCATCTGTCCATTGATTCAGACGAACCCACGCTATACAAAGGAAATTTTCCACCTCTGACCTTTGGAGCCGACCGGACATTCAGTCTTATATCGAATGGAAAAACAGGAAGTTTTACAAAACGTCTCTCCCGTCAAATATGTCATAAAGTGTCTATCATGGATTGTTGTTGACAATGATTCGCATTTGCGTAGAAGGCGTTTTCTCTGGAATGTGAATGCGGAAAGAATTTCATGCGGCAATCGCGATATCTGACACGCAGCGCCGTGCCCGTTGTCATCATGGCGTCTCTCGGATCGACTGCCTGGGCGGCACAGTCCGACGCGACCGTGAACGGGCAGAAATCCACCGGTGAGAAAACCCGCAAACCGCCGTCCGGACATGAAGTCATCATCGTGACCGCCACCGGTCTGTCACATGCCGCCGCCAGCACAAAAACACGCACCCCGATCATTGAATCCCCTCAGACAATCTCGATTGTCTCCCGTGAAGAAATCGAACTGCGCGCCTCTCCGACCATAGCGGACGCTCTGGCCTATACGGCAGGTGTACAGGCCGAACCACAGGGAATCGACAGCCGTGTCGATGAGGTTTCCGTCCGGGGTTTCGGCGCCGGCGGCTTCTCGTCCAACAACAATTTTGTCGATGGTCTGCGCCTGCCTTCGGGAGGTCAGTGGACGCGCACCTCGTTCGACCCGTTCGCCCTTCAGCAGATCGAAGTCCTCAAAGGCCCCTCAGGCGCCCTTTATGGTCAGACAGCACCCGGCGGCATCGTCAACCTGACCACCAAGAAACCCACCGAGACGAGCCACGGAGAGTTCTTTACCCAGACAGCCGGTTATACGGATCTCGCCAACTGGCAGGGACAGGCGGCTGGTGATGTCTCGGGTAAACTCAACAAATCGGGAACGGTCCTTGGACGTGTGGTGGCGCTTGCCCGTTATGGCGGCACGCAGGTCAACAGCGTCATGAACGGGCGTTATTACGTCTCTCCCAGCCTGACCTGGAAATACGCTCCCGGCTCATCATGGACCCTTCTGGCGCAGTATCAGCGCGACGCGGGCGGCTCCACCTACCAGTTCCTGCCCAAGACCGGCACGCTCGTTCCATCGAAAGGCCGATATATCGCCAATGACGCCAATATCGGTGAACCCGACTGGGACAAATTCGACCGCACGCAGGCGCTCGCAGGCTCGTTTCTGGAGCACAGGTTCAACCGTTTTCTGACGGTCCGCAACAATACCCGCTACACCTACCTCGATAATCTCTATCGCGCGACCGTTCTGAGCGGCGACACGCTTGCGGCTTGTCCGGGGTCGGTGCGGGGCTGTGTCGCGGGTGAAACCGTGAACCGCCGCGCCGTGGAAGGACGAGGCCGCTCTCAGGGCGTAGCCATGGACACGCAGATTGAAGGGCATGTGAACACAGGCCCTGTGCAGCACACGCTTCTTGTCGGAACCGACTATTTCTACACAAGCTGGGAAAGCTCCCGCGATCTGGTCACGTCCTCGCTCGTGCTGCCCATGCTGAATATCTTTGATCCATCAGCACGGGGTGTGGGCGGTTATTCAGGCGGCCTCGGTCCACAGGTCTACAGCGCCACAAAATCCTACCAGAATGGCGTGTATTTTCAGGACCAGCTCAAATTCGAGCGCCTGCGCGTCACGGTCGGCGGACGGCAGGACTGGGCGACGGACGATACACTCAACATCCTGACCCGCCAACGCTATGTCACGTCTTCCAACAAGTTCACATGGCGCGCAGGCGCCGTCTATCTGCTCGATTTCGGGCTGGCTCCCTATTTCAGCTATGCGACATCCTTCCAGCCTCAGGTCTCCGATCCTTCAACCTCACTGGATGGCAAACCCTTCAAGCCGACCACGGGTGATCAGTATGAGGCCGGTCTGCGCTATCAGTACAAGAAAAGCATTTACGTCACCTTCGGCGCTTATCAGATCAAGCAGAAGAACATGACCACGCCCGCACCGAATGGAGAAATGTGTGGCACGGCAACCTGTTCTGTGCAGACCGGCGAGGGGCGTGTCAGAGGTCTTGAACTGGAAGGTCGCGCCAATCTTCCGTGGGACATGTCGGTTATTTTCACCGGAACGCGCAGCGACCCCAGAGTCACGAAATCAAACACAGCTTACCAGATCGGCAACTATCTTCCGCAGGCTCCCAAATGGATGGCCTCCCTGTTTGTCGATCAGCGTATCCGTCAGGGCGCTTTACGGGGAGCGGGCGTTGGCGGCGGCGTACGCTACACCGGGCACAGCTACGGCGATACGAACAACACATTGTCCATTCCCGGCTATACCGTCTTTGACATGTTTCTGCGCTACGATTTCGGACAGGCCCACCCACAGTATGAGGGTTTGTCTTTCTCGGCCAACGTCCGCAACATTGCCAACAAGCGGTTTGTCGCGACCTGCACGGCCGTTGCCGCCTGCTATTACGGGCAGGGCAGAAGCCTGACGATGCGTCTGGAATATCGCTGGTAATGCGGCCTGAATTTTTTCTGGCGATCGGGGGGCTTGCCACATTGTCCGCAGGCGTCATGTTCTACTGCGCCTCCGGCCAGCAGAGGCTTTCTGCGCGATGCATGTCCGGCGTTACGGGTGTAGGAGGCGGCGCCGTCCTCACCCTGTGCGCCGTTATGTGTTTCATACAAACCATGAGCCTGACAGCCGCCCTGTTCACAACTGCGGTTCTGCTCATGTTATGCCTCTGCCTTCTGCCGATTGGGATCGCTCTTCTGAACCCACGGAGTGAACGGCGATGAAACTCGACAACAGGGAATGGAAAGGCAAACTCTCCGCCGGAGTTATTGCTGGAGCGGGACTGGCATTGGGAGCGATGGGGATCGCTGGCCTGCTGTGTCACACGACGGGCAGCCCCATGACGCTTTCCGCCCAGGCCCTGCTGTGGCAGGCGACATTCATATGGATCGTGCCTGTCTGCGCCTGTTTCCTGTTTCCCTCCGGACGCAGGGCATGGACAGGGCTGGGGAGCAGTTGCGTTCTTGTCTGGCTGCTTTTTCTCATTCTGAAGAACGTGATGCGATGAAACTCCGTGATGATATCGTCTCTGTTTATCGCGAAGTTCATAGCTGGGTCGGCATACTGGCGGCTCTTTTTCTGTTTATCGCGTTCTATGCCGGCTCAGTCAGCATGTTTGAGCAGACTCTTCAGAACTGGCTGACACCGGAAAGCCATTTACCCCCGCCCGTGTCTCTCGACCGTACGCCGGAACTGATGGAAAAAGCCTTTGCCGCTTTTCCGGACGCACGCGGAAACTACACCATCGTACTGACGCCGGATAAAACCCAGCCTGCCCGTCTGGTCTGGCCCCAGAATCCGAAAAGCCGTGAACACGGACCCAACCGTCTTGTCGCCGCGGCTCTCGATCCGAATGGAACACTGGTTACGGAAAAACAGCCGCTTTCAGAAACGGCGCATTTCATTGACGTTCTGCACCAGCGCGTGGGCCTGCCTTTACCGGAAGATCTGGCGATGCCCTTCATGGGCGTAGTTGCGCTGGCCTACGCTATCGCGCTGGTGTCAGGCGTGATCGCCTTTCTGCCCGCACTGAAACGGACCCTCTTTGCTGTCCGGCTTGAAGGCGGCAAACGCCGGGCGTGGCTCGACCTGCATAATGTGTTCGGTTTTTTCTCACTTCCCTTTCATGTCGTCATGGCGATCACGTCTGTACTTTTTGCATTCCATGAACCAATTTACGCAGTACAGAACATACTGTTTCACAGCGACGCGCATCCGGCCCATACCCGACCGCATCCCTCTCCCGCACGAGATGCCGCATCCCCCCTGACACCCGCGGCTCTTGTCGCGTCTCTCACCCAACAGGCGCCCGGTTTTGAGGCCGACACACTGAATTATGTCACACGACCCGGCCCCGGCGGCGGAACGCTCACGCTTCGTGTCGCCGGGCATGACCCGCGTTTTGTCATGCGCGGACCGAACGCCGGATTTGCCGTCATGGACCCGGTCACCGGTCGTATCCTTTCGACCGACTATCTGCCGGGGCACCAGTCAGGCGGGTTTGCAACGATCACCTCTTTCTTCAGTCTGCATTTTGGCAGCTATGGCGGATATCCGGTTCGTTGGGCTTATCTTGTTCTCGGATTTGGCGGGGCTTTTCTGTTCTATTCGGGCAATCAGCTCTGGATCATGGCGCGGCGGCGGCGAGAACGAGCCACCGGCCTTGTCACCGAGACACGCGGTTCGCGTATTCTCTCCTCACTGACCATCGGATGCAGCACAGGCTGCATGACCGGTATCGCCGCCATCATCACGCTTGCCGCCGCCCTCCCCACTCCGATGACCTACATGCCGGTCAGTCTGGTCTATTATGGGACTTTCCTGTTCTGCACATTGCTGGCTTTCAGTCTGCCTTCACAGAGCAAGGCACGGGTGCTTTTCGGCGTTACGGCTCTCAGTCACATCACTCTGGCCGTGGCTGCGCTGACACGAGGCGGGAGTCTTGGTGATGGCACCTCGTTCATCATCGCGGTTCTGGCTGTCATTCTGGCTCTCCTTTTCTACATGATGGCGAAGAAAAAGGGATATTCAGGACTTGCCACTGAAAAAATCCTGTAAATTTACAAAAGTTTTTTGGCGAAGATTTTTTCAGAAAACCTCAGGAAGCGTCGCATTTAAAAAAGCGACGCCCAGAAATTTTCATCATCGGCCTTCCGCTTTCTACCGCTGTTTCTACTTCATGCAACCGGCGGAATGAGCGGCTGCGGCACCTCGTCTTCGCTCCAGTCACCAGCCTGCCATTCGGCGCGGAGATGCTCCGCGTGCGCCGACAGCGTGCCGTCCACAATCGCCGCCCGGATACCGCGCATCAGGCGCTGATAATAGGCAAGATTGTGCCATGTCAGCAGCATCGGACCGAGGATTTCATCCGCACGGAACAGATGATGCAGATAGGCGCGCGAATGACGCGTGCAGGCGAGGCAGTCACAGTGCGGCGACAGCGGGCGCGCATCGAGCGCGAAACGGGCGTTGCGCAGGTTGATGTGGCCACGTTCGGTGTAGGCCCGCGCCGTACGTCCGGCGCGGGTCGGCATCACGCAGTCGAACATGTCCACGCCACGCATCACGCTGCCCAGCAGATCGTCCGGCGTGCCGACACCCATCAGGTAACGCGGCTTGCCGCTCGGCATGAGCGGCGTTGTCACGTCGAGCGTGGAGAACATCAGTTCCTGCCCCTCGCCCACGGCCAGACCACCAATGGCGTAGCCTTCGAAGCCGATATCCGTCAGAGCCTTCACACTCTCGGCGCGCAGTTCCGGTTCAGTGCCGCCCTGCACGATGCCGAACTGGCCATAGCCTTCGCGCTGGATGAACGCCTCGCGCGACCGGGCCGCCCAGCGCATCGACATCCGCATGGAAGCGGCGATGGCCTCGGGCGCGGCGGGAAGAGCCGGGCACTCGTCGAAGCACATGGTGATGGTCGCATCCAGTGCGTGCTGGATGTCGGTCGAACGCTGTGGATCAAGACGGTGCTTCGAACCGTCGATATGCGACTGGAACGTCACGCCATCCTGATCGAGCTTACGCAGCGCGCCGAGCGACATGACCTGAAACCCGCCGGAATCCGTCAGGATCGGCCCCGACCAGTCCATGAATTTGTGCAGGCCACCGAGCTGCTTCACCCGCTCCGCGCCGGGACGCAGCATCAGGTGATAGGTGTTCCCCAGCACGATCCCTGCCCCTGTCGAGCGCACGGCGTCCATGGTCATGGCCTTCACCGTGCCAGCCGTGCCGACGGGCATGAAGGTCGGCGTCTGAACTGGGCCGTGCGCCGTGTGCAGCGTGCCGGCACGGGCCTGCCCGTCGGTGGACTCGCATATCCAGCGGAAGGTGCTGCTCATGATGTTCGGCCTCTTGTCGTGATGTTATGGGGCTCTACCCCATAACCCGGCAGGAAGCTCGGCTTCCTGCACCTTGATTGGTTAAAAATGGTTTCCAAAGGCGAGCCTTTGGTGGGGTGCGGGGCAAAGCCCCGATAAGATAGCAAGGGCGCTGCCCTTGACCCGCCAAAGGCTGTACCTTTGGAAACCATTTGGAACATCATGGAGTTTCTGCCCGACGCAGCAAGCAGGCGTCGCCATAGGAATAGAAACGGTAGCCGTCGCGGAGCGCGTGCTGATACGCAGCCTTCATCCGCTCCGTCCCCGCAAAAGCGCAGACCAGCATAAAGAGTGTCGAGCGCGGCAGGTGAAAGTTGGTCATCAGCATATCAACGGCGCGAAACCTGAAACCGGGATGAATGAAGATCGACGTATCTCCATCGAACGGCATCACGCGCCCCTCCTCCGACACCGAACTTTCCAGTAATCGCAAGGTCGTCGTGCCGACCGCGACAATCCGACCGCCACGCGCCTTCACCGCATTGATGCGGTCCGCCGTTTCCTGCGTGATGATACCGCGCTCGGCGTGCATCCGATGGCCGGACAGCGTCTCAGCCCGCACCGGTAGAAACGTGCCTGCGCCCACATGCAGCGTCAGCGTCTCGCGCCCGACACCAGCCTCGTCGATGCGACGCAACAGGTCGGGCGTGAAATGCAGCCCTGCCGTGGGAGCCGCCACCGCGCCGCGATGCTCGGCGAAGATGGTGCGGTAGTCACTCTGATCCTCGGCGGTCGGGCCTTGTGGACGGGCGATATAAGGCGGCAGCGCCAGCGCTCCGGCGGTCTGGAGGAACGCGTCGAACGCATCGCCTTCCGCACTAAAACGCAGGGTTGCGCCGCCCTGTCCGTCGAGCGTGGCCACCTCGGCCGTATCGTCCGTGCCGGGAAAGGCCAGCGTGTCGCCGAGCCTGAGCCGCTTGGCGTTTCGGATCAGCGCGCTCCACGACCCGTCCGCCTGATGCTGATCAAGCGTGACGCCGATCTTTGCCTCGCCACGCAAGGCGTGCAACTGCGCCGGGATAACCGCCGTATCGTTCGCCACCAGCAGGTCGCCACCCCTCAGCAGGCCGGGCAGATCGGATACATGCCGGTCGATGAACGGCGTGACTGGGTCGGCAGGCACGTCCAGCAGGCGGGCGCTTTCGCGCGGTCGCGCCGGATGCTGCGCGATCGCGCTCTCGGGAAGATGAAAATCGAAATCGGCGGTACGGTCGTCCATACGGCCAGCATTTACGGAATTTGGCCGTCCTGTGCCAGTCGTCAGAAGGAAATTATGCTCTCTCCGATGACCCATTCAGTGCTCAGAGCCCTCACAGGGCAGCGTGAACCCTTTGGACGGCCACCAGACGTTCTTCCTCCAGCGCCCGTCTTCTGGCTTCCGGCCATGCCTGCTGCGTCTTCTTCAGGCAGAGATCGAACAGAGCCACAGCCTGCCGCGCATACCTTGCCTGCCCGGTGCGGGCCGTCATCTCCGACAGGATGGTCGCAAGCACCTGTTGTGAAGAAATCCAGTCGAAAGAAAATTTTTTCCCTGAAAAATCCACCAGAGACGCTTTTTCCGCCGTGATCGCCTGTCCCAGACTGTCCACACCTTTCTCGTATCTGCTTTTTTCCAGAAGAATCCGTCCAAGAAACTGCTGCTCATACCCATGAACATCCTGAACCATTCCATCAGATTTTGTATCCAATGCCAGCTTTACTGCCTGCTCGGCTTTGTTGAGTGTCAGACTGTCCCTGTCCAGTTTCGCCAATTCATACAGAGCCCGTGCAAGACTAGTCTGTCCGTAATGCCAGAGAGCAGGTTCCGCTTCTGGGGAAACAGCAGAAAGCACGGTGTGCTGTATGGCAATGGCCTGATCCAGCAGTTTCCGGTCCGCAGTCAGGCGCCCCTTTTCGATGAGGACATAAGACTGAAAAATCTGACTTACTGCCCATGAGCGCGGATTTTTCTGAGGCGTAAACAGGGCAGCGACAGCGTGAAGCGCCTCCTGAGCCTGTCCAATCGTCACAGGATCATCATTTCTCCAGAATATATGCAGCAGACTGGAAACCCTCGCTGACTGTGTTTCAGCCCACTCTCTCGGCATGTGAGTCTGTGTGTAGATGGCGGTAACCGCCTGAAAATCGGTAATGGCACGCCGGAAGGCTGATGTTCCGGTTTCAAATTCTCCCTGAAGCATCGCGATAGAACCGAAAGCACTCCATATCGCCGCCTGATAGGGAGGACTATCGAAGACCTTCAGGATATTCGAAGCTACCCGGGCGGATTTTTCCGCCTCCTTCAGAAGGTCCGTCCGGGATTCAAATACTGCCATGTGGGCGAGCGTAGTGCTGCGGAAAAGTTCAGTTACAGCCCATAAGGCTGGCGACCTTTCACATTTCATCTCAGTCTGGACAGACTCCAGGCTGGATAATGCCAACTGAAGAAACAGAGGATTTCCCGTTTTATTTCCCTTGAACCAAAGCGCATTCGCTTCGGTCCTGACGCCTTCGGCCCATGCGGACGGAGACTGCTTCCGTGACAGGGAACGCAAAGCCGTCCGGGTGATCGCCAGCGCCTGCTCCAGAGACGCCAATCCGATTTCCCTGTGACTGATTGTGATCAGAACCTGAGCCAGATGAAACTGCATCACAGCCCACTGTTCGGGATTATTCTCCCGCGAAACATGCGACATCTCATTCTGAAAAATCGACACGACATGAAGCAAGATATTGATATCCGGCGTAAGCGCATCCTGCACGAGCAAGGCACCTATCTGCCGCATGGAATAATCGGGACTCTTGCCATTTCCCTGAACGGCCGCTTTTTCCGCCGCCCTGCCGTACAGGATGGCGGCCTGATTAAAATCCTGCGCTCGCCATGCGTTTTCAGCAGCGGCACTATCGGCGTCGACGGGAGCATCTGACTTCCTGACGGAAGGCGCCGAGCCGGAAACGGAAGCGGCGTTACCAGCATTCAGGGCCGTCAGCCATGTGGAACAGAGCAGTCCCCCCAAAACGCAGGCCAGTTTTCTGTTCATTGGCACGAATACCTTCTTCTGATGACACACGGCATCGGCTCTCAGCCTGCCCGGCAGTCCCTGTCCCTCTTACGACATCAGTAATAATCAAATCTCAATTTTGATCCGCTCCGATTGCCGTACACACGAAAGAGTCCCGAGTCCCAGATTTCCCTTGCGTTTGTTCTTTTTTTGTTCCAAAAAAGAACAAACGCGAACAAATCCTTAACAAAGTGCTTTTGTGGAGAAACTGCGATTTTAGAGCAGAAGCGCCATAAGGAACAGTTTCTGGAACATATGCGGAACAGGGATAATTCCCGATGCCGCACGTTGCGGGAAGGGTCAGGCTTGTGACAGACTCGTCAATCAGTGCGGTTTTTACACCTGACGAGCCATCGCTGTTCGCCTTGATGGGGGGAACAACAGGTGGAAACGGGTTTCGAGGAATGGACATGGACAAGACGAAGGCCCTTGAAGGGGCGCTGAGCCAGATTGAGCGTGCTTTCGGCAAAGGGTCGATCATGCGCCTCGGGCAGCGTCCGAAAGAGGAAGCGGATGCGATCTCGACCGGCTCGCTCGGGCTTGATATCGCGCTGGGTATCGGCGGTATGCCGCGTGGACGTATTGTCGAGATTTACGGCCCGGAAAGCTCGGGCAAGACGACACTGGCGCTGCACATCATCGCCGAAGCCCAGAAAAAAGGCGGCACCTGCGCTTTTATCGACGCCGAGCATGCTCTTGATCCCGGCTACGCCCGCAAGCTGGGCGTGGATGTGGACAATCTGCTGATCAGTCAGCCGGATGCCGGTGAACAGGCGCTTGAGATTGCCGATACGCTTGTCCGTTCCGGCGCTGTTGACGTGCTGGTGGTGGACAGTGTCGCGGCTCTTGTGCCGCGCGCGGAGCTGGAAGGCGATATGGGCGACAGCCATGTCGGTCTTCATGCCCGCCTGATGAGTCAGGCGCTCCGCAAGCTGACCGGCACGGTCTCTCGCTCCAACACGCTGCTGGTTTTCCTGAACCAGATCCGTCTGAAGATTGGCGTGATGTTCGGCAATCCGGAAACAACGACAGGCGGTAACGCCCTGAAATTCTACGCCTCCGTGCGTCTGGATATCCGCCGTATCGGGTCCATCAAGGACAAGGATGAGGTTGTCGGCAACCAGACCCGCGTGAAAGTGGTCAAGAACAAGATGGCCCCTCCGTTCCGGCAGGTGGAGTTCGACATCATGTATGGCGAGGGCATCAGCAAGATGGGCGAACTGATCGACCTCGGCGTAAAGGCCGGTGTGGTCGAGAAGTCCGGCGCGTGGTTCTCCTATGACAGCCAGCGGGTTGGTCAGGGGCGCGAGAACGCCAAAAACTTCCTGCGTGAACATCCGGAGATGGCGCACGCCATCGAACATCGCATCCGCGAGCAGGCCGGTGTGGTCGCCGAAGCCATGATGGATGGCCCCGACGAAGGCGAAGAGGGCTGAGCTTGCCGGATATTTTCTGGTGTCAGGACGCTTCCTGACACCAGAACCATGTCATGCCGTCTGGCGCCAACCGCTCCTGTGGGTTGTCGCCTCCTGTCGGCGAGATGCGGGACGCTGCCCCGGACCCCGCCAAAGGCTCGCCTTTGGAAACCGTTGATTGTCGGGTGCGGCAGAACCCACATAAAAGTCATCCCACAGAAACCGCTGTCATGAAATCTTCATCGTCCTTTCTGAAATTCTCAAAAAACACCATTTGAGCGCTTTTCAGTCAGCGCTCACACTGATCACATCTCCCCTGTTTCCCACGCATTTTACGACCCCATCAGACAGAACGGCCCTTGTGTGTTAGATACTGCTATCAGCTACAGGGCAGAGGTCTCATGGTCGCCGTTTCCGCACTCCGCATCGTTCCATCCGCAGGCCCGTTGAATGGCCAGATCGAGTTGCCGGGGTCGAAATCCATCACCAACCGCGCGCTGCTGCTCGCAGCGTTGGCCGATGGGGAGAGCCATCTGACGGGCGCTCTCAAAAGCGACGACACACTCTACATGGCGACGGCGCTGCGTCTGATGGGAATCAGCGTCGATGAGCCGACGGACACCAGCTTTATCGTGAAGGGAAACGGCACGTTCGCGGCTCCCTCCGCCCCCCTGTTCCTCGGCAATGCCGGAACAGCAGTCCGTTTCCTGACGGCCACAGCGCCCTATGTGAAGGGCACGGTCATTCTGGACGGCAACGCCCACATGCAGAAACGTCCGATCGCGCCGCTGATCACGGCGCTGTCCTCTCTGGGCGTCACCCTTTCCGCTCCGACCGGCTGCCCTCCGATCACGGTCGAAGGCACGGGACATCTTGCAGGCGGACAGGTCACGATCGATGCCGGCCTTTCCAGCCAGTATATCTCGGCGATCCTGATGGCTGCCGGACGGGCCGACGCTCCCACGGACGTTGTGCTGGAAGGAAGCAGTCTCGACGCGCGGGGTTATGTCGATCTCACTGTCGCCGCCATGAAAGCCTTCGGCGGCAAGGTCGAACAGCGTGGCGAGATGAGCTGGCATGTCACGCCGTCACCTTACAGGGCGACTGATTTCCGGATTGAGCCAGACGCCTCCGCCGCGACCTATCTCTGGGCCGCCGCCGCCCTGACAGGCGGAAAAATCGATGTCGGGCTGGCGCCGGAATCCTTCTCTCAGCCGGATGCGAAAGCTTTCGGCATGATATCGCTTTTCCCGCATATGCCCGCTGAAATCGACGGCTCGCAGATGCAGGACGCCGTCCCGACCCTCGCCGTGCTGGCCGCGTTCAACGCCACGCCCGTACGCTTCGTCGGCATCCGCAATCTGCGGGTCAAGGAATGTGACCGCATCGCCGCGCTTTCCACAGAACTGAACCGCATCCGTTCAGGGCTGGCCCGGGAAGAGGGCGACGATCTGGTTGTAAACAGTGACCCCTCCCTGCCGGGTCAGTTACTTCCAGCGCGGATCGAAACCTATTCCGACCACCGGATCGCCATGGCGTTCGCGCTCGCAGGACTGAAGATCGACGGCATCACCATTCTGGACCCCGCCTGCGTTGGGAAGACCTATCCCGGCTACTGGGATGCGCTTGGCGGTCTTGGTGTGTCGCTGATCAATGAAGAGTGACGGTAACCAACGGGAATGAAATTTTGAGAGACTGGCTTTTGCAAAAAGCCAGCACTCATCAAGGCTTCAGAAGCAGCCCCCTGAAACCGCCCCTGACAAAGACAGAACCATAACGCTTTTCACAAGGTGGCGGCGGTCACTCTGTGAACCGGAGACACTGAATCCACCGGGATGGTGAGACACTCCCCGCCGAAGGTCGTTACCGTCCACCCGGCTTCTCCGTTCTGCTCCGCAATGGCTATGAGTGGCGCCTGTGCACGGCACAACACCCGATCCCCCTTGTGAATCAGGCTCGCTGGCGTGACCAGCAGCAGACTGCCCTGCCGGAAAGACGGCTCATAGTCTGCGCTGTCCAGCCGGATGGCGTAGTCATGCGACCCGGCGTCAGCAAATGGAGAGTCTGTTTCCGCCCAGAGATGCGGAACGGGGAGATGGGCGCGATCGAACAGTTCAGCCGACCCAAGCCGGGAAAAGGCGGCAACCCGTATCCGCCCGACAGACAGCCCGCGCTCCGGCTCCCCCTGCCCCGGATGCCCCTCGCCATCCAGAGAGCCTGCGAACTCACGCCACGATACGTTGGCGGCCCGCAGCAGATCCAGCATGGTCTCCATCCGGGGCAGGCGCACCCGCCCGTCAGCCGTACGGCGCTTCGATGGATTGAGCGCCGTGGAGTCCAGTCCGGCGGCACGCGCCAGCCCGGAAGGCGTAAGGCCCTTCTCCATCGCGAGCCGGTCAATGGCGTCCCATACACGCTCTGACCGTCCGTCGCTCATGCCTGTTTCAGAATCTCGGAGCGGTGACGCGCCTCACCCTCCTGCGTGATGTGAAAACACCCGTCCTCCGCAACACAGGCCAGTCCCTTGCGCGTCAGCCGTTCAAGGCAGGGCTCATCTTTCAGCCCGTGAGGCCGCCCATGCCTGCCGGAGAGACTGAGGCGATGCAGCGCCGACCGGCAGCATGTTTCAAGGTAGGGTTCATTCCACATGAGGTGAATGTCCGTAATCCTGCCGCATTGCGCAACAGCCAATCGGCCCGCAATACGGTCCATGCGTGCGCTCCGGGTGGCAAGACAGCCATTCAACCTGTATAGGGAGCCAGCTTTCCCTTTGAACAGGACGTCACATGAGCGCAGAATTCACCGACTACAAGGTCAAGGACATTTCCCTCGCAGAATGGGGCCGCAAGGAAATCTCTCTGGCCGAGGACGAAATGCCCGGCCTGATGGCGCTGCGTGAAGAGCATGGCGCGAGCCAGCCGCTCAAGGGCGCCCGCATTGCCGGCTGCCTGCATATGACGATCCAGACCGCCGTGCTGATCGAGACGCTGACCGCTCTCGGCGCGACCGTCCGCTGGTCGTCCTGCAACATCTTCTCGACGCAGGATCATGCCGCCGCCGCGATCGCTGCCGCGAACATCCCCGTTTTCGCCTGGAAGGGCCTGAACGAAGAGGAGTTCGACTGGTGCATCGAGCAGACCATCACGGGACCGGACGGCTGGACGCCGAACATGATCCTTGATGATGGCGGCGATCTGACCGTCATGATGCATGACAGGTTCCCTGAACTGCTGAAGGACGTGCGCGGCCTGTCCGAAGAGACGACCACCGGCGTTCACCGTCTGTGGAAGATGGCGAAGGAAGGCACGCTCAAGGTTCCGGCGATCAACGTCAATGACAGCGTGACCAAGTCCAAGTTCGACAACCTGTATGGCTGCCGCGAGAGCCTCGTCGACGCGATCCGTCGTGGAACCGACGTGATGATGGCCGGCAAGGTTGCCGTGGTTGCCGGTTACGGCGACGTGGGCAAGGGCTCCGCCGCGTCCCTACGCAACGCCGGCTGCCGCGTGCTCGTGACCGAAATCGATCCGATCTGCGCCCTACAGGCCGCGATGGAAGGCTACGAGGTTGTGACGATGGAAGACGCCGCTCCGCGTGGCGACATCTTCGTGACGGCGACGGGCAACGAGGGCGTGATCCGTCTGGAGCACATGCGCGAGATGAAGCACCGCGCCATCGTCTGCAACATCGGCCACTTTGACTCCGAGATCGAAGTCGGCGCGCTGCGCAACTTCAAGTGGGACAACATCAAGCCGCAGGTGGACGAGGTCATCTTCTCCGACGGCAAGAGCCTGATCCTGCTGTCAGAAGGCCGTCTGGTGAACCTCGGCAACGCCACGGGTCATCCGTCCTTCGTGATGTCGGCCTCCTTCACCAACCAGACGCTCGCCCAGATCGAACTCTGGACGGCGAAGCCCGGTCAGTATGAGGCGAAGGTCTACACGCTGCCGAAAAAGCTCGACGAAAAGGTCGCCGCCCTTCATTTGGCCAAAGTTGGCGCGCATCTTTCGAAACTAAGTCAGGTGCAGGCCGATTATATCGGTGTGCCGGTCAACGGTCCCTTCAAGCACGAAGAATACCGTTACTGATTGGCCTGAGTGGTTCCCGCCGACAGGCGGGAGCCGTGACGTATGGTGCGTGTAACCCGGAGAGGGAGTTCTCTCATGAGCATTTTCGGTAAAATCGTCTCTGCCATTTTTGGCCACGCTGAAGCCGCAACGCCTGATGCTGCTTCTGCCCCGACCTCTGCCGCGTCCGCAGCCGCTCCAGCCGCAGCCTCCGCGGCTCCGGTGGATGTCGACGCAGTCCTGACAGCGCTGGCAGCCAAATCCGGCCAGCCGCTGAACTGGAAAGAGTCGATCGTCGATCTTCTCAAGCTGCTCGGCCTCGACAGCTCTCTCGAAGCCCGCAAGCAACTGGCGACGGAACTGAAATATTCTGGCGACCAGAATGATTCCGCCACGATGAACGTGTGGCTGATCAAGGAAGTCCGTCAGAAGCTGGCGGAAAACGGTGGCAAGCTGCCAGCCGGTTTCTGATTTTTCAGAATTTCAATGACGTCGGGAGGGAGGGCTTCATGCCCTCCTTTTTTATTGGTCTTTCCGTATGTGAGAGTGGCGCAGTCTCATACGCTCAGCATCACTGACTGACCTTTGCTGGGGTCGGTGCGGCGCTGCCCGCATCCGGCAGGGACCACAGGCCCCTTCACCCCGATTTATTGATAACAAACGGTTGCCAAAAGCGCCGTCTTTGAGGGGGGTTCGAGGCAGCGTCCCGTCAATCTCCCCGGCAGGAAGAGTAAAGCAGAAGGGCCGCTGATATCAGGGCTCCACTCCAAATCCCGCAAAGGCGGCACGCTTCCTTCAGTTCTGATTTGCAAGAAAGAAAAACTTTTCCTGCGCGATCTCGGATCGAAACAGGAAGTCATCAATTCATCATGTTTTGAAACGAATTGTAATGTTCTCCTTATCTTTAGGAGAGCCTTTAATATCTCTCCATAGGCTCGACCCTGAAGAAAATTTCGGGTGCGTCGGCATATGAAGCTTCTGGTGATCAATCGCGACTGTGACGTGGAGCGTTATGACAGCTTCTGTCAGATGAACGGCTCCATTGCGGAGATCGGGCGTTTCAGCGCGATCGACGGGCAGACACTCGACATGCAGGAACTTCAGTCGGCAGGCCTGATCGCGCCCGACCTCTGCTACAGCCGGGGCGCCATCGGCTCGGCGCTTTCCCACATCCTGCTGTGGAATGCTGTCGTGGAAAATGATCAGGCAGTCTCGATTTTTGAGGATGACGCCATCCTGAGCGGCAATTTTCCGGCAGAATCCGGCAGGATTATAGAATCCCTTGGAAATGAATGGGACATCGTTCTCTGGGGCTATAATTACGATGTGAATCTCGTCTTCGAGCTTCTGTCCGGCGTTACCTATTGCGTCGCAAACTTCAACCAGACGCTGATGCGTCTCGGCGTGGAGCGTTACCGCAGCCAGCCCATCAATGCTTCGCCCTTCAAACTGTTCAAGGCTCTGGGGATTTGTGGATACGCCCTCTCCCCCAGAGGAGCACGCCGCCTCCTTGATCTCTGTCTGCCACTCCAGAATGCCGAATACTGGTATCGCAGAACCAATGAAACGCTGCACAATACGTCGCTCGACCACGTCATGTGTCATCACTACGAGACAATAGACGCTTTCTGCTGTTTTCCCTCTCTCTGTATCTCCAGAAACGAGAATACAAAATCGACAATCATCCACTCGTGACAAGCAGAAACCATAACGTATCGATAGATCAGGAGGAGTGTACGATGATCCTGCTCGAAAATGACAGAACCCTGATTCTCCACACGCCGAAATGTGGCGGGAAAGCCCTGCGGAAAGCATTTTCAGCCATCGCCTCTACAGGTCCATGGTGGGACTGGGCCTGGCTCCGTCCAGCAGGAGAATGGGTGGATCAGGCCCATATACCACTCCATATCCTGCGCCAGACAGAAGAATGGCGCCAGATCCGCTCCTATACGGTCATCGCTGTTGTTCGTGATCCCTGGTCACGATTTGTCAGTTCCCTGAAGGAGCATATGAAACAGCACAGAAAAAGAAACATGCTACAGGTTCTGGAAGAACTCGATGAAGTGCGGATTTCGTATGATCCGCGCTACATTCACTTCATCCCTCAATGCCGCTTCACACATATCGGCAACAAGAGATACGCCGATTTTGTCGTACGCACAGAATCCCTGCCCGAAGACCTGAGAGCCGTGGGAATGCTCTGCGGCATGAGTGATGATTTTTTCAAGGCAGTCGATACCCTGCCCGCCATGCCTGCATCAGACACGGATAATCTTTCCGCTGACGTCGAGGAAAAGATGAAATCTCTTCTCATGAGATTTTATCGGCGGGACTACGCGCTTTTCGGTTACGCCCCCCCACCATATGATGAAGCCGTTGCCACAGGCTTCAAGGCTCTCCTCACGGACCCTTTATGTGGAGGAGAGTGGAATGGTTATACGACTGCCGCTCCTGCCTATGAGCGATTTGTGCGGAACAGCACGAAAGACTTCCTGATCTCCCATCTTACGACAGAAGTCCGGGAACTGCGACAGAAGCTTCATGCCTCCTGACGCAGAACGCCCTTGATTCCGCAGACAATTTACAAATTCTTTTTAGACCTTAAATTTCATATTGAAATTTCAAGGATACAGAACGATGAGCGTTGCGATTTACGGAATCAAATCATGTGACACAATGAAAAAGGCCATGGTCTGGCTCGACGCCCATGGCATTGCCTACATATTTCATGATTACAAGAAGGAAGGCGTGGACCGCGCCCGACTGCTCGGCTGGGTCAGGGAAGTGGGTTGGGCCGAACTGATCAACCGCTCCGGCACGACATTCCGGAAGCTCCCCGAGGCGGACAAGACTGATCTGACCGAGGAAAAAGCGATCCAGCTCATGACAGACAATCCCTCCATGATCCGCCGTCCTGTTCTGGAGGCAGCGACGCTGCTCATCGGTTTCAAGCCTGAAAGATATGCAGAATTTTTCAAAGGCTGATTGTTCTTATGCCGTTTCAGACAATCCTGCACAGATGTCAGGGACGGAAATCCCGTCATCATGGCGGACACAAGACTGTCAGCAATATGAGCTGGAAGCGGGATTTAAGGAGAGGGGATTACGTCTGCTTTCCCCGGTATGACGTGGTAGCGCTTCACTCGCCATAACCACCTCAACCGAAAGAGTCCCTGAAGAAAGTGTGGCGGAAATCGATTTCGCAACCACTCTTCCGAGCGATCCAGTTCCGGCTTTCGGGAAGGCGGGGTCGGGATGTCGATATGGACTTGCGTGCGTATCGTCGCGACGCAGGCGATTAAGTCCGGAACCTCTCGACCGGACACTATACAGGCCTCTTGAGAGCACATCGCCATTCTTCAAAAAGGCGATGTGTTCGCAAGATTTCCGGGAAACTCTTCCCGGAAACCCTGACCTGTCAGTGAGCCGCCACCTCATCCGGCAGCGTGTAGGCGATGATCTCATCGCTGACGTCAGGTGAGTGACTCATCCCACCTGCGGAAATCACGACATATTCCTTGCCGGTTTTCGGAGAACGAAACACCAGCGGAGCCGCTGGAGCGCCCGCAGGCAGACGGGCCTTCCACACTTCCTCACCCGTCAGCGAGTTCAGGGCTCGCAGGTAGTAATCCTGTGTGCCAGCAAAGAACACGAGACCAGATGCCGTCGAAGTCGGACCGCCAAGCGTCGGCAGACCCAGCGGCACGTCCATATGCGTCTTCAGCCCCATCGGGCCGGTGTCCTTCACCGTGCCAAGCGGCACCTGCCACAGCAGTTTCCTACTACGCAGATCAATGGCGTTCATCGTGCCGAAAGGGGGTGTGTTGCAGGGGACAGCCAGTGGTGATTGCAGGATGTCGATACGGACACCCTGATAGGGGCCCGCCACCTGCGGACGCAGCGTGCCCATGAAGCCCGGAACCTCGTCCATCGAAATCCTGTAGTGCGAGGCGTTCTTTTTGTTCACCAGCATCATGCGCAACGGCATACGCATGTCATTGACGAACATCAGACCACGGGCTTCGTCGATGGAAATGCCGCCCCAGTTCATGCCGCCAAGCAGGCTCGGATATTCAATGTAGGGTTTCTCGCCGGGAGGCGTGAAAGCGCCTTCATAGATCGAATTGCGGAACATGATGCGACAGTAAAGCTGGTCGAACGTGCTGACGCCCCACATGGAGCGTTCCGTCAGCGGCTTTGCGCCGATGTCAGGCATCCCCACGGAGAAAGGCTGCGTCGGTGAGAGATGCTCGCTTTCCGCCGCCGGTTGCGTGGCCACCTGCTTTTCGATCACCTCCGTCACCGGCTGGCCCGTACGACGGTCCACGACAAAGATGTTGCCCGTCTTGGTCGTCTGGATCAGGGCCGGAACACTCTCGCCCTGCTTGTTCGTCATATCGAACAGAACCGGCTGCGAAGGAAGGTCATAGTCCCAGACATCGTGATGCACGGTCTGGAAAACCCATTTCGTCTGACCTGTCGAGGCGTCGACGGCGACGATGGCTGCGCCGAACTTCTCTTTCACCGCGTCACGGTCGCCACCCCAGTAGTCCGGCGGACCGTTACCAGTCGGCAGATAGACCAGATTCAGCGCGTGGTCGTAGGTCGGAATGGTCCACACGTTGGGTGTTTCCAGCGTGTAGGTCTTGCCCTGATCCGCTGCGTTGGCGTTGTCCGGATCACCGACATCCCAGGCCCATGCGAGCGCGCCGGTGCGGACATCATAAGCACGGACCACGCCGGAAGGTTCGCCGTGCACGATGTCACGCACCCAGCCGCCGATGACCGCCGTATGCCCCATCATCACGGGGATACCCGTGGGATGGTAGCGCTTGCCGTTTTCCACCGGCCCCATGCGCGGCTTCAGATCGACAATGCCGTTTTCACCAAACTTAGGGCACAGCGCGCCGGTGTGAGCATCCAGTCCGATCAGACGGGCGTCGATTGTGTTGACGATGATGGTCTGGCGGCAGGGTGCATCCGGATCAGCAGCCCTGTCCTCGACGGACAATGTCTGGTCCTTGTCGATGTCATAGTACCCAACGCCACGGCAGGAAACATGCTCGGCCGAATGCGCCTGCGGATCGAACTTCCAGAGCGCCTTGCCGGTATCGCCATCAATGGCGGTGACCAGATCTTCCGGCGTGCAGGAATAGAGCACATTGCCGATCTGCTGCGGCGTATTTTCATCGACGCCGGCACCAGCGCCAGCCATGCGGCGGCCCGTGTGATAGACCCACGCGACCTGAAGACGACCGACATTCTCCGGTGTGATCTGGCTGTAGGGCACATACCGTGTGCCATGCTCGTTGCGGGCGAAATACTGCCAGTCCTCTGGCACATCCTCTTTCGCGACGGCGAGAGGCGGCTGTTTGCTGAAGCCCGTATCGTTGTGGATCGCGCCGTGAGGCGTGAAGGCCTCCAGCAGAGTGATCAGCAGGCAGCATGTGAGCGCCAGTCCGCCCAGCACGCTCCACCTGCGGGTCTTCGGTGCGACAGACTGAAGCGTGGCGGCAGCCCAGAGACTGAGGACGAACAGAACAGCCGGAACGACAAGGCGCGGCAGGAGCGCCCAGTATCCGAATTCCGGTGTATCGAACAGCGCCCAGAGGATGGTCGCGGCAAACACGCCAACCGAAAAAGGCAGGGCAACCCTCTGTTTCAGGACCAGCAGAATGGCGAGAACGATATAACCGAGACCCGCGAACAGATAGTACAGCGAGCCGCCCAGCATGACGAGGTTGAATCCTCCTGCGGCAAGACCGGCTCCAATGAGCAGACAGAGCAATGCGACCAGAACGCGCCAGCCGCTGAGCAGGCCGGATTTTCGGTAAGTGGGCTGAAGATCACCCATAAGACACTCCAGAGCGTATCCCGGCATCCGCCGGAAAATTTTGTAAATTTGCTCACTGTCTCTGACTGAAAAAACAGAGGGCGCATAGTAAAAAACTCCGCGCGACCAACCTTGCAGCAACCGGAAGCTGCTTTCACCGAAGACGCCGGCCCAGGCTCTACGGCCTGTTCTCCCAGATTTCACGAGAGTAATCCGCATCCGGACGGGAGCCTTCCGGTCTGCGGATAAGGCTCATATTTTGAAGGGTTGCGAAATTGTCCCTGTGATCCAGAAAGCCGAGATCATAGGCCAGAGAAGCAGTATAGCCGCTGAGCAGCACCCGCCAGTCCAGACGATAGCGCCAGCGTGCGTCGGCGCGTTGCAGGATGCCGGTCGTGCAGTTGTCTGTCAGCGTATTGTACCATCGGGGCTGCGTGTTCAGAGCGTGAATCTCGGCGAGATAACTGAGAAACAGCCTCCGTTCCGTCGCCGGGGCCAATTGCAGATGATAGAGATAGACACGCTCTTTACGGATATCGGTCCTGACGCCGATCAGGTCACGCTCATCGGCCGTCACATAGAACAGTTCGTAATGATGAAAGAATCCGGCAATCGTGGAATAGGAAAAGCGCTTCTGCCGTCTGGTCTCGATCGAAATGGCGAGATGCCGTCCGTCACTGAAGGAAAATGACAGGAAAACATGGGCAATGGCGTCGCCCGCCCAGTAGGAGGTGACCAGATCCATCCCCGACAGTCTATCGAGATCATAGTCAGCGTCATAATAGGCCGACTTGTAATCGGTCTCGGTTTTATAGGTAAAGTTCCGGATATGACTGACATGCGCGATGGTCCCGTCAACCCGCGCATCTGCCGGAACAGCATATTCCCCCGCCCAGATCCGATCATTACGGGGCGGGTCGGTCAGATACCATCCCCAGAAACCGGCCATGAGAATGGCGCAGCCAGTCAGACGGATTTTTCCACCCCATAGCAGACACACCAAAAAAAATGCTGGAAACAGAAGGGCGAGACCGATCCGCAGCCAGTCAGGCAGAATGGTCGAATACCAGAACGCCGCCGCTGTGAACGGCAGCATCACGCCGCAGGCCAGAGAACAGAACCATCGTCCGGCTTTCCCCCGCATTATTTCCAGCTTCTTTCAGTCGGCACATACTCGCCTCCGATCCGCACGATGTTCCTTTTCGCCATATCGCCCGCAGGCGGCCTGTCGCTGGATGTTTCCACAATCTGCTGGAACAGAATGCGGCGGACCTCCGCAATCGTCACCGGGTTGGACTGTGTGGAATGCTCGGAATGTTTCACAACCAGTTCGGAATTGACGTAGGGGACGTGAGCGCTTTCATAATCCACGACACCGTCGCTGGCGGTCGGTGACGGAGCGTCTCCTGTCACAGGGATGATGGAATGCGCCTCGACATCCGGCGACACCTCAATGGCCGATATTGACCTGATGAAACGACTCTGCGGAGACATGCCATACACACTGGCCACTCTCCAAGGGCTCATATCCAGACGCAGCGCTCCATCGGCCTGAACAAGCTGATTCAGAATATGTGTGACAGTGAAAGGGAGTGTTATCATTCTTCCCAGAAACCGTGACAGGGAGAGCGTGGCCAGATAGCTGCCGTGCTGCGGGGTCGATATGAAAACGACATTCTTCACCTCCGGCATGGCGGATGGAAAAAGCGCTTCCTGCAACAGGTCTCTTGTCTTCGGCGTCAGATCCAGACTGTCGAGCGGCACGGAAACCATCCCGTCCCAGAGCCGGTTTCCGGTATTGATCACCAGCATCTTGGAGAGAAGGCCACCCTGACTGTGGCCAATCAGCGTGACGTGCCCCAGCGCCGGGTCCGCCTCCACGCCGCCAAGGTTATGGATGGCTTCCTGCAACGACTCCCTGAGCTGCATGGCCGAATACGGGATGGGATTGCCTGTGCTGTAGGAGAAAAGCCAGAATTCAAAATGTTTGCGGATATCCCGGTCCGCCAGCAGATCATTGATCATGTCGGCCCAGCGCCCGGCGCTGGACGCTGTGCCATGAACCAGCACAACCGGCATGCGGCCCTTTCTATGCGGTTCGATCGCGGCAAGCTGAAGCCGTTTATGGTCGTCGAAATAACGACCATTCAGAAAACCGGTATATTCGGCAGACCAGTCGACGGATTCACTCAGGCTGATGGCGCGGGCGGTGCTGGGGTCATACTGCAACGGAACCTGATGTCTGTCCTCCTGATGCTCCATGGCGTTGTCACTGGCCGTCAGAACCAGCCGGCCGGACATATGATCCGACAGAACCTGTTCCCTTGAATGATCGATCTCCATGAAAAGACTGACCGGAACACGCATTTTATCCGAAATCTGGAAGGAACTCGTCTCCCCCGCGTTCATCTGCGGGATCGCGGCGAGCGGCTCTCCCAGCCCGGGTTCGGAATAGATGTTGTTCAGTCCACTGACGGCAAAACGGGCTGTCGGGCGGAAATCCGTCAGGGTATGGCCATGCCAGTTCAGATCATCCGGGTTGGCCTGCAATTCCAGCCGCCCGACAGGCAGCGTCCAGACCTGCGCTCCCACTCTGGCCGGAGAGCCGAACGCCTCTGTCAGGGCCAGCATGTAGAGATCGCACGCCTGGCGGAAATGCCCGTCATACGGGCTGGGGCGCTCCGCCTCCGGTGCGTCGGGCGACAGATAGGCATAGGCATAGAGAGCCGCCATCATGAACAGGGCCGGGTCATGATGGCGACGCGCCAGCAGGTAGTTCAGCTCCGCCAGAGCAAACATCTGGGCCGAAATATTTTCCGAATAGAAGCCCGCCTGTGTGGCTTTCCGCAGGGAGGCGAGTGCTTTTTCAGGCTGGGTTTTCCAGACCGAAAGCAGGTTCTGTCGTTGCAGGACCGTGTAGGTCGAGTTGCTGAACCGGTCTGTCTCCAGCGCGCTCCGGGTGCGTTCCCTGTAAGCATCGACCAGACTGAGATGGTGGACGGAAACAGGCGAACAGGCTGAAAGCAGCAACAGAACCGACAGTCCCACGACCGTCCCCCACACAGTGTTCCGCCTCGTCCTTCCCGCCTCCGGCATCCGTCCGCCCCGTCCCATACTCAGTCCGCCCCTTCACCCTCATCAGACGCGTCACGACCAGACCTGCCCCTGTGGCAGCCGGCAATCAAAAAAACACCCTGCATCCAGACCGGAAGCAGGGTGTTTCTACTGGTTCCAGAGCAACATCCGATCAGACGGAATCGTCTGGTCGGATAAAGCGGCTCGATAAACAGTGTGTTAGAGCGAACAAAGACACTTACTTCTTTGCAGCCTCAAGAGACGCCTTGATGATCTCACCGGCGCGGGCCTTGTCGCCCCAACCCGTGACCTTCACCCACTTGCCCTTCTCCAGATCTTTGTAGCGCGTGAAGAAGTGCTCGATTTCCTGAATCAGTATCTCGGGCAGGTCTTCGATCTTCTCGACCTTGGAGAACTGCGGGTGGATCTTGTCGTGCGGCACGCACAGGATCTTCTCGTCCTGACCGGCCTCGTCCTCCATCAGCAGCACACCGATCGGACGGGCACGGATCACGCTGCCCGGAACCACAGCGCGCGGCGTGAGAACCATGGCGTCGGCCGGATCACCGTCAGCGGCCAGCGTGTTGGGAATGAAGCCATAGGCTGCCGGGTAGGCCATCGGCGTAAACAGGAAACGGTCCACGAACAACGCGCCGCTTTCCTTGTCGATCTCATATTTGACCGAAGACCCCTGCGGAATCTCGATCACGACATTGATGTCGTTCGGCACGTCCTTGCCGGGAGAAAGTTTTGAGACGTCCATCGTCCTGCTCCATATGGATAAATTGCGGGCGGAGCGTAGCCCTGCGCCGCTTTCTTGCCAAGACGGGCATATTTCCTTGCACTGGACGCTTGCAAAATGGGTTGGGTTGCGCGAATTGATGACCCGCCTGCGCGCCCGTAGCTCAATTGGTTAGAGCGGGCCGCTCATAACGGCTTGGTTGCGGGTTCAAGTCCTGCCGGGCGCAGGCGTCTCCATCGACGGGGTCATTACCCTGTCGGATGTTCGCCGCTTCTGGCCCTCTCGGTCCGGTCCTTCCATTACTGTCACGGAGTTTCGTCTCATGGCGCCATATCAATATGTCTATGTGATGAAGGATCTGACCAAGTCCTATCCGGGCGGTCGCGAAGTCTTCAAGGGCATCACGCTCTCTTTCATGCCGGGCGCCAAGATCGGTGTCCTCGGTGTCAACGGCGCCGGTAAATCGACCCTGCTCAAGATCATGGCCGGGATCGACAAGGAATATGGCGGCGAGGCGTGGGCCGCTGAGGGCGTGCGGGTTGGCTACCTTGAGCAGGAGCCGAAGCTCGATCCGAACCTGACGGTTGGCGAGAACGCGGCGCAGGGTTTTGGCGACCTGAAGAAGGCGGTGGACCGTTTCAATGAAATTTCCGCCCGGTTCGCCGAACCGATGGACGAGGACGAAATGACCGCGCTCCTCGCCGAGCAGGCCGATCTTCAGGAGAAGATCGACGCGGGCGATGGCTGGGAACTCGATCGCAAGCTGGAAATCGCCCTCGACGCGCTGCGCTGCCCGCCCGCCGACAGCCCGGTCGAAAAACTCTCCGGCGGTGAGCGCCGTCGCGTCGCGCTGTGCCGTCTGCTGCTGGAAAAGCCGGACCTGCTGCTGCTTGACGAACCAACCAACCATCTCGACGCCGAGAGCGTGGCCTGGCTCGAAAAGACCCTGCGTGATTACGAGGGCACCGTCATGGTCATCACCCATGACCGTTACTTCCTCGACAACGTGACCAACTGGATTCTTGAGGTCGAGCGTGGTCGTGGCTATCCGTTCGAAGGCAACTATTCTTCCTGGCTGGAGCAGAAGCGCAAGCGTCTGGCGCAGGAAGAGAAGGAGGAGAGCGGCCGTCAGCGCGCTCTTGCCGCAGAGCAGGAGTGGATCAGTTCCAGCCCGAAGGCGCGTCAGGCGAAGAGCAAGGCCCGTATCACCAAATACGAAGAACTGCTGGCCAAGAGCAATGAAAAGGCCACAGGCACGGCGGACATCGTCATCACACCGGGTCCCCGTCTGGGCAATGTCGTGATCGAGGCCGAAGACCTGTGCAAAGGCTTCGGTGACCATCTGCTGATCGACAAGCTGAACTTCAAGCTGCCGCCGGGCGGTATCGTCGGCGTGATCGGACCGAACGGCGCGGGTAAGTCCACGTTGTTCAAGATGATCACCGGACAGGAGCAGCCGGACAGCGGCAAGCTGACCGTTGGTGAGACCGTCGAACTCGGTTATGTTGATCAGTCCCGCGACAGTCTCGACGACAACAAGACCGTCTGGGAAGAGATTTCAGGCGGCACGGACGTCATTTATCTCGGCAAGCGTGCGGTTGCATCCCGTGCCTATGTCGGCGCTTTCAACTTCAAGGGTGCGGACCAGCAGAAGAAAGTCGGCATCCTGTCCGGTGGTGAGCGCAACCGCGTCCACCTTGCGAAGATGCTTCGCAAGGAAAGCAACGTCATCCTGCTTGACGAACCAACCAATGATCTTGACGTCGATACGCTGCGCGCGTTGGAAGACGCGCTGGCCGAGTATCCGGGCTGCGCCGTGATCATCTCCCATGATCGCTGGTTCCTTGACCGTCTCGCCACGCATATCCTCGCCTTTGAGGGCGACAGCCATGTCGAATGGTTCGAGGGCAACTTCCAGGCTTACGAGGAAGACAAGAAGCGTCGTCTGGGTGACGCCTCGGTTGAGCCGAGCCGCATCAAGTATCGTCCTCTGGCGCGATAAACCCGAGTCCGGAAGAGGAGTTGCGGGGCGTGGCCCCGTGCTCCACAAAGGAACAGAGTTCTTTTCTTTCGATCTTCTTGTCCTGCCTATAAAAGCAGAACCTTCTACCGAGGTTCGGTGTAACCGGGAAAGGCTTCCCTCCAAGGCCAGCTTTCAAACACCAGAAAGTTTTGGCTGAGCTTTTTCTAAAAGCTTCCGAGAGCCTGTTTTCAGAGACTGTGTTGGTTTCCGTTTTACAAACTCACATCAGGGTGTTTCTGATAGATCATCCATGAGCCTCCATATCCTCCGCACAGCCCGCCTCACACTGACGCCAGTATCCTGGCGGGACATGGAGGACATTGCACGTCTCAAGGCGGATGGCGGCGCATTCGCCATGATGCTTGGCGGCGTTCGGAACCGCCAGCAGGCTGAAGCGGAGATGGTGTCCGACATCACCTTCTGGGCAAAACACGGTACGGGCATGTTTGCCATTCGCGAGAATGACAAACTGATCGGCATTACCGGCGTGCATGAACGGCCTGACAAACGTGGCGTCGCCCTCAGGTTCGCCATCTATCCGTGGGCCGCGGGAAGAGGTCTTGCCCGGGAAGCGGCGGCGGCGGCGCTCCGCCATGCCCACGCAGCAGGGTTTCCCCGTGTGGTGGCTGTCGCCCGAGACAGTAATATTGCCTCCCGCAAGGTGCTCGGAGGCATTGGCATGCGGGTGTGTGAGAATTTCATGCGTGGTGGACACGACATGCTGGTGTTCGAAAGTGTGGTAGGTAAAGCGGGTCTTGCGTCACCGCACGAACTGTAAACGCATTTTTCAAAATTTTTTGACCGATCAGGAAAAAACAAACTTATGCATGAAGGACTTTGTTCCATCATCCATGAGAAGAGATTTCCATCTCGGCACCATTTTTTGTGTTTCAAGGAAAAAAAAGTATCGCGTCGGGTCAAATTTGCTTTTGTTACACGGGTCTGGCAGCGACGCATAAACAATGGTTTTTCACTTCATCTGTCCAGAACAACTGAATTTCCGAGAGACCATCTCTTGTTGTCATTGAACTTTGATTAGGGACAATCTCGAAATTTCTAAAATTTTCTGTAATTCCGTATCCCAGAAGCTTGCAGTAAGCCTCTTTTGCTGTCCAGCACTTCAGGAAAAATTTTTCTCTTTCTTCCGGCAACAGAGACAAGGCAAACTCATATTCTTTTTTATTGAAAACAAAATCAGATAACTCTGAACAAAAAACACCTGAGGAATGAGGCTCCAGATCTATGCCAACATTATATTTTCTGGATATACAAATAACACCATCGCTACCAGAATGACTGACATTGAAATATATTTCGCAATCCCGATCAATAACGGGCTTATTTCCATTTTCCGAAATAATACTAAAACAACCAAAATCAATACCAATCTTTTCTGATAGTATATTTTTTAAAGCGTATCTCGTCATCACAAACGATCGTTTGTCCTTATAATGAATTAGAGATTTTATCCTACGAGTTTCGTGGCCATCCATGAAATCGAGTAATTCAGGAAAGAAACCATCATTTTCGTGATGGTTTACATGAAATATTTCAATTTCACATGACGGAGATAGATATATTTTGTGTATTTTTATACTCATGACACCAGAAAGCAGTGCCCGATAAAAGGCACTGACAAAAAATTTCTATTTTTCTACGATGGTTTTCAAAATCTTATCCATCATTGGAAAAAGAATATTAAAATTCCGATCCGCCATAAGATGACGTCTATGATGAATGGTATGAAGGCGACGGACCATTCTGATCCAGGGAAGTTCTGTAAACCAGTATCCAGACGGCACATGAGCGCAGACATGGAAAATTTCATAACATAAAAAGCTGCCCATCACCGCAATGGAAAATAAAGACGCCATATTTTGATTTAGGATAGAAGCAGCAGACCATATCCCTAAAAGTAAGACAGATATAACAACAACAAGCCATGGCGGAAATAGGATAACCCGCCAGTCCTGAGCCTGATCAAAGTACATTTCATCATCAGAGAAAAAACTGTGATGGTCACCTGTATGTCTTTTATAGAAAAGAAGAGCGACAGGATTTTTTCTATGACCAAAACTTTTATGAATGTAATATTCACAGACATTAAAAAACAGCACGCCGACGACAAACGCCACGCCTTCGATCCATTGAACATTATGCAATTTTGAGCCAAAAAAAATTATAACAAAAACACCCACTAAAATTACGAAAGTGCTATGAAGATATACGTTATAATATTTTGATATTTTACTTCGATATGACAATCTGAAATTCTGTACACTGTGTGCCATTTTGTCCCTCATATTCAGCCAACAGAAAATTGCTCGGGTGAGAAAAGATACCCTTTCAACGGCTTCTCACTCCTCCACCTCAAGCAAAAACAATGCGCAGACAGACATTTTTATCAGAACTCACTCAATTCCACGCATATATTATTTAAAATAACACAATACATTTATACAATTATTATGTAAATATAGATAATTAATACATTATTCTACATCTTCCCAACCACCACCAAGAGCATTGTAAAGTCGGGCAAGATTTGTTGCGACTGCCTCATCGCTCTCCGCCAGAGTCAGTTCTGCCGTCAAAAGCTGATCTTGTGTGCTCAGTACATTGAGATAATTCGTCAAACCGCTCCCATACTGACTTTCAGCCAACATCAGAATGTGACGATCATTGGTAATCTCGTCATGCAGTCTTTGCCGACGTGTCTGCTCATCGTGATACGCAACCAAGGCATTATCAACATCATGCCAAGCCTGCAAAACAATCGCCTGATATGAAATAGCCGCAGCTTTCTGTGCGCTTTTCTTCAACTCAAGCTGACCACTTAATCGTCCTCCCTGAAAAACGGGAAGGGAAATTGATGGTCCTACATTCCACGCTTTGGCATTCCAGAAACCCAGATCACGAAAGGAAAGTGTCTGGAATCCAAAATCGGCATTAATTGTCACTTTTGGATAAAAATCCGCTACAGCTTCACCCGTTTCCTCAACAGCAAAGCGAAGTTTCGCTTCAGCCTCCCTGATATCTGGACGCCTGTGGGCAAGTTCTGACGGTAGACCAACAGGCACAATGGGAGGAACAACTGGAATAGTCGAACTCTTCTCCAACTCTGCGTTCAGACTCCCCGGCATCGCGCCAAGCAGAAGAGCCAGAGCATTTTCTTCCTGAGCTATCTTTATACGCATTTCAGCAATCTGGGCTTGCATATCGTTCAAGCGCGCCTGTGCCGACTCATAATCCGTCTCGGAAACAAGCCCTCCCTCATACCGCCCTCTGGCAATATCGGAGATTTTCTGAATGACCTTCAAACCTTCCTGCATGACGAGCAACCGGTGCTGATCGCCACGCAGCATCAGGTAACCACGCACCATATCAGCCTGCTGGGCAATCAGAACAGCATGCCGCTCCTCCTCCGTCGCCTGTAACGCCGCCTTTGCTGCCTGATATTGATGAGCAACACGGCCCCAGAGATCAATTTCATAAGTAGCGTCTACACTTGAACTCCATTGATTGAGCAGGGGGACCGTAGCAGTATTCCCTGCCTCCTCAATAAATCCACTAGCCAGTTCACCCATCTGCCCGCTCGTGCCACGAACGATACCACCACCAATACGGTGCAATGTTTCCTGCATCAGTTTTGTACTACGTTGAGCCCGACGATAAGAACCAGTAGCGCTCAAGGCAGGAAAACGTTCTGCCCCAGCAAGCATAAGTTGCGCACGACTTTCAGACAAATTGGCAAGCGCCAGACGAAGCAATAGATTTCTGGTGACCAGACGTTCTTCCAGTGACGTCAGTTCAGGATCATTAAAAGTCTTCCACCATTGTATATAAATCTCGCTTTCTTTTGTTATGCTTCCAGAGTTTTTAGAGTTCAGATGATCAAAATGCTCAGGAGCACTCACTTTTGGTGCCTGGTATTTCGGACCAACATGCAAACAGCCCGTTAATGTCAGGACAAGACAAGAAGAAAACACTATCCCGATTCGCGAGGTTATCCGCATTTTGAATCTCCGATGCCAAAATTTTTGTTCAGCTATCAGTATTGATAATAAAAAATTCCAGAAAATCATTTTGATCGTACGCCTATCGGCGTATCTGCCCTCTTAGCAGGCAAAAAGAAACAAAGTGGAATAGTTGCAAGCGATAGAAGACCAATTAGAAAAAAAACATCGTTATAGGCCAGCAATGCCACTTGTCTTGTAAACTCACTAAACAGACGATGTCGCCCGTAGGTCTCAGCCATATCACTGGAATATCCATAATTTTCTGCGATATCCTTTACCCGATCAAGATAGGCTGAATATTCGCTCCGCCCGATAGTCATATTATCTGCAACATAGACCTGATGCCTCTGTCGTATTTCAATAATAGTTGCCGTTCCTATAGAGATTGCCAGAGAACCAATATAATTTCGGGTCATACTGAATAGCGCAGAAGCGTCAGCATTAAGTTCACGCGGCAATGTGGAATAGGCAACTGTGGTAATCGGCACAAACAGAAAAGCCATTGTTGCTGTCTGACAGACCCGGTAGAATATGAGATGCTCCAGATCAATCTCTGCATAGAGTGACGTTGCCTGAAACATCGCCATTGCCAGAAGAAAAAATCCACATGCAATTATAAAGCGTACGTGAACTTTCTTCATAAGCCAGTTTACGAAAGGAATCAGGCAGACTACGGCTACACCACCCGGCGCCAGCACAAATCCGGAAATCGTAGCTGTATACCCGAGCATCTGTTGTGAAAATTGTGGAATAATGACCGCCGACGCATAGAGTATACCTCCCATGACAGAAATCAGAATTGTTCCAACCGCAAAATTGCGATCTTTTAAAACAGAAAGCTTGACGAGAGGATTTTTTATACGGCAAAGCCATATAATTGCACCAAAAATACAGAATCCACCAACAAGAGACATTGTTACGATAAATGATGAACTGAACCAGTCTTCATCTTCACCACGATCAGCCATTATTTCAAGGCAACCAAGACCTAGTGAAATCAGTCCGATGCCAACAACATCAACCTTTTCCCTTCTGGCTTTCTCCCACGCCGGATCCTCAACCAGCATCATGACCGCAAGAATGGTCAGAATACCAAATGGTACATTGACAAAAAAAATCCAGCGCCATGACAACTCATCAGTAAGATACCCTCCAATCAGCGGTCCGGTTACAGGCGCCACTACTGTCGCCACAGCCGTCAGACTGAAAGCTGCTCCACGCTTTTCCGGCGGAAACGTATCAAGGATAATCGATTGCTGGCAGGGCTGGAGCCCTCCACCGAAAAATCCCTGAAGAATACGAAATATAACAAGAGCATATAGAGAATTCGCGAGACCACACAGAAGAGACGCAACGGTGAACATGACAATGCAGATCAAAAAATAGCGTTTTCGTCCAAAAACACGTGAAAGCCAACCAGAAATCGTTAGAACAATACCATTTGCAACCAGATATGACGTCAGCGCCCACGTCGCATCGTCATAGGAACTACCAAGAGTTCCCGCGATATGAGGCATCGCCACATTGACGACCGTTGTATCAAGAATTTCCATAAATGCTGCGAGTGTCACAACGACAGCAATCAGCCAGGGATTATGCTTTGGTTTCCAACCTCTTTGTGGAAGAATTTCATTCCTGCTCATTCTATATGAACCACCGGTTCAACGGACAGGCCCAACGGCAAAGGACGACTATTCAGAGGAAGACCGGTATCAATACGAATTTTTACAGGAATTCTCTGAACAATTTTCACAAAATTTCCAGTAGCATTCTCAGGAGGAAAAGTGCTGAAAGACTCACCTGACCCCAACTGAATGGAATCCACGTGCCCCTGAAGACGAAGTTCTGGGAAAGCATTGATAGAAATATCCACTTTCTGCCCGGGCTTCATGCCTTGGATCTGCGTTTCCTTGTAATTCGCTACGATCCAGACCTCGGATGGAACAATAGACATCATCTGCTGGCCGGGCTTCACAAAATTTCCGACTTCCACATTGCGCTGGGACACCCACCCATCACAGGGCGCACGAATATGAGTACGGGCAAGATTGATTTCGGCCTGTTCAAGATCAGCCTTTGCCTCAACCAATGCCGCTTCTTCCTGGGAAACATGAGCAGCAGCATTCTCAAGATTTGATTCGACCGGCTCAGCCTGCGTGACATCTCCCTGTGCAGAGGCAACTCGCGCCTGAGCTTCTTCAAGAGCTGTACGGGCATGATCGATATCCTGCTGGGACGTTCCCTCCCGCATGACTGTGAGTTGTCGACGATAGTCAGCCTTCGCTCGCATAAGCTGAGCTTCTGCAATTTGTAGGCTTCCTTCCGCTACACGAAGTCTTCCGGGAAAAGTTTTGTGTGAAATCTCCGCAATCATACGAAATGCCTTGATATTGGCCTCTGCCTTGAGAACGGATGCTCGCGCTTTGTTAAAGGCAACTACGTAATCGCTGTGATCAACTGACAACAGAAGATCCCCGCGATAGACAAACTGATTGTCGTCAACGAGTAGTTGCGTCACATATCCGCTGACTTGTGATGAGATCGCATGCTTCCGACCAGCCGTATAGGCATCCTCTGTCGTTACATCATTACGGCTTTTATAAAAATAATGATATAAGAGAAACACGGTTAGAATAACGAGAAAAACTATCAGGACAGCATTCAGTCTCCAGTTTTTCTTCTGCAGTTTCTTATCCGCATCGCCTTCAGTAGCAAGAGCATCCATACTGTATAAAGCTCCTCCTTCCTCCTGTATTTTATCAGCTTGCGTCATGTCCTCTCTTTCACACCATTCCAAATCTGCCTGAGCTCATCGCAAGAAAAGAAAGCCGATGGTATCAGGGCACGATAAAAATAATATTTATGTAAAAACACCTTCTTTAGAAAATATATTTTTTATTTTATCAATAACTTCCTGTTCTCGATCATGTAAGAAAAAATGGCCTCCGTTGAACTCCTGCATTCCAAAAGAGCATTGTGTTTCTTTTCTCCATGCCGCTATCCCCTCTGGTGTTGTCTGACTGTCAACGCTGCCGTAAAAAGAGAAAATCGGACAGGCAAGAGGAGTTTCATCTGTGTATCTGTAAGTGTCGACAGCATGAATATCAGATCTGACCACTGGTATCATGATCTCAACAAGTTCAGGTTCTTCTTTAATAATGTTTATTTTATCAGCAACTTCCGGACTTCCCTCACTCATCTCCAGCAATTTCTGGATAAATTCATCATCGCCAAGATGAGAAAATTTATCTCGCGGGACAGATGGAGCATTCATACCAGAAACAAAAAGCTGCAATGGAAGAGGCTGCTTTCGACGCCTCAATTCACGCGCCGTAGCCCAGGCAACAAGCGCTCCCATGCTGTGCCCAAAAAAAACTGATGAATCACCATCTTCATTTTCAAGACTATTAGAAACATTTTCTGCTATTTCGATCAGATCATCGAGACAGGAGTTGCCAATATTCTCTTCACGCCCAGGTAGATTCACACCGTAAACAGATATTTTTTCAGGAAAATTATCTGCCCAGTTACGAAAAACACCTGCACTCCCTCCAGCATAGGGAAAACATATCAATTTCAGACGGGACGACTCTTTTCCGGAAAACCGTTTCAGAGTGACCTGATTTTTTTTAGACATCACTCTCAAACTTTTTCAGAATTTTCATGTAAATATTCTGACAAAGATTCCACCGTTGGATTCTGGAACAGATTGGCTAGGCCGATCTTGCAACCAAACTCGCTTTCTATACGTCGCCGGATACGAATCAGATGCATGGACGTCGCACCAAGGTCAAATGCACTGGCATGGGACGGCACTTCAGAAATTTCCATTACATCAGAAACTATTTTCCGTAATTTTTTTATTGTGTCATTACTGACATTACCGACATCAGAATCTCTACAAGATATTTCCTTCTCTTTGAGAGCTTTGCGATCAATCTTCCCATTCGCAGTCAGCGGCAATGCTTCCAGCATCACGATACGCTCAGGAACCATATAATGTGGCAGGGCAATGCGTGACATTTCTTTCAATTCAGCTAATGCAAGACAGTCGTTTTCAGAAAGCACGACATAAGCAACTAGACGACCCGCATAGCGATCACCATGACGCAGAACGACAGCCTTGCTCACTCTATCATGAGAGAGCAGAATTTTCTCTATCTCACCAAGTTCTATTCTGTATCCGTTGATTTTTATCTGATCGTCACGACGTCCCAGAAACTCAATCACACCGTTTGGGCGATAACGACCCAGATCACCTGTCCGGTAAAAGCGTTTCCCAGAGCGAGTATCTGTTATGAAATGCTCTGCTGTCCTGACAGGATCATGCAGATACCCCTGAGCCAACCCCATGCCGCCGATGCAAATTTCACCTTCAACCCAATCTGGGCAGTCCTCCTGCCTGTCATTCATTACATTAAAAGTCTGATTACCCATCGGCGTGCCATAAGGCACACTTGTCCAGCCTTCTTCATTATCCACAACCGGATGTGAAATTGACCAGATAGATGCTTCAGTTGCCCCACCGAGACTAAGGACTTGGATGCCCGGCCAGATAGCCGATATTTTTGCCGGAAGCGCAGGTGGAATCCAGTCACCACTGAGCATGACGAGTCGGAGCTTTAAATTCGGTATTGATTCCGGAGTATTTTCAATATGATCAATAAGAGTGTCCATCAGGGCAGGAACACTGTTCCATATGGTCACTCCGGTATCCGCCATCAGTTGTAGAAGCTGCTCTGGATTGCGAAGCTGTTCCACAGTGGGGAGCACGAGCGCGCCACCGCTTGAAAGCGGAGCAAAAATGTCAAAGACTGAAAGGTCGAAATTCAGATTAGAGAGCGCCAGAAAACGATCATTCTCATTGATATCGTAGCAGCGGATGAGGTCCATGATCGTATTCAGCGGACCACGATGATTCAGAGCCACGCCTTTAGGCTCACCAGTCGAACCGGATGTGAAGATTACATAAGCGAGGTCTTCAAAACCACTTTTCTTTTCTTCAACCATATTATCTGCTGATGTCGTACCCATAACCATACCATCAGCACCAACAATAATTTTTTCAAGGCCAGACCAGGCTGGATCATCAACATTTTTTTCTGACACAACCACTCGGCTGATACCAGATTTCACCAGTATCTGCTTCCGGCGAAGAAGAGGTAAATCCGGATCGATCGGTATATATCCAGAACCTGACAGCAAGACTCCGATAATAGCAGCCAATCCGGCAAAACACTTCCCGATAGCAACCCCGGTCAGACCGCTGAGAGGAGGCTGTCCAAGCGTCTGAGCAATTCCATCAGCCAATTGCCGCAGTTCGGAGTAACTCAGTTCCGTATCTCCCCCCTGACCGAGAAGAGCTGGCGCATCAGGAGTCAGTAAAGCCCGTCTACCGAACGGGTCATCAAGATGACCATGAGGCAGAACTGTCTCTGTCGCATTTACATGATCTCTCGTCAGTCTCTGACCACGAGTCAGTAAAAGAGGAGAGGTTTTGAACCAAGTCTTTGGACTGTCCGCCAAATCTGTGATCAGAGCAATATAGGCTTCGAACATGCTGTCAAGAAAACCGTCCGGGAAGGCATTTTCCATGGCATCCCAGTTAACTACGAGACCTCCATGCCTCTCGAAAACATGATTATCCAGAACGACCTGTGGCGTCTGGCTGATACCTCCCGCTTCCTCACCAAGTATCCAGAAATCAGGGTCTGAAATGAAATCAGGAAGGCCGATTCCGCTGGTAAACACGACACGACCATATTCAGTTGTCTCTGGAGCCACTCGCGACATAAGTTGCAATACATCCACACCGTCGACCATCCGGTGTGACAGATCCTCACGGAGACGCTTCTGGATATCAAAAGAGCGGTCAGCGAAACTCTTTCCGTTGCGATTATCAATCTCCAAAATTTCTATACGGGTAAAATCACCTGCAACCCGATCAATATTCAGATCGACAGGCAGCCTGTCATTCAATGGCAGGCTCAGATGAAAATGCGCATTGCCGCTCCACCGTCCCAGAACTTCTGCATAAATCGCACACATGATGGTTGATTTGGTCAGGCCGAAACGTGCACCGTTTTGGACAAGACGACTCCACATATCTTCAGACAATACGTATTTTCTACGTCCAAGACGTGGACGCTGTCCCTGAAGGGACGCGATTGAAAGCGGTGGTGGTGGGATATCGGCAATTCTATCCTGCCAATAACGCAAAGCATTCTCTCTCGCCCTACCGGACTGCGCTGCCTGTTCATATGCGACATAAGTCTGAAAACTGATCTCCGGAAGCGCCGGCAGTTCCTCTCCCTGTAGAAGCTGATTCATTTCGGACAGAAGAAGAGTGATTGTTGATAGATCTGCGATCAACATATCAATACCGAAATGCAGTCTGTTTCTTCCCCTTTCTATCTTGCTGATTTTCAGATCAAAGAGAGGCCATGTGCCAAGAGGAAGAACCCGGTTTTCATTTTCCTGCTTACAGGCAAGGAGCGCTTCCTGCTTTTCTTTTTCGAACAATTCAGAAAAATCATTAACCAGAATAATATATTTTCCGGGAGATTCAAGAATTTGCTGTGCGCCACGTGACAGGACAACAGTCCGCAAAGATGCATGACGACATATGAGCTTGTTCCAGGCATTTTCCAGCTGCGAAGGATGCCAATTTCCATCGATTTCAATATAAACGTATGTGGACAGGCCACCGAATGAAAGATTTTCGTCCCGTCCGACGACATAAGCACGCTGAATGGGTCGAAGCGGGAATTCCTCTTCACCAGAAAATCTATTATTCACGATCTCCGTTGCCGGAGCGGATATCGGATCGGTAGAAGCAATATGCGCCTGCAAATCATCAAAACTGGCGCCGTCGAACAAAAGATCGAGCGGAATTTGAACCTGAAATTCCTTTTCGATCGCACCGGAAATGCGCATGGCTGTAAGAGAGTCCAACCCAAGCGATGTCAGAGGGATATCGGTCTGCAAAGATCCCGGAAGCAAGCGGAGCGCTTCCTCCACAAACGCGCGCAAAGAAGGTGTAGAACATTTATTCTTTTCAATACAACTCTGACCGGATTTATTCCTGATTTCCTTGAATTCACCAGCCTGATAACGTTGTGCTGCGGCGCTTCGCTGCAATTTGCCACTAGAAGTTCTGGGAACCTGTCCTCTACGAACAAAAAGCACTTCATCCACGCGCAACCCTGCCTCGCATGAAATCCTCGAACGCAAGGCTATCGTGGCAGCCTCCTGCTCCGGCTTGCCTAGATGCCAGTTGTGCGGTTCAACAATAATCGCCAATCGTTCACCGCCATGCTCATCATCAACGGAAAAAGCGACACAGGCAGCCCCTTTCATGACCGGGTGGCTTTCCATTACGATATTTTCGATATCGTCCGGATAGTAATTTTTACCGTTGATGATGATGATATCTTTCAAGCGTCCGGTGATATAAACCTGCCCGTTACTGATAAAGCCCATATCCCCTGTGCGCAGATATTTTTTTTCTTTCATTCCATCAAGGAAAAAATCAAATTTTTCTTCTGTTGCCTTAGAGTTTTTCCAATATCCTTGAGCAACATTCTGTCCCGAATACCAGATTTCTCCTATCCGGGCTGGCGGACATTCCTTGAGGGTATCCGGATTGACAATACGCAGATCAGTATCACCGTAGACGCCTCCACAGCCGACAAGCTGGATGGTCTCACCCGAACCCGATGAAGTGACAGCATTACCCGCAGCCAGAGCCTGCCGATTGACATCAAGGATATGCGCCATGGAGTCACGAGCGCCAGAAACCCACAATGTCGTTTCCGCCATGCCGTAGCACGCTGTAATCGATGAAGCCTTGAAACCCACAGGAGAGAAAATTTCATGGAATTTCTTCAATGTTGACGCCCTGACGACTTCAGCACCCGAAAAAGCGGTCTTCCAGCAACTCAGATCCAGATCATCAGGCAATCCGTTCTGCGCTGCAGCTTCAATGCACATACGGTAGGCAAAATCAGACGCGCCGCTGTAATTGCCCTTGTAGCGACTGATTGCGCGAAGCCAGTCAAGCGGCTGCCGTGTAAAATGCAGTGGTGACAGAAGATATGTAGAAACACCGCTAAAGACCGGCTGAAGAAGACATCCTATCAAACCCATATCATGATGGGCAGGGAGCCATGAAACGAGTACACCGTCCTCCACAACGTCAAAACCGGATGCGATAGCTTCCGCATTATAAACAAGGTTGGCATGAGATACGCACACACCGCGTGGAGCGCCTGTTGATCCAGAGGTATATTGAAGAAAGGCGATATTTTCCGGATTATGCTCACAACCGGACCATTCCGCAGCCTCGCCTTCATCCAGCAATACGGGAAGCTGGAGCCACTCGAGCATCTCTCCATTGGAGAGCGGAAGGTGACACCCCAGAACAGAAATGACCGTATCAGTGGCCAATCCAATCAGAGCGCCTGCGTTTTCAGCAACGCGGCATATACGATCAAGATGTCTGTTGGACGCGTAGGGCAGAACTGGCACGGGAATAATGCCAGCGTAAAGGCAGCCAAAAAAAGCCACGACAGCATCGAGACCCGGAGGATACAGCAGAAGGCATCTTGCGCCACGCGATGATCTTTTCAGTAGGGAAACGGCAATCTTGCGGGCTCGCAAATCCAGATCGGCGTAAGTAAGTGACGCCTGCACATCGAGCATTGCATCAAGCTCCGAAAAAGCAATGGATGCAGATTGAGCCGTGGCTCTTTTTGACAGAATATCAATGAAATCCGCATTTTTCACCACTGCAAATTACCTTTTCGACGCCAGAAAACGACAAGAATTGGGACAAAAAATCACCATTATTTCAAGAGCAAGCTCCTATATTTTCTTTTTTCATATATATATTACATATTTCAGGAGACCCTCTGACAGATCTCTGAAAAATGCGATTGCGGTACCAATATTACCGTAATCGCATCAAAACAAATCAATCTACCATTTCAGAAATCACCAGATGAATCAGGGCCATAAAAAAATGGCAAAGATTCAGGACTTTGTCTTTCTGGTTGCACAGACTGAAGTTTTAGAGGCTGAAACCCAGAAAACTGAAGCCATACTGACCCGTTGCTGCCGTGTTGCTCAGATGGGACACGCGTGATTCTGTTCCACCAAGAAGGTAACCGGCAGAGGAAATGGCGTCAGTGCCGTCCTGAATGATGCTATCGACAATACCCGTTACTGGACCCAGGCCGACATTGTGAAGAAGCGACCCGAAAACGTTGGTCTGATCCTGAAGCGTGTTAATGCCGTTAGCGACAGAAATCAGCGCGTTACCCAGACCACCCAGAAGACCGCCACCAGAAATTTCATTCATTTCTTCAGCGCTTAGTGTTCTCATGACAGAAAGCCTCAACAATTAATTCTGAAAGGATTATAGAAAGATATATTCCCTCTACAGAAAATATATTTAGCATTAACTTGATTTTATATCAACTGTATTTGTTAAAATAAATACAAATGTCATCATTATAACCAATATTATCTATGCATGTAAATATTTTTATTGCACCAAACAAATAAACAAGTAAAATACGAAATAAATAGGCATTTGTTATGCATATTTACTGTATTAAATGTATTATTTTATCACCATTTCTATCTTATTATCGGCAGGGGCCAGCCTCCCCGGTGTCTTCCAGGAGGATGCTCTTTACTGCCAATCATGTGCTGTCCCTGAACCGTTTGATCCCATTCGACAGAACGGCCCCTTAATCTGTGGACAGAAAAATCTGTCCATAAATAACCCTGTTTTCAAAATACCATTTTACAAGATGGTTTTCAGGATATTTTACAAAAAATTCCTGAATATTAAATAAAAATTCAGAAAGACCATCTCACTCAACGAGACATAGCACACCCCTGAACGGGCTATCCCTCACTACCCGGCTCTGCAAAACGTCCAGCCAACCCTTCACCCAGCATTTCATCGTAAACCGCCAGCGTCGCCTGCTGCATGGAGCGGGTCGTATAATGCTCCAGCACATTCAGCCGTGCCGCATGACCCAACGCCATGCGCTGCTCCTCCGTCGCTTCCAGAGTGGCGGCGATCATTTCCGCAAGAACACGCGCATTACCGGGCGGAAACAGCAGACCGGTTTCACCATGCCGGACCGTCTCCACGGCCGCGCCATGTGCCGCGACAATGACAGGCCGCGCCATCGCCTGCGCCTCGACCACCACACGCCCGAACGGTTCCGGTCGCAGAGACGGCACGACAACCATCTCGGACAAGGCGAGGGCCGCTGGCATATCCGTGCAATGACCTCCGAACCGCACGTGCGGTGTCAGACCGAGTTCGACAACACGCGATTCAAGCTGGGCCGGAAAGCTTGATTTCTCCGGCGTCTCTCCCGCGAAAACGCAGACCCACGGGCGCGTCGTCCACTTCTCGCGGATCATGATGGAAAGCGCTTCCAGCAGAAACCCCTGCCCTTTCCACTCCGTCAGCCGCGCCGGCATGAGAATGATCGCAGCGCCGTCATCCTCGATATTCCACGAAGTCAGAACAGCGCCGACCCGATCTCCCCGCACGTTTTCAGGATCGAACTGCACCGTGTCCGCGCCACGGGGGATGATGCGGAGCCGATCGTCCCCGACCCCGTATTCCCGCCTCAGACGATCCGCGATGAACTGGCTGATGGCGATCACACGGTCGCCCGCGGCCAGCACGGCGTTATAGGCCTTCTTGCCCGGGAAATTCGCGTTGTGAACGCCATGCCATGTGGTGACGAAAGGAACCTTGCGCGACCGGCATGCCAGCTTCGCGGCCCATGCGGGTGCGCGTGACCGGGCATGGACCAGACTGACCTTTTCCTTCCTGATGATCGCTTTCAGTTTCCGCGCATTCCGCAGAATGGCGAAGGGCGATTTCCGGCCCAGTTCCAGCGGAATATGACGACCGCCATAGTAGGCGATCATCGGAGCCAGCCGCCCTTCCGCGCTGGCGACAAGCGGTATTCCACCAGCCTGCGTGATGGCCTGCACCATTTCAACGGTGCCCCGTTCCACACCGCCCGCATCAAGGGCAGGCAGAACCTGAAGGATGACTGGCCTACGAGTTAACGCATTCATAATTTTCGCGGATAGCACGGACCAGCCGATCCCGCACCTTGTTGTCTCTTTTTTCGTTCGGACTTGACCGCAACGCCATCCCTGCCCTCAATGGTCCCATGACTGGTCCGGCCTCTTCCCCGTCCCTGGTTTCCGAACATCCCCCCGCATCGCTCATGATGGTCGGGCAGCGAAAAACCGCCCGCTTCCCGGGTAGCCCCAGAGCATCGACCCTCATGTTGCTCGCCTCCCTGACAACCGGCACCTGTGCCGCCCGCGCGGCAACAGCCATCGCGCAGCCTCCCTTTGTCCTGTCCGAATGCCTTGCCCTTCTGGATGACGATCCTTCGGATGCGGAGGATTACGTCTCCAGCCACATGACTGCGGGCAGCGAGCGGGCAGTCGGACATTGCAGGGCGATTGCGGATGTCATGGATGGAGACGCGCTCGCCGGAGCGGAACAGCTCGATCATCTGGCGCATGAGGCAGCCCGACATGAGGCGGGCGCTGACGATGATTCCACGGAAGAACGGGCCAATGTCGCCGCTGATGCCGCCCGCGCATGGTTCGCTGCCGCCATGCCCGGCAAAGCCTCCGACGCCGCAGGATACGGACTGACACTGACGCCGGAATCCGTCGCTCTCCGCCTGCTGAAAGACCGGGCGCTTCTCCAGATGGATCAGCCGCAGACCGTCATCCGGGACCTGACGCCACTCGCCAGCAACCCTCTGCTGGCGGCGGAGACGCACAGGCTGAAAGCCATGGCGGAAATACAGACCGGCGCGCTGGCGCTGGCGAAAATCGACATTGAGCAGTCTCTGGCGCTGGAGCCGGATGACACCACAGCCCTGCTTGAGCGGGGCATCATCCGCCAGCGTCTGAACGACCCGGCAGGCGCCCGCGCCGACTGGGAAAAGGTCGTATCTCTTGAGCCTGATTCCCATGAAGCCGACCTGGCGCGACAGGATCTGACGGTTCTCGCCTCCGATCCGGACGCTCTTCCACCGAGCGACGTGACACTGCACGCCTCAGCGGCGTCTCCGGCACCGGACACGCACTGATACGCTCCACCAACAGGCTGCTCTGGCGTGAAAGGGCAGGGCAGGGCAATCTGCCGCCCATGACGCGCATTCTTGTCATCCGCCTCAGCGCCCTTGGTGATGTCGTGCAGAGTTTTCCTGCCTTCGCCGCGATCCGCGCCCATCATCCGGATGCCTCCATCACCCTGCTGACGACAGCGCCGTTCCGTGAGCTTGCCGAAGCCAGCCCGTGGTTCGACCAGATCGAGATCGATACCCGTCCGAAAATCACCAACCTCCGGGGCATGAAGCGGCTCAGACAACAGTTAAGCGGTTATGACAGTATCTATGACCTCCAGACCTCCGGCCGTTCCAGCGGGTACCGCCGCCTGACAGGAGCGGCTGACTGGTCCGGCATCGGGGGTAACGGCCTTCTTTCCCACACCAATCCCAGCCGCACTCTGATGCACACCCGCGCCCGCCAGCGCGACCAGCTCCGGGTGGCGGGACTTGCGGAGGTGCCGGAGGTGGCCGACCTTGGCTGGCTCACCTCGCAGGGTTCCCGGTTCGTCACGCAGTTCAGCACACCCTACGCGGTCATCGTGCCGGGGGCCGCGCCCCATCGTCCCGGCAAGAGATGGGCGGCGGAACGCTATGGCGCGCTGGCCGCTCATCTTGCGGCAACGGGTCTGACGCCGGTTGTCATCGGCAGCGGTGCGGACACCCCTCTGGCGACCGTCATCCAGTCAGTGTGTCCGAACGCCGTTGACCTGACAGGAAAGACGTCCATCCCTGATCTGGGCGGCATCTGCGCCCGAGCCACCGTCGCCATCGGCAATGATACCGGCCCGATGCACCTTGCCGCCGCTGTCGGCTGTCGCTGCCTTGTGCTGTTTTCAGCGGAGAGTGATCCCGGCCTTACAGCCCCCATCGGGCGGTTTGCCGAGCAGGTTCGTGTGCTCCGGGTGCACGATATGGCAACTCTTTCCGTGGATAGGGTTGTCTCCGCCCTCGGCTGACGCCATTAAAGTCGGCCTTCCCATAAGGACGTCCATCCCGGTCGTCCGTCCCATTCAATGCCTGGAGCATCCATCCATGCCTGCCATCACCCTGCCAGACGGTTCCGTTCGCCAGTTTGACGGAACGGTGACGGGCACGGACATCGCCGCGTCCATCGGTCCCGGCCTCGCCAAGGCGGCCCTCGCCATCGAAGTTGATGGACAGCTTCGCGACATGGATCGCGCGATCGAACAGGATGCATCCATCCGCTTCGTGACCCGCAAGGATGCGGAAGCGCTGGAAATGATCCGCCATGACGCCGCCCATGTGCTGGCGGAGGCGGTGCAGTCGCTGTTCCCCGGCACACAGGTCACCATCGGCCCGTCGATCGAAAACGGCTTCTATTACGATTTCTACCGTAACGAACCGTTCAAGCCGGAAGATTTCACGGCCATCGAGCAGCGGATGCACGAGATCATCAAGGCCAACGCGCCCTTTACGCGCGAGGCATGGCCGCGCGATGAAGCGATCAAGTTCTTCGAGGATCGTGGCGAGCGCTTCAAGGCTGAGCTGATCCGTGACCTTCCGGGCGACGAGGAAATCTCGATCTATCGTCAGGGTGAGTGGCTCGACCTCTGCCGTGGCCCGCATCTGCGCACCACCGGCGATGTCGGCAACGCCTTCAAACTGATGAAGGTGGCCGGAGCCTACTGGCGTGGCGATCATCGCAACCCGATGCTGACCCGTATCTACGGCACCGCATGGCGCGACAAGAAAGAGCTGGAAGCGCATCTGCACCAGCTTGAGGAAGCGGAACGCCGCGATCACCGCCGCATCGGCAAGGAGATGGACCTCTTCCATATTCAGGAAGAAGCTGTCGGTCAGGTCTTCTGGCACGCCAAGGGCTGGCGTCTCTACACGGCGCTTCAGGATTACATGCGCCGCGCCCAGACCCGCGCCGGATACGAGGAAGTGCGCACGCCGCAGCTCGTGGACCGCGCCCTGTGGGAAGCGTCAGGCCACTGGAGTAAATATCGCCACCACATGTTCGTGGCGACCGTCGAGGACGAGGACAAGACCCTCGCGCTCAAGCCGATGAACTGCCCGTGTCATGTGCAGATCTTCCGTCACGGCCTGCGCTCCTACCGCGAACTGCCGCTGCGTATGGCCGAGTTCGGTGCGTGCCACCGTTATGAGCCGTCCGGTTCCCTGCACGGCATCATGCGCGTGCGTGGCTTCACGCAGGACGACGCACACATCTTCTGCACGGAAGACCAGATTGCGGACGAAACCGTGCGTTTCGTGGCGATGCTGACGGAGGTCTACAAGGATCTCGGCTTCGAGCATTTCCGCATCAAGTTCTCGGACCGTCCGGAACAGCGTTCCGGCTCCGACGAGGTGTGGGACAAGTCCGAAGCCGCGCTCAAGCGGGCCTGTGAAATTGCCGGCGTCGAATATGAATATAATCCGGGTGAGGGCGCGTTCTACGGTCCCAAACTGGAGTTCGTGCTGCGTGACGCCATCGGTCGTGACTGGCAGTGCGGTACGCTTCAGGTCGATCTCGTGCTGCCGGAGCGTCTGGATGCGAACTACATTGGCGAGGACAGCGCCCGCCACCGCCCGGTCATGCTGCACCGCGCCATTCTCGGTTCATTCGAGCGCTTTATCGGCATTCTGATCGAGCAGCATGCGGGCAAATTCCCACTGTGGCTTGCACCGATGCAGGTCGTCGTGGCCAGCATCGTCAGCGATGCAGCGCCTTACGCCGAAGAGGTTGTCACGCGTCTGCGCAAGGCCGGTCTCACGGTCGAGTCCGACACCCGTGCGGACAAGATCAATGCCAAGATCCGCGAGCACAGCATTGCCCGTGTGCCGGTCATTCTGGTTGTGGGGCGCAAGGAAGCGGAAGCCGGAACGGTGGCGATGCGCCGTCTCGGCGGTGCGGATCAGGAAATGCTGACGTTGGACGAGGCTGTTGCGCTTCTGTCCGAGGAAGCCAAGGCTCCCGACATACGACGGGGCTGATATCCGCCCCATTAAAAAAGGCTCCGGAGTTGTCTCTCCGGAGCCTTTTTCAGGTTCCATGACCACGCTGGCATGGTGCGAAAGAGGCTGTTCACGGCGCAGCCGGAACCGCTACTCCACAGATTTCCCGGTTCTCATTCGATTTTAAAAGCCGCGCCCGGGGACTGCTGGCAATCCCAAGCATCTGCTTCTGCTCATCGAAAATCAGATCAGAGAGCCGGGTTTCATCAAGAACCGCCATGAAAGCCTTCAGGGCGGTATTAACGACATCCCGGAAGCGGCTCTGCGGCAAAAGCCGACCGGGCTCTTCTGACAGAAGCTCTTTTTTGGTGCCCGCCGCTTCCAGCCCTTCCTCTATGACGCGCACAACGTCGCCCACACAGATCTGGCTTGCGTCACGGGCCAGCCGGATACCTCCGTTTCGACCACGGACCGTTTCGATAAAACCCTGCTGACCAAGTTTGTGCACAATCTTGACCAGATGATTCTCAGAAATGCCGTATGTTGTTGCAATTTCCCGAATAGACGCGAGACGATCCGTCGTCCAGGTAAGAAAGATGAGCGCTCTCAGCGCATAGTCCGTATGCAGGGTCAGACGCATGCCGCCACAGATCCGTTTCAGAAGCTGGTATTACAATCCGAGCCCCTTCGGCTCGTCTGAAAATCCAACGAAAGAGAAACAAAAGGGTTCCCGGTAAATTGCATTAAAATTATTGAATTGTAACCTTATGTGCCTACCATCTAAAAATTAACGAAATATTGAATCAAACCGCTCCTCGACGTTCGTGCGCTTCCTGTCTATATCCGGATGGAACGAGCCCCGCACGGGTTCCGCAACACCGCAGACAAGAAAGCATGGGTATGTCCGGATATTTTCTCAGGAAAATAAAGAGATGCACCCTTGCCGCAGCCATCTGGATGCTCCCGTATCCTGCCTCCGCGGAAGCAAGGATATTGCAGGACATGACTGGCGTGGTCGGTGAATTACCGGCCCGGCCCGCTCATATTGCGGACCTTTGGTATGCGCATAACGAAATACTTGTCATGCTCGGCGGCGCGCCGACTATCGCCATGACGGTTGAGCGGGAGAGCATGTCTCCCTGGATGTATCATCTGGCGCCAGCACTGCGTAACGCCACGCAGTTGCCATCAACCACACCGACTGCCGAAACCCTGTTGGCAGGTCACGTTGATCTGGTTTTTGCCACTCCTTCTCTCTCGGGAGTGGAAACCTACCGGAAAACCGGCATTCCCACGGTCGGCGTGGAATTTCATGACACTGCCGGATTGCTGCGCTGTCTTGATCTGACCGCCACCGTTCTTGACACACCCCACGCTCAGACGGTGGCGCGTGACTACCGGGCTTACCTCAATGAGACGGAGAAAGCCCTGACATCCCGGCTGGCGGCTATTCCCGAGGCGTCACGCCCGCGTGTGCTGCACATCCTGTCACTCTCTCCCATGAAGGTTGATGGCGCAGGCACGATGATTGACGAATGGATCCGTCTCGCCGGAGGGCGGAACGCTGCGGAAGAGATCAAGGGAGCCAAACGCCCGGTATCTCTGGAACAGATTGCCGCCTGGAATCCCGACATCATTATTCTGGGCGGGATGAGCGGAGATGCCGAACCAAAAACTGATGGACCAGTCTGGAATGAACTCAAGGCCGTGAAAGCGGGAAAGGTCTATCGCAACCCCGTCGGGGTCTTTCCGTGGGATCGTTACGGCACTGAATTCGCCCTTCAGATTCAGTGGGCGGCAACCATTATTCACCCGGAATTTTTTCATGACACGGACATGATGGAGATCACGCGGGCTTTCTATCGCCGCTTCTTCTCCTACGATCTGGCGCAGGATGAAGCCCGGCGCATCCTCGCGGCCCAGCCGCCGGCATGAAGGGAGCCGTTACCCTCGCAACGACATTCCTCCTTCTCCTGATCGTTGCGACAGGTTCGCTCTGTGTTGGCCGCTATCCCATACCGCTGCATGATTTTTCTGATTTCTTCCTGTCATTCTTCAGGAACGCACAGGCTTCCTGCCAGAGCATTTCCTGTTCCATTCTGGCGCATATCCGCCTGCCACGACTGGGGGCGGCGCTTCTGACGGGCGCCGCACTTTCCGTTTCAGGCGCGTCCTATCAGGCCGTTTTCCGTAATCCTCTTGTCTCTCCGGGTATTCTGGGCGCGCTCAGCGGCGCGGGCTTTGGGGCGGCGCTGGGCATCATCCTGCATGTTCCGCAGTGGATGATCGGCGTCTCGGCCTTTGCCGGCTCAACTCTGGCAGTGCTCATGGGAACCGGCATCGCCCGTCTGACAGGCGACAGTTCGGTCCTGATGCTGATCTTCGGTGGTCTCGTCAGTAACGCCCTTTTCACGTCTCTGCTGTCCATCCTCAAATATCTCGCCGATCCTGACAGCCAGCTTCCCGATATCGTGTTCTGGCTTCTCGGCACACTCTCGCGCGTTACGCCGGAAACCCTGTCTCTCGTCACAATACCCATGATCTGCGCGATGGCCGCCCTGTGCGTCATGGGACGATTGCTGGATGCGCTCAGCATGGGCGATGACGAGGCGCGCAGCCTTGGCGTGTCCGTGCGCCTCGTGCGCAATCTGGTCGTGGCGCTGGCGACCCTGCTCTGCGCCCTGACTGTTTCCATGACCGGCATTATCGGCTGGGTCGGGCTTGTCATTCCCCATATCGCCCGGCTTCTGGTCGGTCCCGGCAATCGTCTCGTTCTGCCCATGAGCGCCCTGAGCGGCGCGATTTTCCTGACTTTTTCCGATGATCTCGCCCGCAATCTTTCAGCGGCGGAAATTCCAGTGGGTATCATGACCGAGTTGTCCGGTGTGATCCTGTTTCTGCTGCTGCTCCCGCGTGTGAAAACCAGTCTGCGGGGCAACTGGCGATGACCCTTGAGGCTCAACATCTCACATGCAGACGGGATCATCGTCTGGTGCTGGATGCTGTGTCTTTCACGATCGGAGACGGTGTTCTGGCCTGCCTGCTTGGTCCCAACGGGGCAGGGAAGACAACATTGCTTCGCGCCATCCTCCGTCTTGAGAAAGTGGCGGGGAAAGTGCTTCTGGACGGCGAAGACCTGTCCATCCTGTCTCCTCGTGAAACGGCCCGTCGCATCGCCTACGTGCCGCAGACCCATTCCGTCGCCTTTGCCTATACGGTGGAAGATATGGTCGCCATGGGACGACTGTCTCACGCACGTCTGGGCCTCTTCCCCGGCAGGGACGATCAGGAGGCTGTTTCAGAGGCTCTGAACCTCATGAACATCACTCACCTCGCCGACCGGACCTACACTCAGCTTTCTGGGGGAGAACAGCAGGCTGTGCTGATTGCCCGGGCGCTGGCGCAGGGAGGCCGGACGCTGCTTCTCGATGAACCGGCATCGGCGCTGGATTTCGGCCAGCAGAAACGGCTCTGGACCCGGCTTCGTGAATTGACTGACTGTGGTTATACGATCCTGTGCACCACGCATGATCCCCTGAAAGCCCGGGAGATTTTTGATGAGGCGCTGCTGATGCGAGACGGCAGGCTGATGGAGTGTGGTCCGGCACCGACCGTGCTGACGGATGAAGGGATCGAGATGCTTTACGCTTCCTGATCTCCCGGAAAATCATGAGAAAGCTTTTGACAGATATTTTCAAAAAATCCTTGGTAAATTCTGTCCTTTTTAAAAAAATTATACCGAAAAACTTCTGCTGTGATATGGGATTTTCTGAGGACTGTGGTTGAATTTTTCCCGTAAAAATCCGCCGAAAGAAACTCGTCACTGGAAACACACTCCACACAACGGTATTCACACAGGCAGAAAGTGGTGAGGAAAGCCGTTATGTCGCTTGATGAGAGTGCTCTGGACCATCTGTTTCGTACGGCACGGACGCCGGAGAAATGGACCGACCGGCCCATCCCGGAGGATACGCTTCGGGCACTGTATGACCTTGTGAAGACCGGACCGACATCAGGAAACAGCTCTCCCGCACGATTTGTGTTTCTCACCACAGACGATGCCAGGCAACGGCTGAAGCAGGCGCTCTCGCAAGGCAATATCGAGAAGGCCATGACAGCGCCTGTCGTGGCGATTGTGGGATACGATCCCCTGTTCTTCGAGTATTTCTCCCGTCTGGGCAGTGATCCGGACCTGCGCACATGGTTTGCGTCCGACGTGGGCCTTTCGGAAGAAACGGCGTTCCGTAACAGTTCACTGGAAGGCGCTTACCTGATCATGGCAGCCCGTGCTCTGGGTCTGGATGCTCTTCCCATGTCCGGTTTCGATGCGTCCATCGTCGAAGACACGTTTCTGGCCGGAGAAGGCTGGCGGGCAAATTTCCTCGTCTGCCTCGGTTATGGCGAGCCGGTCGAAACGCCGCGTGCGCCGCGCCTACCCTTCGATGAAGCGTGCCGTATCCTGTGACGGCCAGCCATCCTACAGCCAGCCATCGCATTGCCGTGCTTGATGCAGCCCCTGCGACCGTGCAGGCGCGTGTGGCCTGCGTGCTCCATGACGAAAGCGGGTTTCGGGTTGCTTCTTCGCGGAACGAAACCGGACATGATGGCATCGGCAACATGGCCAGCCTTCTTGAGGACGTTCTGAAAGAAGCAGGATGGGAACGGCCCGACCTTGTCGTCGTCGTGACCGGTCCCGGCTCCTTCACTGGTCTGAGGACATCCTGTTCGCTGGCGGCTGGGCTGGCATTTGGGTACGATTGCCCCGTTGTCGGCGTCACGCGGGGCGAGGCTCTTGCTGAAGCGCTTTCCGCTTACGCCACGGAACACGGTCTTGACGGCTGGCTCTGTGTGACGGCGGCAAGAAGCGGTCGCTGGTTTGTTGAAAGCGCGGCTCCGGACAGTCTGACGCCGGGCTCTGTCGTTGCCGTCAGACAGGATGACTGGGAAATTCCATCAGGGTGCTGGCTGATCGCGGGGGATGTCGTGGATGACGTTCTTCTTAAAGCTCCTCTTTCCCTCAAGATTTTTCCGGTCAGGGAAGAAGCGTCCATGCAGGAGATCGCAAAATCCGGCCTGAAACGGCTGGAAGGACAGACCGCGCCCCGCCCGGCTCTTCCCCTGTATGTCGATCCACCGGAAGCCAAGTTACCTGCTGCGGGTTTGCGGGCGAGACCAGAGTGACTTCTGTGTCTGATCCTGTCATTTCCGAAAGGGGCATGCATTTTTCTGCTGTTCTGGCAGACCTGCATGCAAGCGCGTTTGAAGGAGGCGCCTGCTGGCCGGAAAGCGCATTTGCAGAACTGTTTACCACGCCGGGCACTCAGGCGTTTGTCGCGTCAGAGCAGGGCGAGCCGATTGGTTTTGTTCTTATCAGAATTGTTCTGGATGAAGCCGAAATCCTGACTCTGGCTGTCGCTCCGGAACGGAGACGACGTGGCGTCGCCAGAAAACTGCTTGAGACAGTCGAGCAGGGGTTGGAAAAAAAGCAGATTACAAAGCTGTTTCTTGAGGTTTCCACAAAGAACATATCAGCAGAAGCGCTCTATACTACAGCAGGCTTTCGCGCAGCCGGAATCCGCAAACGCTATTATGAAGATGGCTCGGACGCCATTGTTATGGTGCGCGACATTGCCAGATCACCATAAGCCACTCAGTCTTCTTCGGCTTCATCAGGCAAACGCCAGTCAATCGGCTTCAGCCCGTGCTCTTCCAGAAACGCGTTGGCTTTTGAAAAATAACGATTCCCGAAAAATCCTGTATGGGCCGAAAGCGGTGATGGATGGGACGCTTTCAGAACCAGATGCCGAGAACTGTCGACAAAAGCCGCTTTTTTCTGGGCATAACTTCCCCATAATATGAAAACGACCGGTGTTTTCTGCTCGTTGACGCAGGCAATGACCGCATCGGTAAACCGCTCCCAGCCGTGGCGCTGATGAGACGCCGCACGCCCCTGCTCCACAGTCAGAACACTGTTGAGAAGCAGCACGCCCTGTCTGGCCCATGATGTCAGATTGCCGTGACGGGCGGGAGGAATTCCCAGATCACTCAGCATTTCCTTGTAGATATTGTTCAGGGACGGCGGAATCCGCACATTCTTTCGCACGCTGAAGCATAAACCGTGCGCCTGCCCCGCGCCGTGGTAAGGATCCTGTCCGAGAATAACGACACGGACGGACCCAAGTGGCGTCAGATTAAGCGCACGGAACCATTCCGGACCACGCGGAAAGATCATCTTTCCGGCTTTCTTCTCTTCCTGAAGAAACGCCTTGAGATCCTTCATATAAGGGGAATCGAACTCTTTCTGCAGCGCGACACGCCAGCTTTCGTCCAGTTTGATGCCTGCCTCTGCCATGAATCGCGTTTCCTTCTCCGGATCGACAAGAACTCTCTTCGCATCAGGGTGCCAGACAATCAGGAGAATTTACAGGCCTCTCAATCACTTCACAGCTTCTGTGGAGATACTTCTTTTGATTGCAGGCATAATGACTTCAGGATACCGCCTTTTGTATCCTGAAGCTTCGACCTAAATTACCGCAAACCATGCCTGCATCTCAGGCAGCCTGTTCCTGCCCGACATACACAGGAGCGACCTGAATATCCTCATCCCCCGCAAGGGGTTGCGAACGTGTCAGCCCAAATACAAAATGTCTCCGACCATCGGCATCCTTTTGATCCGCAGTCACATGGCCCACATGAACTCCATTGACTGAAATACTCAGGACAAGCGCATCATGATTGACCGAACCACCGGTCACATAGCCTGCAATGACGTTACTGGTCACTTTTATCAGACAGACAGAGACAGTCTCCATAACACCATCCAATCCCGCTAGTTTTTGCCTGATATGTTCAAGTATCACTCCTTCTTCCAATCTCGGTGCGCAATAGAGTGCCTCACCAGAACAGACATGAGGATACAGTTCGTGGAATGTATGAGCATTGTGGAACATGTTGCGGCTCTGATCGTCCACAAAACTTTCTGCGGGAGCACCTTCTGCCAGCAGGATATCATGGGTCTCAAGCTCGATATGGAAATATTCCAGCCTCTCGTCGATAACCCCATGAACAATGCTCATGTCGTTCACCAGGCAGTGAGCAGGGATAAGCCATCCATCGACAAACATGGCATGAAGCGGTGAAACCGTCAGATCACGCACCGGCACGCCGTTGCCCAGAGAATTTTTTCTAAAAATGACTGGAATCAGATCAGGATTTCCTCTGGCGAACAGGCCGTCATAGGCACGATATCCCACCCAGCGCACGGGACGATACTGTCCGTTGGCCGTTTTCACCACGTCACCTATGACAATATCCTCAACGGCTTTCCTGCCATCCTGCATGTCTATCAAAGTGCCTCGGCAGTAGCAGGGTGCAGGCGTGCCATAAGTCACAAAAACATTGCCCTGAGCATCATGTGTTATATCAAAGCCCTTGGAATAATCGCCGTTAAGATGAATCTCCTTGGAAAGATCTCCGTCGGTTATAAGAAGATTGTCGTTGTCATCCAGAGAAACCTGCAGGGCGCTTCCCGCTGCATATTTCATGTCTGTTATATAGATAGTCCCATTTTTAAAAGTCAGACCATCGGAAATGATCGTGCCAGACGCCATGTTGAGCACGCCACCATCCAGAACAGCACTGGTAAGGGTTGCTCCGCTTGCCGCGTTGACAACACCGTATTGTGTAATTGTGGTGTTGACTGCCGTGCCGCCGCTGTAAATGGTTTCAATCGACTGGGTCAAGACATTCGTGTATCCAAGAACTCCACCAACAGTATAGAAATCGCCATCCAGAGTCGTGTTTCTGGCCAGACCACCGGAATAAATGTACTGGTTGGCTTCCGTCGACTGCGGACCCGCGGTTCCGGCGACCCAAATGGATGGTTTGAAAGTCGCGCCATCAGAAACACCTCCAGCATAAATGAACTGTTTTGCCTCAACATATTGGAAATTGAACTGTGTCCATGTAGAAAACTGGGACTGATAACTGTTGCCGTAAACCTGTTCGCTTCCACCTGTTACTGTGGAATTATAGGAAGACGCACCCTTTCTGATGACTTCTTCTGTATTACGATCGATTTTTGTATAGAATGACTTTGTGCCATTATACAGAATCAGATGGCCTGTCGTGGCAGGGTCATACAATGAAGCATAAGATATACTCACATTACTGACGGTAGCGCCATTTACGACGGCCCCTGTGCCACTCACATTCACGTTGGAAGTATTGGTGGAAAATATCGTATTCGCGATGACACCAGGAGAACTGTTGTCGTCAAGAGCGATAACCGTACCGCCGTCGCTCCCTTTGCTGAGAACAAAGGAAGACCATGTATAATTGGCGTCGCCAAGATTGAGAGATCCCACAACGGCGCCGTCAGGTTGTGTGATCTGGAGCGTATTGGTACCCTCAAGATGCGTCGTAAGGCCATCCTGCCAGGTCAGGGAAGACAGTTCTATTGTATCACCGAGATCTATATCTCCGATTATACCGGAGGGAGAGGTCGAGCCACTGATGACAAGCGAGCCTGTATGGCCATCCATGAATTCGAGTGAAGCTGAGTGCAGATCAGTAATATCAGAAACAACAATCTCCCCGTCCGTGATATAGATGGTTCCCGAAAAACCGGACAGGCCATCATCGTTCGCGATATGGAGTGAGCCGCTTCCTTCCTGTACAATGGAGCCACAACCGGAAATGACACCACTGCTCAGCGTTGTGTCACCGGTAAAGACGACGCTGCCTCCATCAAGATTGACCACACCCTGTGAAAGCTTGGTGTCGTCAGAATTGACGATGGAACCACCGGACGAAACATAAATAGTGCCGCCGCTTTCAAGACGCGTTTCAAAAGCAATTCCACCCGACGAAACAACCTGCGTTCCACCCGATAATACGACCACACCTGATGTCACAGCAGATACAAGAAGCACCTGCTTGCCACCACTTTGAATGATGCTGTTCTGGTCGTGAGCCATCGAGCTTACGATTTCCGTCCCGGCAACAACAAGATTGTTCGCGGAATTTGAATCACCGATCGTAAGGAAAACACCGGCAGGAAGATGAAAATCCGATAGCGTGCCTTGCCTGACATCAATAGTCGATCCGGACTGGAATGTTATTCCCTCAAGATCTGCCCCCGAAATGACACCCGCGCTCGATCCGGCACTCACCCACAGGTTACCTGCCTCCAGCAGGCTAACATTTTCAAATTTTGCACCTTTTTCAATAGAAAGATAGGCACCGCCACCTACAACGGAATTTTCCAGGGTGCTGCTATCATCAATATTAAGCCAGCCATATTGGGACATGGTTGCCGAATTGATCGTGGCCCCATTGGTTGCGGAAACCTGTGAACCAGAAGTGGCACTCAGAGAATTTACTGATCCACCATCGACGACAAGATCAGACTGTTCCAGATTTGCCGAAACAAGCCTTCCGCCACTTGCGACACTGATAAAGCCGCCGCTGGCTGTCGCCTGATATTCCACCCCGCCGGAAAGGACATGCTCGCTGGTCGCCGTATGAGCTCCGCCGCTGGAGCCGTTCAGTTGCGTTCCAGAAGCGCTTCCCGCGACATTGAGAGTGCCACTGAGAATAGTGATACCTGAGACGGATGCTCCTGCAGCAACTTCATAGGTGCCCCCATCATAGATAACGGAAGGAATATTTGCGCCTGAGATAGCTCCACTCATTTTGTATTGCTTTCTGTTAACTTATGACATTCTTATTTAATTTATTTTACTGAGACCGCCCAAACAATCAACAATTTATTAACTATTTCATATAAAAATAAAGCATTAATAACGAAAAAGATACATAGATATCACTTCTTTGGCATTCGGAGCAGCCAATCAAACCACTGATTGACAGCAAGCCCCGTTTGTTGCCTCATAACGCCTACCAAGGGGGGTTCCGCTCAAGGAACTGAGAGGCTGCATGTCCTGCAAAGGACGGCGTAGCGACCCTGCCAGCGCTTATATCAGTGCTGGGGAACCTGATCCGGTTAGTACCGGCGGAGGGACTGGTCTGGTCGCGAGCAGCGCCGTGTGTCCCCATGCCCACGGCAGACCCATCCGGCTCGGCCCGTTCCTCGCACACACGCGAGGACGTCGTCATGAACCATATTTCACCCAAAGGCCCCGACACCAAGGCTCCCGCACCGGGGCATGTCACAACAGGTCCAGTCTGGGGCTCAAGAAAAATTTATTCCAGTCCGACAAACCATCCCGAAATTCGTGTGCCGTTCCGGGAAATCGCGCTTGATCCCTCGGCCAACGCAGAACCGGTGCGTCTTTACGATACATCCGGTCCCTATACCGATGCAGACATCAGTATCGACGTGGCGAACGGGCTGCCGAAAGTTCGCTCCGAATGGCTGACGAAACGCGGCTTCAGCAGGGCGACTCCCCGCACGGTGAAGCCGGAAGATAATGGCGGCGCGACGGGTGATAACCTCGTCGATCCCTGTCCCGCGCCGCATATGGTTCTTGAAGCTGGTGACGCTCAATATGTCACGCAGTATGAATTCGCCCGCGCCGGGATCATCACCGAGGAGATGATCTATGTCGCTCACCGAGAAAATCTCGGCCGACTGAAAGCTGTCGAAGGTTCTGCCGCACGTCGGGCCGATGGTGAGGATTTCGACGCCGCCATTCCGGAATTCGTCACCCCCGAATTCGTGCGTGACGAGATTGCCCGCGGACGCGCCATCATTCCCGCCAACATCAACCATCCGGAGCTTGAGCCGGTCATCATCGGTCGCAATTTCCTTGTGAAGGTGAACGCCAATATCGGCAATTCCGCCGTCACTTCCTCCGCCGCCGAGGAAGTCGAAAAGCTGGTCTGGTCGATCCGCTGGGGCGCGGACACGGTCATGGATCTTTCGACGGGTCGAAACATCCACAATATCCGTGACTGGATTCTGCGTAATTCCCCGACGCCGATCGGCACCGTGCCGCTCTATCAGGCGCTTGAAAAAGTCGGTGGTGATGTCAGCAAGCTTTCATGGGAAGTCTTCCGTGATACGCTGATCGAGCAGGCCGAGCAGGGCGTGGATTACTTCACCATCCATGCGGGCGTGCGGCTGGCTCACGTTCCGCTGACCGCCAACCGGGTCACCGGCATCGTCTCACGCGGCGGTTCGATCATGGCGAGCTGGTGCCTGATGGAACACCGCGAGAGCTTTCTCTACGAGCATTTCGACGAGATTTGCGACATCATGCGCAAGTATGACGTCTCGTTCTCTCTCGGTGACGGTCTCCGTCCCGGTTCCATTTCCGACGCCAACGACGCCGCGCAGTTCGCCGAACTGGAAACGCTTGGCGAACTGACGAAAGTCGCTTGGGCGAAGGGCTGTCAGGTCATGATCGAAGGCCCCGGCCATGTGCCTATGCACAAGATCAAGGCCAACATGGACAAGCAGTTGAAGGAATGCCACGAGGCCCCCTTCTACACGCTTGGGCCGTTAACAACAGATATTGCACCGGGCTACGACCACATCACCTCCGCCATCGGAGCCGCGATGATCGGCTGGTTCGGCACGGCGATGCTCTGCTACGTCACCCCGAAAGAACATCTCGGCCTTCCAAACCGCGATGATGTGAAAGTTGGTGTGATTACTTACCGACTTGCAGCCCACGCAGCCGATCTCGCCAAGGGCCACCCTTCGGCGAAACTGCGTGACGATGCACTGAGCCGTGCCCGTTTCTCGTTCCGTTGGGAGGACCAGTTCAAGCTGTCACTCGATCCGGACACAGCTCGCGCCTATCACGATGAAACGCTGCCGAAAGACGCGCATAAGACAGCGCATTTCTGCTCGATGTGCGGTCCGAAGTTCTGTTCGATGCGGATTTCGCAGGATATCCGTGACGACGCCCGGCGTATTGCCGGAATGGAGGAAAAAAGCCGCGAGTTCCGCGAGGCTGGCGGCAAGGTTTATGTGTCGGCTGAATAGAGACTGATCCTTTACTGAAGTCTCTGGTCAAGTAAGGGATGCGGGCTCTGCCCGCGCCCGCAAGGGACCGCAGGCCCCTTGTCCCCAATAACTTGATAACAGACGGTTTCCAAAGGCGGGCCTTTGGCGGGGCGCGGGACAGCGCCCCGCAAATCCTCCCGGCAAAAGCCGAGACAGAAGAACCATTTTCCGGTAACATTGTCTCCCGCCGCCACGAAAGAAAGTCATGCAGGAGATTTATCTCGACAACGCCGCCAGCACCCCATGCGATGCGCGCGTCATGGAGGTCATGGCTCCCCTTTTCGCAGAGGAATTCGCCAACCCGCACAGCGATACACATGCGCCCGGCAAACGCGCGGCCGAGGCTGTCGAGCAGGCGCGCGCGCATGTGGCGGCGCTGATCGGCGCTGATCCGAGAGAGACCATCTTCACCTCCGGCGCGACAGAAGCCAATAATCTGGCCATCAAGGGCGTTGTCCGTTTTCGCAACAGGATGGGCGACGGGCGCAGGCGGGTCATCACTCTGGCCACCGAGCACAAATGCGTTCTGGAGAGCGTGCGTGATCTGGCGCAGGAAGGGTTCGAGCCCGTCATTCTCGGCGTGGACCATAATGGTCAGGTCGATCCGGCCACTCTCCGGAATGCCCTCGCCGTTCCAACCGCACTGGTCAGCATCATGGCCGCCAACAATGAGACCGGCGTGAAACAGGACCTGCCCGCCCTTGGACGCATGGTCAGGGAGGCCGGAGCACTCCTGCACTCAGATCTCGCGCAGGCTGCTGGGAAAATGGCCATTGACGTGCAGGCGCTGGGGCTCGATCTCGCTTCTGTCTCCGCCCATAAGATGTATGGCCCGAAAGGCGTGGGCGCGCTGTTCGTGCGCAGACGCCCTCGCGTCCGGCTGGAGCCTCTGTTTTCGGGAGGCGGGCAGGAGCGGGGGCTCAGGTCCGGAACGCTCCCCTCCACCCTGATCGCAGGATTTGGCGAGGCCGCCCGTATCGCCCGCTCGGAGTGGCAGGCCGACGACCGGCATCTCGCCGCCCTTGCTGGCAGCCTGTTTCACGGTCTGCAAGAACGTCAGACAGCCTTTGTCATCAATGCACGGGAAGCGCCGCGTCTGCCGGGCATCATCAGTCTTCGCCTCCCCGGCGCTCAGGCTGCGCGGGTTATGGAAGCGCTTCCCGACATGGCTCTGTCGGTGGGATCGGCCTGCTCATCGGCTGATCTGGCGCCGTCCTACGTGTTGACAGCCATGGGTCTGAACGCCACGGAAGCCGCAGAAAGCTTGCGTCTCTCGCCCGGACGTTTTACCACGCCCGCCGATATCATGCGTGTGGCGGACCTGCTTGCCACAGCAGCGCAACGGGTGAGGGCCGCAGGCTCCACTCAATAGGACAGACTGAGCGAGAACTCCGAAATGCCTCACATGATTTTCGTCGAGCCCGATGGCACCGAGCGCAAGGTCGATGCGCCTGTTGGTCTTTCCGTTCTGGAGATTGCCCACAAGCATGGCGTCGATCTGGAAGGCGCGTGCGAAGGCTCACTGGCCTGCGCGACCTGCCATGTGATCGTCGATCCGTCCTGGGCGCCGAAGCTGTCGGAAGCGACAGAGGACGAAGAGGATATGCTGGACCTCGCCTTCGGACTTGAGGCAACATCGCGCCTCGGCTGCCAGATCATCATGAACGATGAACTGGATGGCCTGACAGTCCGTCTGCCGCGCAAAAGCTGAGAAGAGACCGGTCCCGTCGGAAGAACGACGGCGGGGGCCGGACGTTCCTCCCGGGAAAGGGGCCTGACCATCATGCGTATTCTCGTTGCCATGTCCGGAGGCGTTGACAGTTCCGTTGTCGCCGCGCGTCTGGTCGAACAGGGGCATGAGGTCATCGGCGCCACGTTGCAGCTCTACGACACCCGTGGAGAAGCCAAGAAGGGCGCGTGCTGCGCGGGGCGCGACATTCAGGACGCCCGTGAAGTCGCGGAGCGTCTGGGCATCCCGCATTACGTCATCGACGCTGAAGAGCGCTTCCGTGAGAGCGTGATCGAACGCTTCGCCACGTCCTACGCTCAGGGTGAAACGCCCGTTCCCTGCGTCTCCTGCAATCAGGGCGTGAAGTTCACCGATCTGCTCGGTCTGGCGAAGGATATCGGCGCGGACGCCATGGCGACCGGGCACTATGTCCGTCGCGTCGAAGGCTCCAGCGGAGCCGAAATGCACCGTCCCGTCGATGCCGACCGTGACCAGAGCTGGTTCCTGTTCGCCACCACCCGGGACCAGCTCGACTATCTGCGCTTTCCGCTGGGTGAAATGCCCGACAAGGACGCCGTGCGGCAGGAAGCCGAGCGGTTCGGTCTGCTGGTGGCCGACAAGCCGGACAGCCAGGACCTCTGCTTCATCCCCAAGGGTAACTATTCCGACCTGGTTGAAACGCTTCGTCCCGACACAAGGGGCGAAGGCGAGATCGTGGACCGTCAGGGCAACGTCCTTGGCCGTCATGAGGGCGTGACGCGCTTTACCATCGGCCAGACCAAGCGTCTCGGCGATGCCGCGCAGATTGCCGGGGAGCGTCAGATGGTCGTGGGGATCGAACCCGGCAGGCGACGCATTGTCGTGGCCCCGCGTGAAAGCGCCATGGTGACCGTCTGTCACCTGCGGGACATGAACTGGCTCATCACGCCTCCCACCGAGGCCAGCGGCGAGGGTGTGCGGTGCATGGTGCAGCTTCGCGCCCGCGAGAAACCCCGTGCCGCGACGGTCCGGCCTCTCGGCGACGGAGCCGAGGTCATTCTCGATGAACCGGCGCTGCCCGCTCCGGGGCAGGCCTGTGTGCTTTATGACGGCTCGCGCGTGCTGGGCGGAGGTCTGATCTGCCGCACAAGTGAATAGGCCGCATAGCTGAATTGCGTGTCGTGCTCGACTGACAGCAACAAAGCGATTAGAGTTTCAGTCTGTTTCACAAACCGGACCATGCGAAAAAAATGAATCAACAAGCCTCGCACGACGCCGATTTGCACGATCTTCCGACCCGTATTCTCGTGGTCGAGGACGACGCTGGCATGCGAACCCTTTTGAGCCGTACGCTTCAGGCGGACGGCTATCGCATCCGTGCGGTTCCTGACGCCCGATCCATGTGGGATGCTCTTGAAACCGAAACAGCCGATCTCATCATCCTCGACGTGATGATGCCCGGCATGAATGGTCTCGATCTGTGCCGCAGCCTCCGTCAGGGCGGGATCAAGGGCGGCGTCGAGGACGCGTCTTTTTCAAATATCCCCATCATCATGGTTTCTGCCCGTGGTGAGGAGCTCGATCGCGTTCTGGGGCTTGAACTCGGAGCGGATGACTACGTAGCCAAGCCGTTCGGACAGAAGGAACTGCTCGCGCGCGTGCGGGCTGTCCTCCGCCGCGGTCAGAACAGCACGGTGCCGGCCGCAGCAGCAGGACGTCAGCGCAGGGAAGTCATCAACTTCGCCGGCTGGTCGCTCGATCTGCGCCGCCGCGAGCTGTATGATCCGACTGGCGCCGTGGTTGAAATTTCCGGAGCCGAGCATGATCTGCTGGTCAGCTTTCTCGACAACCCGCAGCGCGTGATCGGGCGTGACCGGCTGCTGGAGCTTTCCCGCACCCGGCTTGGAGACGTGTCGGACCGTTCCATCGACGTGCTGGTCAGTCGTCTGCGCCGCAAGCTGGGCACGGAAGCCGACAGTCTGATCCGCACCGTCCGGGGACAGGGCTATATCTTCACCGCGCCGGTTGAACGGGTCTGACAGCGGACACTCCCTTGCAGCCGGACAACGCCGCGCCGCGTGAAAGACTGATCCGTCTCTGGCCACGCGGTCTCATGGGCCGCGTGCTGTTCGTGCTTCTGGCGTCGATCGGCATTGTCTTTGTCGCCAGTTGGACCCTCTACGAACACGCCGAAGCCTATATCGAGGACAGCGACCGTTTCGACCTGATCGGAGAACGGCTGGCCACCGATGTCCGGGTGATTGAAGGGGCGCCCGCCAATACCCGTGCGATGCTCTCCACCATGCTGTCCACGGACGATCTGCGCATCAACTGGCGGCCTGCGACGGCAGTGCATGAGGTTCATCAGGAACCCAAGGGCATGAACCAGCTTCATGCGCGGCTGGTAAAGGCCAATCCCATTCTCGGCCACTCGGCACTGCAACTCTATACCGGCGGGGCCGGACGCTGGACGGATATCGGCGGCACGGTCGAACTGAACGACAGAAGCCAGATCTCCTTCACCGCGCCTGACATCCTGCGCAGCCATGTCGTCACGCAGGGACTGGCGACCGCCGCCATCGTCACGCTTGCGGTCCTGCTCGTCGCGGCCATGCTCGTCCACGCTCTCAGCATGCCTCTGCGGGCTCTCGCCACGGTCGCCGACACGATAGGAGCGGGCGACTGGCAGCCTCTTGCCGAGAAAGGGCCAAAGGAGGTCCGGCGACTGGCCCACGCCATCAATGCGATGCAGACCCGGATCGCACACCTGATCGAGGACCGTACCGAAGCGCTCGCGGCGGTCTCGCATGATCTGCGCACCCCTCTGGCCCGGCTGCGGCTGCGTGCGGGTTTCATCGGCGATGCGGAGGCGCAGGAGGCCATCGAAGCCGATATCGACGAGATGGAAGCCATGGTGGATGGCGTGCTGGCCTATCTTTCGGGCGAGAAGGAGCGCGAGGCCACCCGTTCGACCGATCTGGCGGCTATCCTGATGACGATCATGGATAACGCCACGGATCGGGGCGACACTGTGACCTACGAAGGGCCGGACCGGCTGCCGCTTGTGCTGCCATCTCTGGCCATCAAAAGAGTTTTCACAAACCTTGTCGAAAACGCCCTGCACTATGCAGGCTCCGCCGCCATTTCCGTGCGACTGACGGCGCAGCATGTCGTCGTGAATATTGATGATGACGGTCCCGGCATCCCGGAGACTGAACTCAGCCGTGTCATGACGCCGTTCTATCGTGTGGAGTCCTCCCGCTCACGCAGAACCGGCGGGCTTGGTCTGGGACTTGCCATCGTAAAGCGTGAAGTGGAACGCGCGGGAGGAACGTTCAGCCTGTGCAACCGTCAGGACGGCGGGTTGCGGGCGCAGGTGACACTTTCCCTGCACCGGCTGCCTGCGCCGTAATGCTTCTGTGATCCGCGTCGCCCCGCTGGCCGGGATGTTCCATGACAGGCAGTTTGTTGACCGTTTTATGTCATAGACGACTGGCGACCGGCTGAATCTCTTTCGATATGCAGCATCTTCGTTGCCACCCAGTGCAGAATTATGTCCGGTCGTGGGCTGAGACGATGCATTGTCACTCAATCTATCCTGTGCAAGATCACTGCCCGTAAGGATAGTGAGGCATTCAGTCTCTCGTCCGCGATGTTTTTCCTGAACCATGAGTGAAAGGAGGGAGCCATAATGCCGATAACCAGAACAGCCATTCCGCTTCTCTCCGAGGTCAATAACGCGCTGGCTGACGGGCTCGTGTGGGCCATTCACTGCCTGCCGGAAAATCCATCGGAAAACACGCCGGTCAAACTGTCCGCCGAGGAAGCGGCCCGGTGTCTGGAAGATCTGTCCTTCCCCTCAGAAGGCTGGGCGTGGCTGCATTTCGACATCGTGCATACCCGTTCACGGGCGCAGGTCGAGGCCATTCCGACGCTGACAGACGATGCGAAACAGACACTGACCAGCACGGATTTCGGTCCGCGTCTGGAAGGTGACGATGATCTGGTTTACGGCGCTCTTCCCGCGTTCGATGACGCCGCCTCGGATGATGACCGAGATGTGTGTGTCTGGCGTTTCGCCATGCGCCCCAACCTGCTGATCACGACACGACGCAATCCTGTCCCGGCGCTTGGCGTCGTCTATCGGGAACTTCATCGTAGGAAAATGCCGGATAACCCGGCAGGTCTCGTTGATATGGCGCTACTGGAATTTGCCGATACCGCCCGACGCACGCTTTCCCGTCTGGATGACCAGCTCGACCGCGCTGAAGATGTACTGCTGCTGCTCGACCATGATACGGACCTCGGACGGATGGGCGGCATGCTTGGTCAGGTGCGTCGTCGTTCCACAGAACTGCGACGTGTCATCTCTCCGATCAATCGTATCCTTCATGATGAAGAACTGGAAATTCCGGAATGGGCCGAGGATGATCTGAAAGACCGTTCCGAGCGGCAGATTCATGGCGCGCTGGATGATCTTCTCGCACTTCAGGACCGGGCCCGATCATTGCAGGATGAACTGACATCGGGGCAGGCGGAAGAAACCAACCGACGGCTTTATATCGTTTCCGTCGGCACAACCCTGATGCTGCCTGCAACGTTCGTAACCGGCTTTTTCGGCATGAACACCGCCGGCATGTTCCTGACCAGCGGCGACTGGGGAACCGTCATCGCCGGAGGGCTGTGTTTTCTGATCATGCTGGGAACATGGCTGGTCCTGAAAGTGACCCGTCTGCTGTAAAGTCAGATCGGGTTTCATTCAGTATATCACAAGGTGTTTCGGTTCTTTTTCAAAAAAGGACAGGGAGCAGCTCCTGATTCGGTTTTGACACGCCAGGGAGAGTGACGGGGCGCTGCCCCGCACCCCGCCAAAGGCACGCCTTTGAAAACCGTTTTTATAAACAGATCGGGGTCAAGGGGCCTGTGGTCCCTTGTGGGTGCGGGCAAAGTCCGCTTCGACATCAGCAAAGGTCAGTCAGTTATCCCGACCCTATGAGAGCCTTCTGCGATGAAACGGACTGGCCGTTTTGAAGCCCAAAGCTCACTGGCCCAGCGCTCACTGAACTGACAAAAGCTGCTGCGCCAGATAAACGGCCTCAAGCGCCCTCTCATGAGCGACCTCTTCCGCATTCACGGTTCCGGAGTGCCCTCCCTCCACATCTTCATAATGGAAAAATGGCTTTCCGAGCGCCTCCAGTCGCGCGGCAAACCTTCGCGCATGCACCGGTCCCACACGATCATCAGATGTCGAGGTAAAGATGAAAGGCGTGGGATACGACACATTGACTTTCAGATGCTGGAGAGGAGAGATCGCCTTGAGAAAGCGGGCCTCGTCTGTTTTTTTCATTGATCCGTATTCGTCGGCCCACGACGCTCCCGCAGACAGGCTTTCGTAATTGATCATGTCGAGCAGCGGCACGCCGATAATCACCGCTTTCCAGAGTTCTGGATGCTGCGTGAAGGCGACACCCATCAGCAACCCGCCGTTCGAACGGCCGCGTATCCCCAGCCTGTCATGGGACGTCACGCCTCTTTTCACCAGATCACGTCCGACAGCCGTAAAATCGTCAAAGACCTTCTGACGATGAATCGTTTTTCCGGCGTCATGCCATGTCGGACCGAACTCCCCGCCACCACGGATATTGGCGACGGCATAGACACCGCCATGAGCCAGCCAGGCACGACCGATGACAGGATCGTAGCGTGGCGTGAGTGAGGAAAGAAAACCGCCATAGGCTGTCAGCAGGGTTGGGTGTGTGCCATCACGCGTCATATTTCTTGATCGGACAAGGAAGTAGGGAATTTCCGTTCCATCGGATGAGCGCGCCTGAAGCTGCTCGACGGCAAGATCATCCGTATTGAACAGCGGTTTTGTCTGCCGTATTTTCTCCAGCCCCGATTGGGACGTGCCCACCAGCCAGAGTTCCGGAGGAGACAGAAAGCTTTCAACTTTCAGAAAAGCCGCGTCAGAAGACTGATCCGCATCGACAATATGAACGGAAGACATATCCGGAAGAGGGAGCACTACCTGATGCCAGCGCTCGCTGCCGTCAGATGAAGCGTGCAGAACCATGGCGTGCCCCTGAACATGATCAAGGTAGCTTATAACGATTGTATTTCTGGTAACGGCTGCGTTTTCAAGAACCCTTCCAGTGTCAGGAGAAAACAGAATTTCTGGCGTGGCCTGAGGATCGTGCGGATCAAATAAAACAAGAGAGCCCGCTGGAATCCTGCTCTTCCCTGTCGGTATCCAGTCTTCCTCAAGACTGAAAACGAGCTTGCCGTGAATCATTCCCTTCAGGTCGACGCGGTCAGGTAATGCCAGCCAGCGTAACACGCCTTTCCCTCTCCCCTGAAAAGCCGTGTCCATCCCTTCAAGAACGGCAAACCGGCTGACAAAGAATGACGGAGAACGCCGCACAAGAAAAATCCTGTTGCCATCGCCATCCATCATGACCAGAGGATCAACGGCGACATCGTCTTTTTCTCCCCTGTAGACTTCGAGCGCCTGATCGAAAGGTTCATTTCTGACAACGCGCCTGATCACGAACGGATAGCCGGATGAAGTCAGCATGCTTCCGTTTCCATCCCAGTCACGCGCTACCAGAAGCGTGTCACGGTCCACCCACGCCATGCTCTGCTTGGCGCGGGGTAACGTAAAACCGTTCAGGATGAACAGACCTGCCTGCGTGTCATACTCCCGCAACGTGCGGGCATCCTCTCCCCCGGAAGAGAGGCCGACCAGGCAGTAGCGCTCTTTCGGCCTGAGACAGTCCGCTCCTTCAAATACCCAGTTTTCGTGCTCCCTCGTGGCCAGAGCGTCGATATCCAGTTTCGTTTGCCAGCCTGTGAGGGTCTGACGATAGGACGCCAGCGTCGTGCGTCGCCAGATACCGTGCGGATGATGCCCGTCCTGCCAGAAATTCCAGATATTTCCGCCCAGAAATTCCGGTTCATCCAGACGGTCCACGCTCTGCTCTGCGGAAAGGATCTGATCATAAAAATCCCGATATCGCGGATCGGCTTCCAGCACGGAAACAGTCTTGCGGTTTTGCCGTTCGACCCAATCCTGAGCCTGCGCACCATGAATTTCATCGAGAAAGACCGGAACACCGGAAGGAAGCGTGTCAGACTGCTGTGCCAGCGCCGGTACAGCCAGCAGCGCTGACAGCGTCATGGTCAGACCAATTTTCCAACCTGAGCAAAAGAGACAGGATTTTTCGCGGACAAAAAGTTTGACTGCCATCAGGAACCTGAATGATCTTGTGCAATAACAGCCGACCCTATCACATCGGACTGTCTGACATGTTAAAGACAGTTTCTGTAATATTGAACGAATGATCACTCCGGCAGCCCCGGTTTCATCCCATCTGTTCTGGAAATGCGACAACCTGTGTCGGAACAGCCCCCTTCACAATGCAGTACGGGCCTCGTTCGCGGCCTTCCTCGACCGTCCAGCCCGCTTGATCACCTCAAGCGAATTGCAGTTACGTCTCGATGAAATCGCGGGTCAGCATCCTGTCATGGCCAGAAGGCTGCATGACTACGGGCGAGCGATGATGACATGGGCGCAGAAGCGTCAGCTCATAGAAGCCAATCCTTTCGGCAGCGTGATCGTGGAAGGTGGCAACGTCTCACGGGACCGGGTGCTGACAGATGAAGAGCTTTCGGCCTACTGGAACGCCTCCGGTGAGCTTCCTTATCCTTTCGGCCCGTTCTTCCGCCTTCTGGCTCTGACGCTGCAGCGTCGGGATGAGGTGGCGGACATGGAATGGTCAGAGCTGGACCCGGACCTGACCAGTTGGACCATTCCGGCGCAGCGGGCAAAGAACGGACGGGCACATATCATCCACCTGTCTGAGCCAGCCAGTCAGATCCTCGCCAGCCTTCCCAGACAGAGCAACCCGAAAACCGGCGCCATCTCTCCCTACGTCTTCACGACCAACGGGCGCACGCCGATTTCAGGCTTCTCCAAGGCAAAGGCGCGTCTCATGGAACTGATGGCAGCGCCAGAGGAGCCACAGGCCGGAAAAAAGACCTCGCCCCTGCCCGGAACTGACTGGCGACCCCATGACCTCCGGCGCACGGGCGTCACGGTGATGGCACGCCTTGGGATCGGCCATCATGTTGCTGACCGGGTGCTGAACCATGTGCAGGGTGCCATCAAGGGTGTGGCGGCGGTCTATCAGCGCCATGAATTCCTGACGGAGCGTGCAGCGGCGCTGGATACCTGGGCACGGCATGTTCTTGAAGTGGCGGAAGGAAAGGCTGACAGGCCGGGTGGCGGCAATGTGGTGCCGCTACGGAGGTAGGCAGATGTCTGATTACGATTTCTTCCTGGTGGTTTTCGCTAATTGTTTCACCTTGCCGACAGCCTCCATGAAGTGAAGTTCCACAGCGCTCGGCGCTTCAATGGCCCGCTTACGCCAGCGCTCAAACTCTTCACCGCCCTTCTGTTTCGCGGCTGATGCTGTGCATTTTCCTGCGTGCGTCAACACATCCCGATCACCCAAGCGGAGGAAATCGTCCAGTTTGGCGACCCATGCCTGCATCGTCATCTGCCTGCGGTTCATGGCCTGAAATTCGGCAAATTCCAGATAGGCGGAAACGATACGATTCAGCGCATGAAGCTCTTCGTCGCTGAGGTAGTTCTTGGCTATGACAGCATCAGCCTTGCGTGGAGGGCCACCCTTCGGCTGGTTGGTCCAAGAAGTAAGCCCCATGTGGTCCCTGTCGGCATCAGCCCTGCTGACCACGATTTCAGCCGCTGTGTGCCCATGTGCAGCCCAGTGCATCTTGTTCTGAACGGTCTGGAAAAACCGTGTGGAAGCTTCTGCTGACGGGTCATAGTCGATGCTGGTAGCGTAAATCTCCAGTATCTTTTTATAGAACTGTTTTTCCGATGACCGAATGTCCCGGATGCGGGCAAGAAGCTCTTCGAAATAATCCGCGTCAGGATCCTTCAGCCGGGCATCATCCATAGCGAAACCCTTGACCAGATATTCTGACAGGACGCTGTTCGACCACCTCCGAAACTGGGTGCCTCGCGGACCTCGCACGCGAAAGCCAACGGCGAGGATCACGTCGAGATTGTAAACTTCAACCTCACGCGCAACCTGACGACCTCCTTCAGTTTGAACTATTGGGAATTTCCCAATAGTTGCTCCCGGCTCGCACTCTTCCTCCTCATAAATCTTTTTAATGTGTTGATTTATGGTCGTTACATCACGATCAAAGAGGTCTGCTATCTCCCTTTGGGTAAGCCAGACGGTTCCGTCGACCGCCCGAAGCTGGATCGTCTGTTTGCCGTCCTCGGTCGTGTAGAGGATGATCTCGCCATTGCTCATGCTGTCATGTCCTTCCTCAGCCACTTGCCCGTCCGTCGCTATTCCAACTGCCAGCGTTCCGGATTGCCCGCCTGATGGCTATCGCGGCATCAGATCGTGATCAACACTGTCTCGGCGTCGTCAATACAACCTACCTCAGAATGAACAGCTCATAGAGACAGCCAAGACTTCGACCTGCACCAACGATGCAATGGTCTATGAAGGACCATCCAGATACCCGACACCGACCCGTTACCGATGTGTCACCATCACTGATACAGACCCGTCACCTACCCATCCGACTACCACCTTGCCACCCATCTGCCACCCAAGCGGCTACCCTTTCGCCACCCCACAAAAAGCGGCTCTTCATACACCATTGCACCGTTGGTGCTGGGGGAGGCGGGTGTGGATACATGAGCGCGGCATGTTCTGGGTGTGGGGGAAGGGAAAGGCGGACAGGCCGGAGGGCGGCAATGTGGTGCCGCTGCGGAGGTAAGCTCTGGCAGCTTGGGATGCGTTTGGGGCATGTGTCGATAAATGGTGCCGTATGGTTCACATCCCGGACCATGTGGACGCTGAGCAGACCCGCCTTTCCATCATTGCCGACGATCTGAGGTCGCAAGCCCTCGCCATTCCTGCCCACACATTGGCTGGGTTCCGGGCCAAGGCGAAGCTTGTGATGACAACGCTCGAAACCCGCCAAGACGGCTCTATGCCCCCTGATCGAAAGGGATATCCGGCATGGCTTCTTTGTCAGGATTTGCTGGTGGAGGGCGCATGATGACTGTGACGTGTCCCACGATAAGTCAGCCCTTGCCCGTTCCTGCTTTGTGCCTGATGCTACCAGACGGCGCGGCTAGGTTTGGCCGCCGAACGCCGGAACCCCACGTCTGGCCCGCCGCGCCATCAGCTCTTGCGCGTGGGGATAGCTGGCGTGGGGCGGCTGTAATGACTGATGAAAGCGTCAAGGCGCGACTTGAACGCGGCGACTGGGTGACTCTGGATGAGGCGTTTCCGGAACTCGTTCCCTCCGATCTGAAGGAAGAAATTAAAGCCGCGATTGCGGAGGCCGCTCCTTATGATGGCGTAAGCGCGATTGCTCGACAGGCAGATAATGACCGAACGGCTGAATGGGCGAGGAAATACGGTTCAAATTCGTCGTCTCCTGTCCGCAGTTGGGACTATGGCGCTTATCCGCATAGCGAAGTAAGCGCGATTATCAGGCAGGTACACAGTAGCCGACAGGCTGAATTAGCGGGGCGAAGCGGTCCAAATGCGTCGTCCACGGTGGACGCGGTCAAAAGGAGCGCCATTGTTGAGCGTTTCCGAAAAGCGTGGAGCGCGATTGATGTTGCCGTGAGGCGGCGGCTGGCGGGCAATGAGTGGCAGACCCAAAAGATGGAGAAATACTCCGCTATTCCTGTTGCATCCTGCGTATGGGATTCTTTTCGGCTTTATTGGAAGGGTGAATCTGCCGATGAAGACAAGCCTGATCTGTTCGTCAGTGGGCCGATTGAGTGCCTGGCCGAAACGCGCGATGCAGAAGGCAATGGCTGGGGGGTGCTGTTCGGCTGGACCGATCGTGACGGTGTCCGTCATGAAGAAGCCTTTGCTCGGGCCATGTTTTCCGGAGATTGCGGTGAGCTTCGGAGCCGTCTGGCGAATGGTGGCCTGACGCTGGCGTCGGGTCCGGCTGCAAAAAATGCCTTCAGCGAATGGATGGCCATGATTTCCAGTTCGGAGCGGGCGCGTAGCGTGGCGCGGATCGGCTGGCATGAATTCCGCAATGGTTCTGTCTTTGTGCTGGCATCGGAGGCGTTCGGTCGTTCTGACGAACGTGTCGTCCTGCAACAGGAATCACCGGAACCTGATTTGTTCAATGTGTCCGGCACGGCTGAAGAATGGCGGGACAGGATCGGCATCGTCTGTCGCGGCAATTCTCGCCTTGTGCTGGCCGCCTCCGCTGCCTTTGCCGCGCCGCTCCTGACGATCCTTGGTGAAGACGGTGGCGGGTTGCCATAGTCGCCCTCGGCGGAGAACTGGCGACCGGCTTCGGACTGACGGGATGGGATAATGACACGGCACGGGAGCTGGTGCGGCTGTGTTTCAATGACTGGCTTCGGATGCGCGGCACAACCGGTCGCCGTGAGGATGAGCAGGCTATCGAGCAGCTCCGGGATTTCATCGCCAAAAATGGCGAAGGCCGCTTTGAGCGGTGGGTGGACCGCAAGGAAACCGATATTCCTCAGAGTGAGAGTGATGCCGAACCTCCGGGCGAACGGTTCCGGACCCAGATGCGTGCGGGCTGGAAGCGATGGGAAAAGCTCGATGGTGGCGGGACGGGCTGGGTATATTATCTGACGGCAGAAGGCATGAATGAAGCTTTGAATGGACTGAACGCTCGTGACGCCAAGCATGTGCTGGTCGAGCGTGGCTTTCTCGTTCGTGGTCCTGATAATAAGCTGGCCATGGTCATCAGTCCGCCGGGCCTGAAATCGGTGCGGGCCTATCGGGTCAATCCGGCAATCCTTGGATCGGACGCCGGGGACGCGGACTGAACCGTGTTCCTCTTTCCTGTCAGCCTCCGGAGGGTCGTCACACTGTGGCGGCCCTTTTTCGTTGGTCGGGTTTCCGTATGTGGTCGACCGCCTCCGGGGTGTAACTTTAGACTATACCCTAAGATGATGTAACATCGGCTTTCAGGAAGTGAGGGTTTCTCTATCACATTAGGGTTGACTTTTTGGTTATGTTACATCAAAAGGAGTGAGTCTAGAACCTAATGTTACACATCACCATGCGATATGGTTACGCCAGAGTCTCCACCACGGACCAGAACCCGGAAGCCCAGAGACTGGCCCTCGAAGCGGCTGGGTGTCAACAGGTGCGAGTGGAGCAGAAGAGCGGCACAAAGCTGGAAGGTCGAACCGAGCTTGCCACGCTGCTGGATTTCATGCGCGATGGTGATACGCTGGTCGTAACACGCATCGACCGGCTGGCCCGTTCCATTGCGGACCTTCAGACCATCGTGACGACACTTCGGAACAAGGGCGTGGCGCTGCAATGCACCGAGCAGCCTGTGGACACGACCACGGCAGCCGGAAAAGCCTTTCTGGATATGCTGGGTGTCTTCGCAGAGTTTGAGACCAATCTTCGCAAAGAGCGCCAGCTTGACGGCATCGCTGTCGCCAAGGCCAACGGTGTCTATACCGGGCGCAAGCGGACAGTGGATCGTGATGCCGTGCGGAAGCTGAAGAATGAAGGCGTGAGCATCACCGAGATTGCCCAACGTCTCAATGTGTCACGTCAGCATGTGCATCGGTGCCTCAAGGACGCCTGATCTGCTTTCCTGCCTGCGGGCGCGTCCAGAGCCTTCGGTGTGCTCCTGAACCCTGCGGAGCGTGTCCGGTGCGCGCGGGCAGCGCGATGGTTTTCTTCCCGATTTTTAGGCGCTTCAGACATGAAAACGCCCCAAGGAATGCGTTAAACGCATAACAAAACACGCGCCGAACATGCGTGAAAATGACGTTTCTCTTGTGGATAACTTCCACTCGTGACGTGCTTCTGTTTTAAAAATGGCGGATTTCTGGCGTTTACACACAAGAGCCAGTTACACCTTTTTCGAAAGGTGTAATGACCAAACGCAAAAGGTGTAACTCGAAAACGATAGTGTTTTCATTGCCTTATGGCGTTCTCATACACCTTTACACCTCATACACCTTTTTTCGAACAATGCAGAAAAAGAGGGAGAGGTGAGGTATCAGAACATCATGCGTCAAACGCATACCTCCGGAGGGTGTGCCGGAGAAAAAAGTCATGGGTCCTTCCTAGGAAGGCCGCCTGTCGGGGGTTATTCGCGCCCCGGTAAGAGGCACCTTTTGTGCAAATAGAAAATCAGCTTGGTGTTGTTGTTGTCGTTCGCTCGGCTTGCGGATCTGCTGGACGATGAGATGCAGCAATGAGATCGGATGGATGCCACCAACCGACACATGCTCGCCAGTAGGGTGACAGTGGCACTGGACCGCCTGCCTAAACGGCAAGGCCCATCAATGCGGCCCCATGGTTCACCACAGCAGCGAGCAGGAATTTTGAAAGAGTCCGGATTGAGTCCGGAAGCTTTATTTCCATCACCAGTTCAACGCACAGATTTTGAAAAATTGTAGGTGGGAACTGGTGGAGCCAATCGGGATCGAACCGACGACCTCCTGAATGCCATTCAGGCGCTCTCCCAACTGAGCTATGGCCCCATCAGGACGTCCTGTCTGTGACAGACCGTCCGGGTGACGGGCATATATCCTGTTGATACGCCCGTGACAAGCCCTTTAATGCCTGCCACTTCCTTATTAGCCGACCAGCATACCCAGCGAGCGAAGTGCCGCAAACAGAGGCAGCAGAGGCAGGCCGAGAATGGCGGAATAATCCCCTTCAATCCGGCTGAAAAGCTGGATACCCGGCCCTTCGAGCCTGTAGGCGCCAACGCTCGTTAAACAGGCCTCTCCCTCCGTCTCCAGATAGGCATCAAGAAACGCATCCGAAAAATCGCGCATCTCCAGTCTCGGCTCTTCGACATGTGACCACACAACCTCACCTCTCCTGCACAGCACGACCGCACTATGGAGAAAGTGTGATTTTCCTTTCAGGTGAGATAGCTGGGCTCTGGCGGAGAGAGAGGAAGCGGGTTTGTCGAACCAGTCTCCCTCACAACTCAGCATCTGATCCGCACCGATAATAAGAGCATCGCGTTGTCCGGCCTCGCGACTGACTGCCTGCGCTTTTGCAGCCGCAAGACGAAGAGCGACGCTGGCCGCGCTGTCTCCGGCCTGACGACCTTCTTTCTTATAGAGAGACTCATCAACGGGCTGTGTCCGGACGGTAAAAGCGACACCGCTGTTCCGCAGCAGGGTCTGTCGTATGGTGGAACCGCTCGCCAGCACCAGAGAAAAACAGGAGGGCGTCAGTACTTCATCTTCATCAGTACTCGAGTCGATCATTTTTCCTGCGCCTTCCATTCCTCAGGGCTGAACAAGGATAATCCATCATTCATCTCGTTAGTACTTCGGTGAGTACTGTACCGAGTACTTTGTGCGGTACTGGGGTACATGGGGATAGTACCAGACATCTTTCCGGTCCGTACCGAGTACCGTGGACAAGTGAGTCTTCTCCCGACACTGTGGGTTGTACACAGGTCTTCTGGGGACTTTTCTGGATAACTCCCGAAAGGCCTTATTTTCCGGCAGGATACATTCTGTACACAGTCGGGGAAAACTGGGGTACATTTTCGGAAAGGTGGGTACCCCGACATACACACCCCCTATAGAAACCTCATCATTTCTTTATTTTCTTTTATTCGTTAGAGATGAGGGCCTGATGAAACGGACGGTAGACGGATAGTGAACGCCCCATACGGAACCGATGAGAACCGACGACTTCTTCGCACGCTGAAGGGCGAGGCCATGTGGCCGCCGCCAGTCTGGCTCATGCGTCAGGCCGGGCGTTTTCTGCCGGAGTTTCGGGCGCTTCGCGAAAAGGCGGATTTTCTGACGCGCTGCATGACCCCGGAACTGGCGACGGACATCACGCTGCAACCCATCCGTCGTTTTGCCATGGATGGAGCCATCCTGTTCTCGGATATTCTCATCCTGCCCTGGGCCATGGGGCAATCTCTTGAGTTCATTGAAAAACAGGGGCCTGTTCTCACTCCGATCCGCAGTCGCGCCGATCTGGACAGGCTCGATCCGAAGCGTATTCCCGAGCGCACGGCGCCTGTCGCGGAAACATTGCGGCGGGTCCGAAAGGCTCTTGGGGAACAGGTGGGAGCCGCGGCTCCTGACACCGTCACCCTGATCGGTTTTGCAGGCGCTCCGTTCACTGTGAGCTGCTACATGGTCGATGGCGGCAGTTCGAAGGAATTTGCCCAGACCCGTCTGATGGCATTCCGTGATCCGGGCCTGTTTGATCGCCTCATCGATCTTCTGACCGAAACGACGGCGACCATGCTGGCAGACCAGATCGAAGCAGGCGCTCAGGCGGTCATGCTGTTTGATTCGTGGTCCGGGCTGCTGCCTCCGCGGGAATTCCGCCGTCATGTCATCAACCCGACACGTCAGATCGTGACGTTCCTGAAAGAGCGTTACCCGGATGTGCCGGTGATCGGTTTTCCACGCCTCGCCGGTGTCATGGCTCCGGAATATGCGCGGGAAACAGGTGTGGATGCGATGGCGCTCGATACCGGCGCCGATCTGACCACGGTCGCTTCGCAGGTCCGTTCCGATCTGGTCCTGCAGGGCAATCTTGATCCGGTTGCCGTGCTGGCTGGTGGCGAGGCGATGGTGCAGGAAGCTCTGGCGATCCGTGAAGCCGGGCGTGGCCGTCCGCATGTGTTCAATCTGGGCCACGGCGTTCTGCCGGAGACACCGACCGAGCATGTCGGCGATCTGATCGCTGCGTTGCGGACTGTCTGACCATGACATCCGCGCTTGCTGCCGACGGTCGGTTACAGCTTGTCATTTTTGATTGCGATGGTGTGCTGATCGACAGCGAAGGTACAAGCTGTCGTCTGATCGCTGAAGAGGTTCGTCAGGCCGGATGGGCTCTCAGCGACGAAGAAGCGGTGACACAGTTTGGCGGGAAAGCCCTGACGCTTCTGAAGAAGGAAATCGAGGAGAGGACCGACACCATTCTTCCACAGGACTGGCCCATTCTCATGAGGGATCGTTTTGTTGAATCCTTCAATGTGTCTGTCGATATGATCGATGGAGCCCGGGACATGCTGGAAAAGGTTGCGGCTCTTGGGTTACCGGTAAGGGTCGGCTCAAATTCCTCCATGCTGGAGATGGATGCGAAATTCAGGACCAGCGGGCTGGCTGAACTGCTGGAGGGACGTATTCATTCGGCAACCGACATGCTCGCACCGAAGCCTGATCCGGCTGTCTATCTGAAAGCGGCGGAAGAGGAAGGCGTTTCTCCTGCGAACTGTGTTGTCATTGAAGACAGCGATACAGGGGCGAAAGCGGCTCTTGCGGCGGGGATGGCCTGCGTTCTTCTGAGGGCTGAACCGGCCCCCATTCCTGCCTGGCCGGCTCTGGTCAGAATCAGTGCGCTGTCCGAGCTGCCTGTTCTGCTGGAGGATGTTCTGGACAGGCAGAACAGGGCTGATGCGTCGTGAGTGAACTGCTTCTGCCGTGGTATCCGTGGATCAAGGCATTTCATGTCATGTCGGTCATGGCCTGGATGGCAGGACTTTTCTATCTGCCGAGACTGTTTGTCTACCATTGTCAGGTTGCTGCCGGTTCTGAGGAGAGTGAGCGTTTCAAGATCATGGAGCGTCGTCTCCTGCGGGCTATTACGACCCCGGCGATGATATCCTCCCTGCTTTTCGGGATGTTGCTTGTCAGTATTCCGGGAGTAGTAAACTGGTCCTCTGGCTGGTGGCACGTGAAAATGGCTGCTCTTCTCGGCATGTTCATTTTTCATGGTTTCTGCGCCCGCTGGCGTGGAGAATTTTCCCGTGACAGAAACAGACATTCTGAACGATTTTACAGAATGGCGAATGAAATTCCGACAGTTCTCATGATGGTGATTGTTATTATGGTCATTGTTAAACCGTTTTAATAAAACCGTCTTTTATGAAACGGATAGAATAGCCTTACATTTCGTAGCAAAGCTGCGATTTTTTTGACACGTATCATTGGTTTTCTTCTCTGTAGAAAACGGTGGACAGCCGGTCTCTACCGTTTGAAGAGTGGATGATGATTATGTCACGTAGTTCTTTTCTGATTGCTGCTATGACTGTTGGTGCACTGGCCATGGGACAGGCCCATGCCCAGCCTCCCATGGGTCCGCATGGTTGTGGACCGGGTGGACTTCCCTTTCTTGAGGGCGTCAATCTGACGGCCAAGCAGAAAGATTCGGTCAAGAAGATCTTCAAGGAAGGTCACGAAGACATGAAGGCCCTGCACAGGCAGGAGCACGATCTTCATGATCGGTTTGAAGCGCTCATGCTCACGCCAGGCAAGATAGATCAGGCGAAGCTCGACGCCCTGACAACGGAACAGAATGCGCTGGACGCCAAAGAAAATGCGGCGCGACAGGCGACGGCCGTCAAGGTGCATGATGTCCTGACGGCGGAACAGGTGTCTGCCGCCAAAGATCGTCATGACAAAATCCACGCTCTGATGGATCAGGTTCATTCTATCGAACATGCTGACAGCAAGGACGATGAATAAGGATTGTCTGAGTGATGCTTATCCGTCTGGATAGGGCGGTCTGAACGGATTGTCCCTCTGGTTATGAAAAACCCTTTCCTCTTGTAAGGAAAGGGTTTTTTTGTCTCTGCTCAGGGACGGGTCTGTTTGACATCCAGACCAAGATTTTCCGCCACTTCCGAGCGATCTTTGGAGGCGGGAACCATGATCGCCTTTCTGTCAGGCTGATAGGCGCTGGCGTTCCATCCCCGTGCCTGCCCGATGGCGCTGACAATATGGTAAACACCGACCCAGCGGGATTCTTTGGAGGGAGGTTTCCAGAAGCGCATGATCAGGGCGCAGGTTGCTATGATAAAGGAGATGATGGCGGTTGTGGTGGCGAGATAGGATGGTGGTATAAATTGCAATATATTATTGATAAATGTTGTAATATCCATGAGTTATTTCTTTTTCAGAGTCCGCCGTAAATGGTTTTTCCACCATCGTCAGTGAGGTAGGAAATGATGGTCGTGGCTCCTGCTTGAAGACTGACATCAGGTCTGGTTCCATCCTTGTAATGAGCGGATGGCAGGGTGACGGCAATTCCACCTCCGTCAGGCTGATGAAGAATAACGGTAAGACGTTGCAGGATACCAGCCGTTCCGCCTGTCAGGGACAGGGTGAGCGGTGTGTTGGGTGTGATGTCGTAAGTAATGTCTCCCTGTTCCGGAAACGCAGCTTGCAGGACACTTCCAGGATTTTTAATGATTTTTACGGGTATCGGCGTATTGCCCGCTGCTCCTGATGATGTGCCTGATCCCGACTGGAAGGTGAACCCTGTTGTTGATGCTGTCGCGTTGTTCTTTGCAAACTCTCTGGGATCCATGCCGTTTTCTGGAAAGAGAGGAAACTTGTATGCTGTATCGGTGCGATAATTGTCGGACATGAATGAAACCGTCTTTGTGTATTTGAACTATTCAGGGAAACAACCTGGTCACGTGATGTCGTTAAAGCTGGGAAAATTATTTAGTTTTTGTGGAAATGGATAGAAGGTTTGCATTCAGCCATAGAGATGTTCCATCGCCAGGATCGGAGGTTGGCAGCCCCTGCATTAGCTGCGACAGAACCTGATTCATCTGGGATAATGTAGGAACGCCACTGCCAGATCCGGCTGCCGAAGAAGTGCCCGTCATGGCAGGGGTCATCACACCGGCGGAAATGGAGACTGGCTGACGGGCGATGAGAGCAGTTCCACTTTCAGTCGTCCCGATCTGGTCGTTTGTCGAGAAAAAACCTTCCCGTTGAATCAGAAATGACAGACATTCAGCCGGTACAGAATATGTCTGCCCCACGCTGACGGTACGGGGTGATACCGACCATGCGACGAGAGGTTCAGAAGTCGCCGTATTATCAGTATAAAGGGCCAGAGCCGTTACAGAGCCCCAGTCGGTGGTCGCATAGCCAAAGCTGCAGGACTGGGAAACGGATAATGTGCGCCGTCCATCTCCTGGCGAGGTAAAATCCATGGCCTGTCTTGCATAGCCTCCTCCTGTCGTCTCCATGGCGACAGACGCCGGACCCGTCACAAGAAGTCCCAGATATCCTTTGAAAAATGACAATGATTTTCTCTTTTATATCTTCTGGAGCAGATGCTCGTAATTTTTTGTCAGATGATTATGAACGTCCCCACATAGGCTGCGGAAGCGACCTTGAGCTGGCATGTGGTTTTCCTCGGGACAAGAACGTTACGATGAAGTTTCCAGTTTCTGAAGAAGCCTGACGCGATCATTGCTGGGGCCATTGGTGCCTCGCGGACCAGCGTTGGGAGCATATTGCCATTGGCCATGTCGCCGCACATGCCTACAACAGCCGCATGATCATCAGAGCCCTGCGCATCGACAGGCAGATACAGGATCCTTCATGACCAAAGATACAGCCTCAGGGTTGGCGCCGACAGAATTTGCTCCCGTACCGGTTCCCCTACCCCACGGTAGCCCCGCTGCTTTCTTCGTTCTGACATTCGGTACGTTCGTCGTCGGTACTGGCGAGTTCGCCATTATGGGTATGCTGCCGGAATTTGCGGCCTCGCTCCAGCTTTCCACCGCCGAGGCCGGATATGCCATCACGGCCTACGCCCTTGGCGTGGTGATCGGAGCGCCAGTGATCACCATTCTGGGCGCACGGCTGTCCCGGAGGGAACTGCTGCTCCTGCTTTACGTCATGTTCTGCGGTGGCAATCTGCTCAGCATCGCCATGCCGACGGCCGGACTTATAGAGGTCGGTCGGTTTGTCACAGGTCTGCCGCATGGTGCGCTGTTCGGTATTTCCGCGCTCGTGGCGGCTTCGATGGTCGATCATTCACGGCGAGGCTGGGCAGTTGGCCGGGTTCTGTCCGGTATCGCCATTGCAACACTGGTGGGCGCGCCCTTTTCCATTTTTGCAGCCGATCATTTGGGGTGGCGTGTGTCCTACCTGATCATTGGTCTGTGCGGCCTCCTTACTTTCGCGGGGGTCTGGCGGTATATTCCCGCTGACGCGCCAAATCGGCAAAATTCGCCGTTAAAGGAAGTAAAGGCGCTTTTCAGTGTGCAGATTCTGCTTACTCTGCTTACCGCCGCTGTCGGTTTTGGCGGTATGTTCACGATCTATACCTATCTTACCAGCGTTCTTCAGAATGTTACTCACGTGCCGGAATGGGAGATCATGGTGTTCATGATCGTCTGGGGCGCGGGGATGCTGACGGGGGCCAATGCCGGAGCATGGCTGGTTGACCGTAACCTTTCCCTTGCCGCCATTCTGGCGCTCTCCGGCAGTGCGATCGCCATGCTTGTGTTTCCGTTCGTGCTGCATAACACACCGGCGCTCATGATGGATGTTTTCCTGATACCAACCTTTGTGAACGCCCTTGGTCCGGCGCTTCAGACCCGACTCATGGATTTTGCGGGCGATGCCCAGACACTGGCTGCCTCACTCAATCACTCGGCTTTCAATATTGCCAATGCCATGGGGGCTTCGCTGGGAAGCGCGCTGCTTGCTGCCCAGTATAGTTATGGGTCGCTCGGGATCGGCGCAGCTTTGCTGTCAGTCGGAGGATTGCTGGTCTATCTTCTGGCGCTTGCCCTGATGAGGCGAACGCTGATTTCAGCCTGACGTGTTTTGAGTGTGTGGTGGGTGTTGTCGAGCGCTTGCGGCGTTAAAAATGATGCTGCCTGAGAGCACAATCCTGCCACATGCTTTATATTGTATAGATTGAAAAAAGATGGAGATCATCATTTTTTCAGATCATGCGAGAGATGGTTGCGGATTCAAATTGAGTTCCGAAATAAAAATTGATCATGTAATTATTTATGATATTTTGAAATTATTCTCTGAAATGTATTTTTTATTGCTTTTGTTCGGGTTGTGTTAAAGTAAAAATTATTTATATTCTGTATTACGGGATATAAATTTTCAGAAAATAACAAGAAAATCTGAATATGTCGTTCTGTTACAACAGAATTTTTCACGAAATGATATTATATTAAACAATCATTAACATGACTTTGAGCGGCGTATAGAATAAAAGATATATAAAGGATGGATAATACGCCTCCGTAGGGAAAGCGCAGACATCTCTAAAAACAGCACATTGCGTCGATCCGCTCTCTGGCGGCCGACGGGAAAGTTAGTAGGAAAGTTGAATGGCTACAGTAACCTGGACTGGCGCGACAAGCAGTGATTGGACCGTTTCAGACAACTGGGATGGTAGCAGTTGGGATGGAAACAATGTCCCCCATAGTTATGACGCTGTCGTGTTTGACGATGGCGCAAATGTCGTTCTGTCGCAGGATGAAGCTGTAGGTGGTATTGCCGTGAACGGGTCCGTAACCTTTTCATCGGATGGATATTCTCTCAATAACGGGAATTACAGCCTGTCTCTTTCAAAAGGCGCCACGCTGACCCTGAATGATATAGCCTTTACGACAAAAGAACTGGCTGGCGATTCAGCCGATGCCACCATCGTTCTAAAAGATGCCGGTCTGACCATTCAGTATGGAAACACATTGAACGGAACAGTTGTCTTCGATGATGTCATCAATGCTGACGGTACTGTCAGCGGTTCCACTCTCAATGTGATCTATTATGACAGCGGCAATACGTCCGGTGCTGCCGTAAAGAATTTCAGCAATTATGATAAGATCATCATATCCGGAAATGAGCCTGAAAATGTTCATCTCGTCCTGAACAGTGACGGCGTCACTTACAGTTTACAGGGTACCCTCTGGGGAGCGACGCAGACGCTTTTCAGCAATATCAGTCTGGCGGCTGGTGTAACGCCGAGCGACTTCACCTATACGCAGAATACCGACGGCAGCTACACGTTTGCCTGTTTTCTTGCGGATTCCATGATCCTTACGCCGCAGGGAGATGTGCCTGTTCAGGATATCCGGATCGGCGATGATGTTATCAGCATGGTCAACGGTCTTCCCGAGACAAGAAAAGTTGTCTGGACCGGCGTCAGGCACGCCTCCATCCGTGCCGACCTTCCGGACGATGAGGCAGGCTATCCTGTGCGTATCCTGAAAGGGGCTCTCAGCAATAATGTGCCCTGGAAAGACATGCTAATCACATCGGAACATTGTCTCTATCTTGAAGGTCGCTTCGTCCCTGCCCGTCTTCTCGTCAATGGACGTTCGATCTTCTACGACAGGACAATCACCTCTTACGATTATTATCATCTGGAAACAGAAAAGCATTCCATCATTTCCGCTGATGGCGTGCTGACGGAAAGCTACCTCGACACCGGCAACCGTGCTTCTTTCAGACAGCCCGGCACAGTGGCGGCCATGCCCGCATCGCGCGCCCTGTCATGGGAAAACGATGCCGCGGCTCCTCTGGACGTCAATCCGTCCTTTACCGCGCCACTGTCTCATCAGATTGAAACGCGGGCTGTTTACAATGGAGTGAAGGATCGTGGTCTCCGTCCGGAGACAACCATCGATCCACAACTGCATCTGATGACCGATGATGGTGTTCTCCTCCCTCTTGAGAGACAGACGGGCCAGTTTGCCTTCTTCGTCATTCCTGCGGGTGTGCGGTCCGTCCGTCTGCTCTCCCGTTCAAGTCGCCCCTGCGACGCTGTCGGCGCTTATGTTGACGACCGACGCTCCCTCGGCGTGCTTGTCGGACGGGTCATGATGTCTCAGGGCAACAGCCATCACGCCATCACGCATCATCATCAGCGCGAGACTCTGGAGGGCTGGTTTCCGTCTGAATCCTCAAGCGCCCGCTGGACTTCCGGAAACGCTGTCCTGTCGCTCGAAGGTGTCGACGCAGTTCAGGAAGGACTTCTGGCGGTCGAAATCCTGTCGGCCGGACCTTACATCGTTGAAAGCGTGATAGCTCCGGTGGAGAAGCTGACAGCCTGATACGACTGACTGTCCTGAGCGTAGGCAAACACCCTGATCTCTTTGGGATCAGGGTGTTTCTGTCTCTGCCGTCCGTTCAGCGAACCACGGCGTCATCCGGCGGATGGCCTCCCTGATCCGGTCCGTCGAGACGGCGAAACTGAAGCGGATGAAATGTGTTCCATCCACCGGATCAAAGTCGATGCCGGGGGCTGTCGCCACGCCGGTCTCTTCCAGCAATCGGGTGCAGAACGTCAGACTGTCATCTGTCAGATGGCCGATATAGGCGTATATATAGAACGCGCCATCAGGCGGGGCGATATGCCGCAATCCCCATACGGGTAACGCCTCAAGCAACAGGTCCCGATTGTGCCTGTAGGTTTCCAGATGTCCTTCAAGTTCCTCACGGCATTCAAACGCCACCAGCGCCGCATGCTGGCTGAGCGAGGATGGTGTGAGAAACATGTTGCCCATCCGCGCCTTCACGGCGTTGATCCGGTCTTCAGGCGCCACCAGCCAGCCGAGCCGCCACGACGCCATACTGAAATATTTGGAGAAGCTGTTCACCACCAGCGGAGTGTCATCATATTCGAGAACGCTGTGAGTAGGCTCCCCGAAACTCAGCCCATGATAGATTTCATCGGAAATGATGCGGATGTTCCGCGCACGGCAAATCTCCACGATGGCGGACAGTTCTTCTGCCGACAGGATGGTGCCGGTCGGATTGGCGGGACTGGCGATGATCAGCCCATCCGGAGCCGGAGACAGGGCGGCGATAGACTTAGCCGTCAACTGGAAACGCACGGCCTCACCACAGGGAATCTCGACGGCTTCCATGTGAAGCGCGCGGAGTGTGTTCCGATAGGCGACGTAACCGGGTCTTGCCAGCGCGATCCGCATCCCCGGCACGAAGCAACTTGTCAGGGCCAGCACGAGCGCAACCGAGGCTCCGGCTGTCAGCGTGATCTGGCCGGGTGTCACCGTTACGCCGTAGCTGTCTGCGTAATGCCGGGCGATCCTTTCCTTGAGAGGCTCACTCTCCCAGTAGCCCATCGGATCAGTGTCGAGCACATGATGCGCCCGCTCCACCGCCGCTTTCGGAGCGCTGGTCGAGGGCTGTCCGAATTCCATGTGAATGATGCTGCGCCCCTCCGCCGCAAGACGATGCGCCAGCGTGCTGAGCGTCACGGTGTGAAACGGGTCAATCTCGGGAACGGTCATCAGCACGGTCCGGGCGGTTGCTGGGAAGGCGTCCATCCTGCCCCAAACTGCCCGGCACGGCCATGCCTTGCAGGAATTGATGCGTATTTCCTGATGCAATCCTATATAGCATTGTGCATATTATGGGGGCGAACCCGCTCTCACCAGTGAAGATCAGAGACCGACCGTGCCGAACGCAGACAGTGCCCGCCACAGCCTCCCGGATGTTTTCGCCACCGTCCGCGTGCCCGGTCCCGGCGCATCCGCGTTGAAGCGGTTTCTCGCTTTTGTCGGACCCGGTTACCTGATTTCAGTCGGTTACATGGACCCCGGCAACTGGGCGACCGATCTGCAGGGCGGCGCACAGTTCGGCTATACGCTGCTCAGCGTCATCCTGCTGTCCAATCTGATGGCGATCCTGCTTCAGGCTCTGTCGGCGCGACTTGGCGTTGCGACAGGTCTCGATCTCGCGCAGGCCTGCCGGAAGCGGTTTCCCCGCGGGATCAATCTGCTGCTGTGGCTGGCCTGCGAACTGGCGATCATCGCCTGTGATCTGGCCGAAGTGATCGGCACCGCCATCGCCCTGCAACTCCTGTTCGGCTTTTCCCTGCTGACCGGTTCCCTGCTCTCGGCGCTCGATGCGTTCATCGTGCTGCTGCTGATGGGACGGGGTTTTCGCTATCTCGAAGCCTTCATCATCGGGTTGCTGTGCATCATCGCTGCCTGCTTTGCCGCACAGTTGGTCATGGCCCATCCTCCGGCGGGCGGCATCCTGCATGGTTTCATTCCCACGACCAGCATTCTGACAAATCATGAAATGCTTTATATCGCCATCGGCATCGTCGGCGCGACGGTCATGCCGCACAACCTCTATCTTCATTCGTCCATCGTGCAGACCCGTGCCTATGAACGCACGCCGGACGGCAGGCGCGAGGCCATCCGCTTCGCCACGCTCGACAGCACCATAGCCCTGTCGCTGGCGCTGTTCATCAACGCGGCCATCCTGATCGTCGCCGCCGCCGCTTTTCATGAAACCGGCCATAGTGACGTGGCGGATATCGGCGTGGCCTACCATCTGCTTTCGCCTGTTCTGGGCGCGGCGCTGGCCTCGACCCTGTTCGCCGTGGCCCTGCTCGCGGCAGGGATGAATTCGACCATTACCGGCACGCTCGCCGGACAGATCGTGATGGAAGGTTTCCTGCATCTACGTCTGCCCGACTGGGCACGACGCCTGCTGACACGCGGTCTCGCCATCGTGCCGGTCGTGATCGCCTCCGTGTGGTTTGGCGACAAAAGCGTGGATCACCTGCTGCTCCTGAGTCAGGTGATCCTGTCCATGCAGCTTCCCTTCGCCGTAGTGCCTCTGGTCTGGTTCGTCACACGGCGCGAGATGATGGGACCGTTCACCATCTCCCGGCCTGTAGCGGGGCTGGCCTGGTTGGTGTCGGGTACCATTCTCGCGCTGAACTTCAAGCTGCTTTACGACACGCTGATGGGGTGAGAGGGCGGTACGATTGGAAAGTATTCTTTCTTCTCATTGATTCCCAGCAGACCAATAGATCTGTGCATATACTTGTCTATGATACCCCCTAAGTGCTCCGATGATCGAGTTTTAACAACTTCTGCACACAATGAGATACAGTTTCCCGGTCATTCAGGCACACCAAGTTTGACTTACACACACAAGCGCAGTCATCATACGCAATGAAACCGGACGCCCGCTCCCCACAGGCAGCGGGCCGTTTCTGTTTCAGCCCTATCAATCCCTGACTGGACACATGGCTCTCATGATTTCCGCCCTTATGCCGACCTACAACCGCGCCGACCTCGCCTTTGAGCGGGGAGAAGGCGCCTGGCTGTACACGACGGACGGGCGACGATTTCTGGATTTCGCGGCGGGTATCGCCACCTGCTCCGTGGGACACGCCAACCCGCAACTGGTGAAGGCCATTAGCGAGCAGGCCGCGAAGGTCATGCACGTCTCCAATTTGTTCCGGGTGCCGCAGGCCGAACGGCTTGCCGCCCGTCTGGTGGAAGCGACCTTCGCCGACAGCGTGTTCTTCTGCAATTCCGGCGCGGAAGCCAATGAAGGTATGGTGAAGGCCATCCGTCGGGCGCAGGCGAAGAACGGGCATCCCGAACGGACCCGCATCCTGTGTTTTGAAGGCGCTTTTCACGGTCGGACATTGGGCATGCTCTCCGCCACCGGCAACCCGACCTATCTCGACGGGTTCGGCGAGCGGGCACCGGGCTTTGACCATGTGCCGCTCAACAACATGAACGCCGTTCGCGATGCGGTGACGCCGGAAACCGCCGGTGTGATGCTGGAGCCCATTCAGGGTGAAAGCGGCATCAAGGCAGCCGACAGACGTTTCCTGCAGGAACTCCGCGCCATGTGTGACGAGTTCGGTCTGTATCTCGGTTTCGACGAAGTGCAGACGGGTGTGGGCCGTACCGGCAGGCTGTTCGCGCACGAATGGTCGGACGTCACCCCGGATGTCATGTCTGCGGCCAAGGGGTTGGGGGGCGGCTTCCCCATCGGTGCTATCCTCGCCCGGGAGGAAGTGGCGAAGCACCTGACTCCCGGCTCGCATGGAACCACGTTCGGAGGCAATCCGCTGGCCTGCGCCGCAGCGAACGCGGTTCTGGATATTCTGCTGGCTCCCGGTTTTCTGGGGCAGGTGCGGGAGCGCGCTGCGTTTCTCGGTGCGCGACTGGATACGTTGGTTAGCGATTTCCCCGATATTTTCTCGGAACGTCGGGGTGTGGGGCTGATGATCGGCCTTCGCTGCGTGCCGAAAGCGTCCGATGTCATTGCCGCGGCCCAGACTGCCGGGCTTCTCGCCGTCTCCGCCGGAGACAATGTTCTGCGGCTCGTGCCGCCTCTTATCATCTCGGAACAGGATTGTCTTGAGGCCGTGAAATGCCTTCGTCAGGCAGCCGAAACCGTCCGGGCCGCTACTGTGGAGACCATTTCGTGACTGCCCCCGCCAAGACCGCTTCCCCGACTCACCCGTCTGCCGGGAAGGCGATCCGTCATTTCCTTGACCTGCGTGATCTGGATAAAGCGACCCTGCGACAGATTCTTGATGTCGCGGCAGGTATGAAACGGATGCAGCAGGGCAGAAGCCGTCCCCTGCATCCAGCCAGACCGCTGGAAGGCCGGGCGCTTGGGATTCTGCTGTCCAAGCCCTCGACCCGTACGCGTGTTTCCTTTGAGGTTGGTGTCCGCCAGCTTGGAGGGGATGCCGTGGTGCTTTCCTCTGGCGACACACAGCTTGGACGCGGCGAGTCCGTTCAGGATACCGCCCGCGTTCTCTCGCGCTTTGTGGACGCCATCGTGCTGCGTACGGGCCGCACAGCCGCCCTTCACGAGCTTGCCCGCTGGAGTTCCGTGCCGGTCATCAACGGCCTGACACCGGACTCGCATCCGGTCCAGATTCTCGCGGATATCATGACGTTCGAGGAACATAAGGGGCCGATCGCGGGTCGCACGCTGGCATGGGTCGGCGACGGCAACAATGTCGCCGCCTCCCTGATCGAAGCCTCGGCGCAGTTCGACTTCACCCTTCGCGTCGCCACTCCGAAACAGCTTACGCCCAAGGCGGAGGTTGTATCCTGGGCGCGTCAGCAGGGCGCAAGGCTGGTCCTGACCAACGATCCCCGCGAAGCCGTGGAGGGTGCGGACTGCATACTGACCGACACCTGGGTCAGCATGTCGGACGAGGCAGCCGCCGAGCGCATCACATTGCTGGAGCCGTACCGTGTGGATCGGGCGCTCATGCAGCACGCGGCCAGAGACGCCCTTTTCATGCACTGTCTCCCTGCCCATATCGGAGAAGAAGTGACCGAGGACGTATTCGAGAGTCCGGCTTCGGTGGTGTTCGATGAAGCTGAAAACCGGCTTCATGCCCAGAAGGGCCTGCTTGTCTGGGCGCTGGGTGGTGAGGACTGGACACGGTTTGGGGAGGAAGCGAAATGAGCGACGACAAAGCCGGAAACAGCGTGGGCACTGGTCCGGAGGATGGACCGGTTCGTCTGTCATCCACAGAAGACGGACCGGCGGCTCCCGGCTGGCTGGAGCCGGAAGTGGACAGGGTGTTCGCAACGCTCGGCCTGCCTGCCGACAGGCTCCGCTCCCTGCGGGACTCTTACATCGACTGTCTTGCTTCCGCCCCCCGCAGTCAGGATCTCGACGTTGCCCATGATGCCTGCCGACAGGGGCTTCTCACCGCCCTGAAGGCGGCTTTCCCGCTGAATGACGAGAAGCAGCAGGCTTTCAGGCAGACGCTTGAGGCGCTGGAAGCCCGGCTCACGGCGGACCTGTAAATCGGGTCATGATGTGACCATATGAGGGGTCTTCATTTGCGACCGACAGGTTCGTGACGGAAGAAGCCCGGAAAGAGGAGAGGCATCTTGGACACCCCTGCGTTTCTTGATCGCGATCGGCCGGATGTGCCGGACATCGTTGTGCCCGGGGGAGTGACGCCTTTCCATCTGGCCGGTCGACCGGTGCGCGGTCGTCTGGTCCGCCCCGGAAAGTTGGCGGACGCCATTCTTGCGCGGCATAATCATGTGCCTGCCGTCTCCGCTCTTGGTGGCCAGGCCCTTGCGCTGGTCGCGGGACTGGCCAGCGCCCTGAAATTTCAGGGGTCCTTCTCGTTGCAGATCAAGGGCGACGGACCTGTCAGTCTTCTTCTGGCGGACTGCACCGATACCGGCGCCCTGCGGTTTTACGCCCGACAGGATCAGGAGCAACTGGACGCCCTGCTTGCCTCCGGCAAACAGATCACCGACCGGGATCTGATCGGCGACGGCTACCTCGCTTTGACGGTCGATCAGGGGCCGGACATGGACCGGCATCAGGGTATTGTCGAGATTATCGGCGACAGTCTCGCAGAGATGGCGATGCATTATTTCCAGACCAGTGAGCAGCACGCCTGCTGGACCATGCTGACGGCGAGGCAGACCGATGCGGGCTGGCGATCGGGCGCGCTCATCCTTGAGCGGATCGCAGGCGGCGGCGGCTCAGAAGCGGATGCTGATTTCTCCGACATTCTTGACGCGCAGGGAGAGGATGCCTGGAACACGGCCCTTGCGCTCGCCGGGACGCTCACGGACGCGGAACTGCTCGATGACGGGCTACCTGCCGAGCAACTGCTGTATCGGCTGTTTCACGAAGAGGATCTGGTCGTTGGTCAGTCCCGGGCGCTTGCTTACGGCTGCCGCTGTTCTAAAGCGAGACTGTCTGATGTGTTGTCGCGTTTCTCCGACGACGATCTGGATCACATGGTCGAGGACGGCCTCATCCGTATGACGTGCGAGTTCTGCAATCATGATTTCTGCTTCGGCCGTCACGAGGTCGGTATGTCGTCCGTTGCGGGCTGATGTCTTTCGGATGGTGCGAAAAACAGAAATGTCGCTAAACTATCCAGCCAGACACTGAGGCAGTAGGACGATATGCCCGAGGCATTGCAGGACAAGGTTGTTCCGGCGGAAGACGGAAGAATTGTCGTTACTTTTCAGGGGCAGTCGCACACGCTGACGGTCAATCATCGTCCTCTTGTGAAGTTTTATCCCGGCTGGAATCCTTTTGCCCTGCATGTCAGCCTGCTGCCTCTGCCGCTCCTGCGCCTGAGGCATGAACGCGGGACGGAGGCGTTCTGGTTTTTTGATCCGTCCTTCAATTATCGCGCCAGCCGTTTCGCAGCCCTTGCGCCAGAGGAGCGGGAGGCTGTCGTTGAGGCGCTCGCGCCGTTCTTCAAGGCGCTGGTCACATCAGCGCTGGAAGCGCTGAGACCCACGACCCTGCAACTGACCGAAAAGGTGCGCAATCTGGGGCGCGTCCTGTGTGAAGAACTCGTGGATGTCTGGTTGGAGCGTTTTCCACCGCCGGGCTGCTTCACGCCGCAGATGCTGCCTCAGGACGGGCTGTCGTTCCGGGCCGGGAGCCCGCCGCTGAAGGCGACGGCCTTTCTGCAACTGCTGTCTGTGGCGCGAGGTCTGACGGCCAAGACATCGCCGGTCATTCTTTCTCCTTATGGTGGGGCCATCCTGCGCGGGTTCCCGCTTCTGCGCCTGCCGGACATGGAACTCACCCGGTTTGCCGATCCGGCCGCCAACATCGTGCTGTATATCGGCACAGTGAAGCCGTCCGCAGGCGCCGAGATCGCCGTGATTTACTGTCCCCAGCAGGATCTGATCCTGATGGAGGAGGATACGGATCTCGCCCGTCTCATCCCGCTGCGGCTGCTGTCGCTTTTCATCGGCAATCCGGACGCCGTCGAGATGGCGCCCCGTGAACTGACCGTGGATTTTGGAAAGGCCGGACTGTCCGGAGCCTTTGCGCTGGGGGCGGCGTCGTCATTGCCGACATCGGTTCCCTCCCTGCCCGGCGACTGGCCCAATCGGCCGAACAGGACGTAATCGCCAGCGTTCCGGGTCTCTTTCCGTTTGCCCCGATCTGACGGATAGTGCGTTTCAGGGAAAAGCATATCAGGCCGGGGCATCGTCTGGCTGGTGGTTCAGAATGGAGAATGGCGGAATGCTCACTAAACGGCTCACTGGCGCGACTCGTTTCAGCCGTCAGGCCCTACGCCGGACGACGATGCTCGGTGCGCTCGCCGCAGTAACCCTGATCGCGGGCTGTTCCTCATCGGACGATGAGATGATGGCCTTTCCCCCGTATCAGTATGGCTATCTCAACCAGATTCATCTGAATGTCGCCACTGTGCAGGTGGCTGACCATGCGGCTCCGGGCTCAGTGCCGGGGGATGAGTCGGCGAATGCCCCTATTCCACCGGATCAGGCCCTGACCCAGATGGCCCAGCAGCGGCTCGTGGCCGCCGGACAGTCCGGCGCCGCCATCTTCACGATTGACGACGCCTCTATCGTCCACGAGCCGGGCGGCACTCTGGCTGGAAAGATGGACACCCATCTCGATATACAGTCCTCCACCGGCCAGCAGGTGGGCGAAGTGGAGGCTCATGTCACCCGCAGCATGAAACCGGATCTGAGCAAGGGCGACGCCGACAGCCGCGCCAATCTCTATGAGATCACGCGCCAGATGATGCAGGACATGAATGTCGAGCTGGAATTCCAGATCAGGAACAAGCTGAAGGACTGGCTGGTGGATGCGGGCGGCATGCCCACGGCAGCGGCAATCCAGACGGAAGCCCTTGGCGGGAGCGCCGTCAGGCCAGCAGCGGTATCTTCCGACACCGGCAGCGGTGCGGTGACGACCTCTGCGGCTCCCTCTTCCGCACCCGCTCGGGCAACTTCAGCGGCAAAGGAAACAGCGCCAGCTTCCCAGACACCGTCGACTCAGTCTTCGGAACCGAACGCCATCTTCCCGGGCGGTCTGGCGGACGATGCGACGGAAGCTGCCAGCACGCCTGCAAAGGTTCGCTCTCCTGCCGCGGGATATCTGAAAGCGCCTGCAAAACACTGACTGTTGTTTCTGAGAAAGGCGCCCTGTGCGGCGGCTTTTTTTTTTGACAGTCCGGTGATGAGGTTCTTTTCTGGCATGTAAGGGAAGGCAGCCTGCTTTTCTGCTCGCTCCTTCCTGCCGGGGAGAGTGATGGGGGCTGCCCAGAACCCCGCAAAAGGCGCGCCTTTGGAAGCCGTTTGCTATCAATCAATCGGGGTCAAAGGACTTGCGGTCCCTTGCGAGCAGCGTCTGCATCGACCTCCCCAAAGGCGGTCATGGGTTAGGGCGGCATCCGTGATCCAGTCTGAGCGGATGCCGCTCTAATTCCCGCCCGCCGTGACGTTCTCATAAGTGGTCCAGTGAAACGCCAGTTCCCGGACTACAGTGCTTCCAACCAGCCATGCCGCATCGAGAGACGGGATGAACCCTGAAAAACCGGTCTCATCAGCTTCTTCTTTCAGGAGGGCCGCAGCGCTCTCTCCCGGCGGCGGCATGTCGTAATTGCTCGCGGTCCGCAGGATCAGCACGCGGTTGATATCCACCCGTCCGGCTTTGGCCTGCGCTGAGAGAGCCTGCATCAGGCCGATATCCTCTTCCGCCGTCGTTGCGAACGTTCCCTGATTGTCGGTCCAGTATCTGACCCAGCGTTCCGCCCATGCGTTCATCCTGGCGCCTACCCAGAAGGTTTCGGAAGAAAGCGTGTCACCCACCATGACCTGCGGTGGTTTCTGCGCGGCGGGATAGTCCCTGTAGCGGGCGCGGCTGGCCTGAAGGGAAGGGGTGTCAGGGAGAGAGACCGAGTGCGTCAGGGTGTAGGCCCAGTTCACCAGACGAGGGTTAAGCGTGTAGCCCATGTCGCCCCACTGGGAATGCAGCGCGGGTGTCGGATGCAGGGTTGGACTGGCGCCCTGCACAGGCGCAAAACCATCCGGCCAGTCCGAGGGAATTTCCCGGGCGTCGATCATGTGGGCCAGCCCGCCATTGATGACACGCGGAGCCCAGACAGCCGAGCCGACAGACCCGAAATTCGGATTGATCCCGCCGATCCCGGCAAGCAGGAAATAGGCTTTTCGTAGATCGAAGCGGGGATCAAGCACCAGTCCGGTCATGGCCGAGGCCATGTGGGACGGTCCCTCTCCCGTCACGATGCCCAGAACATGCAGTTCGGGATTGTAGCGCAGGATTTCATGATAGCTGCCTCGTGCCGGCAGTTCCTCACTGAGCGGAAGTCTCTCCACCCAGTGCTGGAACTCTCCGGGCACATCTCCCGTGTCATTGCCAAGCTCGAATGTCGTTACAACCACGACACGTACAGGAATTTTCGCAAGGCTGGCGGCATTGGCCTGAGACAGGACACCCCACATGGCGAGCGGGAGACAGGCAAGGGAAGCGAGAAGACGCATCAGGAAATCCTTCAGGAAAAAGCCGGTTCAGTTCTTGAGGGGCTGGCCGGTCGCCACCTGATGCTCAAACAGGCTGAACTGATTTTCGAGAGTCCATTGCAGTCGGGCTTTCTGACTGTGTGTGAGCAGTTCCCGGCACAGCCCCTCCGGCTCCGCTTCTCTGGCGTCGACATCCGCGCAGGCGGTCGCACGGTGAAAAGGCCTTGTCGTGTCCCACAGGCTTTTTCCCGAGACAAACCCGTGCTCCAGCCCCATGCGGGACAGGTCCTTCAGATCGGCATAGGACAGGGCATAGGTTTTCGCTGCCCGGAGGTATTCGTCGGTCAGGGTGATGCGCGAAACTCCCTCATCATCCGTGGACAGGGCGACCGGCACCCCGTGCTCGCGATAGGTCATGAACGGATGGGCGTTGTCCTTGACGTCAAGGATCTGTTCATTGCTGCTCAGATTGATCTCGACGAGGATATTCCTCTGCGCCATTTCCGTAAGCAGGCCATAGGGATCACGCTCCTGCATGATGTCCACGCCATGCCCGATGCGTGAGGCTCCGGCGATTTCAACAGCCTGTCTTATATGGTCGTCCAGACCGCTTGGCGCGACCAGTCCCTTGGACAGTTCACCTGCATGCAGGGAGAGCTTCACTTTCGGCCAGCGTTCCGAAAGGGTGTGGAACATCTGCATGTGCAGGGTGTAATCCTGCATGGCGATCGGATTGTCTTCCGGCCCGACGATATTGATGCCGACAAAACGACTGTCGGCGGTGGACAGCATATAGCCGAAAGCGATCTGGGCCAGCACCATGCCGGGAGGCATCGTTCTGATCGTCTGATACAGGTAGCGGACGGCGACGTGGCAACCGGGGGCGGCCTCTCCGGTGCCGCACTTCATGGTTGCACGGGCCTTGCGCTCCATCGTGTCGGTCTCTTCCCGCACCAGTCTCACCAGATGATTGAGGTGTGGAACGACGCGGATTTCCGCCTGAGCGATATCGCTTTCATGGCTGATCCTGTCGGAGGAGCCCTGCCGGGCCACGGCGTTCAGTTGTGGCGAGACCATCAACTCGACATAGGTGACATGATCCCGCGCCGCCTGAGAGAGCGCGTCGACCAGGATGTCGGCGTCATGACCGCTTGTGGCGGGCAGAAACTTGTCGAAGGTCGCGAAAAAATGATCGTGTCCGGATCGGTCCTGCGGAGACGGAACAAAATTCCGCATTGAAAGCATGTCGATCGTCTGTGTGTAGAGCGCCTGATCCTGCATGATCCGGGCGGCGGGGATCGCGTCCTTTGAGGTATGGAAGCCAAAGGCGCAGCGCGTCGGGCCGATTGCTCCCGTGTCCGGGTTCACGCAGAGCTGATCCGCTCTCGCCCATTCCAGCAGGCGTTCCGCGTAGATGGCGCCGACCAGATGGTTGTGCAGGTCCGCTCCTTTCGGGAAGGCCCGCATGAAGAGGGAGAACTCCTGCGGGCTGGAGCGGATGGCTTCAAAACGGCTTGAGACAGCAGCCTGATCGGCGCTGTCGGGCGAGGCGGCAAATGCCCCGGTTACAAACGGAAGGCTCAGCAGAGCCGGCAGAAAACGTCGGATCATGGCCTGCATGGTGTGCTTTTCACGTTAGGATGACAATCGCGGACAATACCGTGTTCATCTTGACGATGCTATCTGGTGGTTAGCACGGTAATCCGCCTGATGTCAGGAGACAGCGCATGCTGAAGAAACAGTCTTCTCTCCATTTCGTTTCCGGGATTGGGCGGATGGTTCTGAAACGCGGCATGACAGGCGCGAAACGGCGGAGTTTGCGGGGAGCGCTGCTGCTGACGGCCTTCGCGTTGCCCGGTTCGCTGACGGCTCTTCACGCGGCGGACACGGGAGCGTCGTCTGCTCCGGACGCGGGCAGACTCTTCGCGCCTCTGGCCTATCCCGATGCGCCGAATGCCTATCGCTCCGGCAGTGGCCGTCGGGGACCACAGGCCTGGCAGAACAGGGCTGACTACGACATCAGGGTGACGATCGACCCGACCAACCGGACGCTGTCTGGCAGCGAGGTCATCACCTACACCAACAACAGCCCGGACCCGCTGGACGTGTTGTGGGTGCAGCTTGACCAGAACATCTACAGGGAAGGTTCCAGAGCGGATTTCGCCAACCCGGAGCGCCATGAACATCATACCGACGGCATCGCCATCGAAAGCGTGTCCATCGAGGATGATGGCCATAGCACGCCGCTGGTGCCGGTCATCTCCGATACACGGATGCAGCTTGCGCTGGCCGACCCGATGCAGAAGGGCGAGAAGCGGAAAATCCGCATTGTCTGGCATTATACCGTGCCGGGCGAGTGGGGTGGCCGCACCGCCGTTTCCCCCAGCAGGAACGGCGATATCTACGAGATCGCGCAGTTCTATCCCCGCATGGCCGTTTATGATGACATCCGGGGATGGGATACCGCGCCCTATCTCGGGCAGGAGTTCTATCTGGAATACGGCGACTTCGACTACAGCGTCACCGTGCCGTCACGTTTTGTCGTCGCGGGCTCAGGTGTGCTTGTGAACCCGTCTGAGGTGCTGACGCAGGAGCAGCGTGACCGGCTGGCGCAGGCCGCAAAAAGCGAGCAGCGGGTCATGATCCGCACTCAGGCCGAGGTCGAAACCGCACTCCAGCCTCAGCCTGAAGCGCCACCCGTGAAGAAAGGCGTCGAGCCGGACAGGAAAGCGGAGACGCCGGAACCCGCGACCAGAACATGGCATTTCCGGATGGCCAATACCCGGGATGTGGCGTTCATGGCCTCCGCCGCGTTCCTGTGGGATGCCGCGAAACTGGATCTGCCGCCTCTTTCAACCGGCAACGAGAAGGACAAACAGCCAGCGCCGCGTCTGGCCATGTCCTTCTATCCGGTTGAAGGTGTCGGCGCGCATGGATGGGACCGGTCCACGGCCTATGTGAAACATGCGATCGAGTATTTTTCGTCGCAATGGGGGCCTTACCCCTGGCCGAACGCCATCAATGCGGCAGGTCACGGCGCGAGCATGGAATATCCGGGTATCGCTTTTGAGGACGCAAAAAAGCGCGATCCCGATCTGTTCGCCATGACGACCCATGAACTGGGTCATCAGTGGTTTCCCATGATGGTCGGGTCGAATGAACGGCGTCATGCTTTCATGGATGAAGGCTTTGATACGTTCATCGACACGTTGGCATCCGCCCACTTCAATGGCGGAGAGTTCGCGCCGAAACGGGATGCGGAATACGCGCCGCAAACCGGCAAACCTGCCATTGACATCGTCACCCTGCTCAAGGACAGGGAAGCGCCTGTCCTGATGGCGCCATCGGACACGGTTTCAGAGACATACCGGCACGATCTGACCTATTTCAAATCGGCTTACGGCCTGACATTGCTGAGGGAGCAGATCCTCGGACCGGACCGTTTTGACCGGGCCTTGCGCGCCTATATCAAGGAATGGTCTTTCCATCATCCCACGCCATCAGATTTCTTCCGTTTCATGAACAGTGAGGCGGGCGAGGATCTCTCATGGTTCTGGCGTGGCTGGTATTTCAATAACTGGGCAGCCGATTACGCGGTTGGGCCGGTATCCTATGCAGGGAACGATCCCAAGAACGGAGCCATCATTCCGGTCATCAACAAGGGCCGTCTGCCTTTGCCGGTGGTTTTGCAGGTGACATGGATGGATGGCAGCTCCGCCCGCATCCGCATCCCCACGGAAGCATGGATGCAGCGAAGCCAGTTGAACGTGCAGGTTGCCGGCACCCAGTCTGTTCGTACCGCCATTCTTGATCCCGACAGGACCATTCCGGACATTGACCGTAGCAACAACAGTTTTGGAGAAATCCCGACAGCCGTGCCGGCTGCTTCCGGGCATTGAAGCAAGGCGCGGACGGCGCATCGATCACCTGTCCGCCACCTGTCCGTGATGAGATCAGGGAACGGGAGTGTTACAAAAGAGTACAGGCTGCCCGGACAAGGTCGTTATTCAGTCATAAAACTGTGGTGCATACTGCTTACATTCTGTTGCCATCCGTATGATATTTCCGGTGGCACAGTCCCGGGATGAATCCCATATGGGTCATATAGCCTTCCTTGGGTGATCCCATATCGTCTTTTGATCCCATGTTCTGTCACGCTGAAAGATCTGATCAAACTTCCTGGAGACGCGCCGTGAACATCAACCGTTTCAAGTTGCTGCAGAAGGCCGCTGCTGTTGCTGTATCCCTTTCGGTTCTTTCACCGGCATTTGCCCATCCGGGAGGTGGAGGTGGCGGTGGTGGTTTTGGCGGCGGCGGTGGATTCCATGGCGGTGGTGGCGGCCCCGGTGGAGGTTTCCATGGAGGCGGTTTCGGTGGTGGTCCGGGAGGGGGCTTCCACGGAGGCGGCCCCGGCGGAGGCTTTCATGGTGGTGGCTTTGGCGGCGGTCCCGGTGGCGGGTTTCACGGAGGGGGACGTGGCCCCGGCTGGGGAGGAGGAGGCTGGCGCGGCGGTTGGCGTGGTGGCTGGGGCGGAGCGGGCCCTGGTTGGGGCGGCGGTTGGGGTGGTCCCGGCTGGGGTTGGGGCTGGGGTGGATATCCCTCCTATTACGGCTGGGGCGGCTACCCTTACTGGGGCGGTTACGGCGGCTGGGGCTGGGGCTGGGGTTGGGGCTGGGGAGCGCCGTTCGCTTTCGGAACCCTGCTAGGACTGTCCGTTGGAGCCGCCAGCGCGGAGTCTGCCTATTCCGGTGACTATTATCAGCAGTCGGAAGGGTATGCTCAGCCTCCCGGTGATTATTCCCAAGGTTATAGCCAGCCTTATGGGAACGCCTATTACGGTGGATATCAGCAGGCTCCTGCTCCGGTTGCGACGCAGGTCCCAAGCAATGTCGTCACATGCTCTCCCGGTCTGTATTTCAACAGGCTGACTGAAAGCTGCGACCGGCAGTGATTTCTGGCCGCTGAAGACAGACAACCCCGCCGGACAGGGTCGGGCGGGGTTGTCGAAGTCATGAAACGGGAATGGAATGATTATCCCATCAGGCTGCTCATCATCTGGCGCGCCATGAAGGGCTCCACGAGATATTGCAGCACCAGCAGGACGACCAGTGGTGACAGATCGACATTCCCGAAGCTCGGGAGGATGTTCCGCAGAGGTGTCAGGACCGGCTCCACGACAGCGCCGAGAAAGCGCCCGACCTGCCAGACGATCCGGTTCCGGGTGTCGAGCACGCCGAAAGAATACAACATACTGAAAACACAGTAGATGATGATGACCGCTTCATAGAGCTTTACCACCGTCAGAAGCAGGCGCCACAGATCATACACGGGAAACCGTATCCTCTCGTAAAAACGTCAGACGCACCTTGCGCATGGAAGCGCAGACTACAGGACACCCGGAACAGAGCACAATACGTTCGGTTCCGATACAGGATAGCGCTTGACAGCTTGCCGCGTCCGGTTATCTAGTTCGGAACAAAGGCGGGGCTGTAGCTCAGATGGGAGAGCGCCTCGTTCGCAATGAGGAGGTCAGGGGTTCGATCCCCCTCAGCTCCACCAGCCGCCTTTTTATTCAATAAAATAAAATTTTGTGGGTGAGTCGTAGAACCTCGTCCTCCATGTTGTCTTTCTTGCGGACAGACATTCCGAGCGCCGTGGTGGGGGCTATAGTTCCGCTCTGGTCTAAGTGGAGTTCATTGCGGAGAATGGTGGTGAGGCGGAGTAAGGACACGATGCAATAAATTCTCTGCCAATATTTTTTTATTCTGGATGCTTTTTATAACTACATATGGGCCGAAGCTGAATGATTACGGTGAACAGATCAAACCGTATTTTTAACTATTTGGTTTTGCTGTCTTTACAGACTGCATTTGGGGTCACCGCAGCTAAGGCAGCAGATACAACGGTCTTCGTGCCATCGACATCATGTTCGACTTATCTGCACTACGCAGCCACGGACACAGCGTCTCCCACTACGTCAGAGGCGCGAAACAGGGTCATTTCGGCAATGAATATCATGAAGCCGTATATGACGGAGTTCGCCTCGCTTCATATGAAAGAACTCATGGGGCAGATCACGCTGAGTTTCTTTATGCGGACGGAGCTTGAATGCCGTAGTCATCCCGACCAGCACTTGTCCGAAGTCATCCGGAAGGTTGGCAACAGCATCGTTGATACTGTCAATGCGAGTTTAGGCCATTCAGGAAATAACACACTCAGAAAATTCTGAGCTTGTGATCCGCTCATCCAGAATGTGTTGCCGAGCCCATTGAGTGCAGCGGCTTCGTAAAGAACAGTCACGCCATATTAAGCGCCATAAATCGATGTGTCAGGTTAAGGCCCGCTCCCTCGGATATGACCGAATGAAATGCCCGCCATCAACCTCCTGTGAAGGATAATCGGCTTCTCTGTGCTGCTTCAGGCGCGCAGAGAGGATTCAGGTGCAATGCGGACGTTTTCAGGGCTCATGATGGGGCTTATGGTGCTGGCGTCACCAGTCATGGCGCAGGACTACTCCAACAACCCGACGAAAAAGAGTGGCCAGTGGGACTACTCCACCGGCAGTCAGGCCGCATCGCCCGGCGACAGTTATGAAGGTTATCCTCCCCCGCCGACGCAGGTCATCATTTCACCGGGAATGGGTGGGGGTTATGGCGGTGGTTATGCGGGCGGCACCGGGACGACAGTGCAGAGCGGGCAGTCGTCGCAGTCACAGGGACACTGGCATGGCGCCAGTCCCGGAGGCGTCGGGTGGGGCAATACCGGCGCAGGCAATGTAGGCGCAGAAAACATCGGTGCCGGGAATGTTGGAGCGGGAAATGTCGGATACGGCAATACCGGCGGCATGAGCCGATAAAGCCAGCGGGCGGAAATGATCCCGATATGTTCTTTTTGGCGGCGCAATCCCCTGTAAATCCGTGAGAAGCGCCCTATATTGTCCAGTCTGAACACAAGGACATACGACCGGACGATGACAGCCAAACCCGTTTCAGGCCCCGCCATCCGTGTGAAGGGCGCTCGCGCCCATAATCTCAAGTCCGTCGATGTGGATATTCCGCGTGATCAGATGACGGTCATCACCGGCCTGTCCGGGTCCGGCAAATCCTCGCTGGCGTTTGATACGATCTACGCGGAAGGGCAGCGACGCTACGTCGAAAGCCTGTCCGCCTATGCCCGGCAGTTTCTGGAACTGATGGGCAAACCGGACATGGACTCGATCGAAGGGCTGTCTCCGGCCATTTCCATCGAGCAGAAGACGACTTCCAAGAACCCGCGTTCGACGGTCGGAACGGTCACTGAAATCCATGACTACATGCGTCTGCTCTGGGCGCGTGCGGGTGTGCCGTATTCCCCCGCGACCGGCCTGCCGATCGAGGCACAGACGGTCAGCCAGATGGTGGATCGCGTCATGGCTATGCCGGAGGGCGCGCGGCTGATGCTGCTGGCCCCGGTCATTCGTGACCGTAAAGGCGAGTATCGCAAGGAACTGGCCGAGCTTCAGCGCAAGGGTTTTGCGCGCGTGAAAGTCGATGGTGAACTCTACGATATTGAAGATGTTCCCAATCTGAATCGTAAGCTGCGTCATACGGTCGAAGCTGTTGTGGACCGGATTGTGGTCAAGCCCGGTATTGAAAGCCGTCTGGCCGACAGTTTTGAAACGGCGCTCTCTCTGTCGGACGGGCTTGTCTATGCGGAAGAAGTGACGCGGGACAGCAAGGAGCCTGCCGAGCGCACGGTGTTTTCCTCACGGTTCGCCTGTCCTGTCAGCGGCTTTACGCTGGAAGAGATCGAGCCGCGGCTGTTCTCGTTCAACGCGCCGCAGGGAGCCTGCCCGGCCTGTGACGGTATCGGCACCGAGACTTTCTTCGATCCACGCCTGATTGTGCCGGACGAGCGACTGTCGCTGGCACAGGGAGCCGTCGCGCCCTGGCGGAATGACAAGACGCCGCTCTATGAGCAGACGCTCCAGAGTCTGGCGAAGCATCTTGATATCAGCATGGACACGGCGTGGTGTGATCTGCCGGAGGAAGCCCGTTTCGTCATTCTCGATGGAACGGATGATGACGTACACTTCGTCTATCGTGACGGCGGAAAGTCCCACACGCTGACAAAGCCATTCGAGGGCGCTGTTGCCAGTCTCCAGCGCCGCCTGCGGAATACGGACAGCATCTGGCAGAAAGAAGAGCTTTCCCGCTATCAGGCGGACAAGCCCTGTCATGTCTGCAATGGCGCACGCCTGAAACCTGAAGCTTTGTCTGTCAAGGTTGCGGGATTCAATATCGCACAGGCGTCCGATCTGGCAATCAGGGATGCTCATGACTGGTTCGAAAGCGTCCTGCCGACCCTGACGCCGCAACGTGCGGAAATTGCCCGTCGTATTCTTCGGGAAATCAATGACCGTCTGAAATTCCTTGTCGATGTAGGCTTGGATTATCTGACGCTGTCCCGTGGATCGGCGACCCTGTCGGGCGGTGAAAGCCAGCGTATCCGTCTGGCCAGTCAGATCGGGTCGGGTCTTACAGGTGTGCTGTATGTGCTGGATGAGCCTTCCATCGGGCTGCATCAGCGCGATAACGAGCGGCTTCTGGCGACGCTGCAGCGTCTGAAAGCTCTTGGAAATACCCTGATCGTTGTCGAGCATGATGAGGACGCCATCCGTAGCGCGGACTGGCTGATCGACATGGGACCGGGTGCGGGTGTGAAGGGCGGCACGGTGATCGCCAGCGGCACACCGATCGAAGTCGCGGCCTGCAAGGACAGTCTGACGGGTGCGTATCTGTCTGGCCGTAAGCGCATCGCGGTGCCGAAGGAGCGTCGCCCGATCGACCCGAAGCGATTTGTGACGGTTCGTGGTGCTACAGGCAACAATCTCAAGGATGTGACGGCCAAATTCCCGCTCGGCACTTTCACCTGCGTCACAGGTGTCTCGGGTGGCGGCAAGTCCACGCTGGTCATCGACACGCTCTACAAGACCCTCTCCCGGCGTCTGATGGGGTCGTCCCAGACGCCCGCACCATGTGAGCGGGTGGATGGACTGGAACTGCTCGACAAGATCATCGACATTAACCAGTCGCCCATCGGTCGGACGCCGCGCTCCAACCCCGCGACCTACACCGACCTGTTTACGCCAATCCGTGACTGGTTCGCGGAACTTCCGGAAAGCAAGGCGCGTGGCTACAAGCCGGGGCGCTTTTCATTCAACGTGAAAGGCGGTCGTTGCGAAGCCTGTCAGGGCGACGGCGTCATCAAGATCGAGATGCACTTCCTGCCCGATGTGTTCGTGACCTGCGATGCCTGTAAAGGTGCTCGCTATAATCGTGAAACATTGGAAGTGAAGTTCAAGGGCAAGTCGATTGCCGATGTGCTGGCGATGAGCGTGGACGAGGCATTGCCCTATTTCGAGGCGCAGACCCGTATCCGCGATCGCCTCGCCATTCTTCAGAAAGTCGGTCTTGGCTATGTCGCTCTTGGTCAGCAGGCCACCACCCTTTCCGGTGGTGAGGCGCAGCGTGTGAAGCTCTCCAAGGAACTGGCTCGACGTGCGACAGGCCGCACGATGTATATTCTTGATGAGCCCACCACGGGCTTGCACACGGAAGACGTCCGCAAGCTGCTGGAAGTTCTCCACGCGCTGGTCGATCAGGGCAATACGGTTGTGGTGATCGAGCACAATCTGGAAGTCATCAAGACCGCAGACTGGATTATCGACATCGGTCCCGAAGGCGGGAGCGGCGGCGGCGAAGTCGTGGCCGAAGGCACGCCGGAAGAGATCGTCCAGTGCAAGGCCAGCCACACAGGGTGCTTCCTCGCGCCGCTTCTGATGCAGGACGGTGAGGCTGTGCCGTCAGTGGTGAAGAAGCCTGCACGCGGGCGGAAGAAGAAGGCTGGGTGATTTAGAGGCCGTTGGGTTGGGGTTTCAAGGGCGCTGCCCTTGACCCGCAAAGGGGCGTGGCCCCTTTGATCCTGATTTGAGGATGAAGACCTTACTTCGTCGTTTTTCAGGTGATGTGCTGATAAGAAAATATTTTTCGTTTTAAACGAAGTAATGTCTACCACTCTATTGTTATAAATTCGGATTTTTCTCGACCAACATTCTTCAGGGTGTGAATTCCTGGTTCAATCCATGTGGTGTTGCCGGATAGCAGGGGTATTTTTTTAGGATTCCCTTTGTGCCAGTTATCTTCTTCTCCCGACGTTACGGTGTCCGTGAGGGTCATGTTGTTCAACGCAACGAGAAGCGTCTTGTTTCTGTCGCTCGCATCCGACAAGGATTTTGCGGGAGAAAGGTTGGTAGGAGTGATCGTAAGAGGCTGATTTTTTGTGTTAATGAATATGACAAGAATTTTTGATTTTTTCATCTCATCGGAAGAGAAATAGACTTTTTCTTGTGCTTCCACTGTGCCGTAACTGCCTTTTTGCAACGGAGTCCGGTCGTTTTTTAGGGTGTTTTTGTCGAGTGCTACCCAAACCGCACCATACTTGTTTGCTGGCTGTAAAAGATAAGGTGTATTTATAATCTGAACCGAAGCTTCGCTAGTCGTATCTGTTGCTGTGATGATCTGCGCCTGTAATGAAGCAGGACAGGCCATGATGGACAGGCCGACAACAAATGCGAAATTTGCTTTCCACATATCAGCGTTTCCTGCGATTATTTTTTACTGTTATGGTCAGAAGCGGATCTTGGGCCATGACGCCTGTTATGGCTTTCATGGCGTCTTCTGTCGTTCTTATACATCCTTGGGTAACATGATCCGGGCCGATACCTCGCCGGATGGACTTGTCAGGAACATTTGCTCTCCCGGCATGAACACCAACACCAGCATGACCATCGAAAGGCATCATACGAATGATACCGAAAGAGCCGTATTCACCATTGACCGTGTCCGCATTAGGCGCGCTGTGACGGTGCGGCGCAGTCCTGTCCTGAAAAGGAAGGCTGCCATTGGGAACAAAATGTAAGGTTGCATGGCTGTCTGTACGGTTGTTGGCGTGCCATGAGCCGACAGATTTGCCATTTTTGTCTATCAGAACCAGAGTTTCTTCTGTGCCATCGAATACAAGCTGTGACATAACATACTCTTTTTATGCATGATTATTAATTGTAATTAATGGACGCAGGTAATTTCAAGTGTATTGGAGAAATATTCTATACGAACACTACTTCAACAACCGGTTTCCAAAGGCATCGCCTTTGGTGGGGGCCGGGGCAAAGCCCCGCCCTCGCCCCGGCACAACACTCCTCCGATCTTACCGGCGTTCTTTCTGTTTCCGCGTCCGGCTCTGCTGCCGCAGCACGCTTTCGATCCACTCGTTGAGCTTGCGGGTGGTGTCTTCGGCTGACTCCAGATCCGGATAGGTCTCCGGGAACCGCAGCGCCAGCCAGCGCCATGCGACGAGCCGCTTGTGGCGCTTCTCGGCGCGCTCAAGCTCTTCCCGGCCCGCCCGGTCGGGCGGTGGGAGGCGGCCGGTGCCCGGCGGCGGGATACGCGCTCCGGCGGCGTGCTCGGCGGCCCAGCCGACAAGACGGCTGATGCCGTTGTCGCGGTCATCGACGGGACACATGGCGTAGGTCCAGCGCTGGGTGAGATCGAGCCCTTCCACGCCTTCCAGAGCTGACGCAATGGCGAAGGGCTGCTCCATATCCGACAGACGGTAGTTGGGGTCGTCATGACGAAGCACGGCGCGGCGGATGCGGGCCAGCACGCCGTAGAGGCTGTCGGAGCCGATTTCCGTGGCGATGGCGCGAACGATATCGGCGTCCGGTTGCACGAGCGGGCGGAGTTCGTCGGGCGGGATCGGATCGGCGTTGAGATGATCGCGGATAAAGCGCGGAGTGCCAGCGTCGGCCAGCACGGCGACAATGCCTTCCTCATGCTTGCCGTAGCGGCCCGCGCGGCCACCGATCTGCTTGACCTCCTGAATGGATAGATCGCGGGTCTGACGACCGTCGAACTTTCTGAGAGCGGCGAACACCACGCGACGGATGGAGAGATTGAGCCCCATGCCGATGGCATCTGTGGCGATCAGGATATCAGCGGCTCCCGAGTTGAAGCGCTGGGCTTCGGCGCGGCGGACTTCCGGGCTGAGTGCGCCATAGACGACGGCGACGCGACGACCGCGCTCCATCAGGGCAGCGCGCAGATCCAGCACTTCACGACGGGAGAAGGCGATGAGGGCATCGCCGGCCTTCAGTTCGTTGAGGCGAACGGGAGCCGATGCAGCTTTGAGTGGGCTTTTGCGCTGGAGGGAGATTTCATCAATCGGGTCGCCGCAGAGTTCGGCAATGCGGCGCACCATCGGAATACATTCTGGCGCGCCAAGGATGTAAAGATGCCGGGCGGGCGCTCCCATGATCGCGGCGGTCCAGGCGGCGCCACGGTCGGGGTCGAAGAGCATCTGTGCTTCGTCGATGATGGCGACATCGACGGGATTGAAGAACGGGCACATCTCGACGGTTGCCGCGAGATGCTTGCTGCCTTCCACGATCATCCGCTCTTCGCCGGTGGAGAGTGACGCTTCCACGCCACGGGCCGCCAGCGCTTCGCGGAACTCGTGGGCGAGGAGACGCAGCGGAGCCAGCGCAAGACCGCTCTCGGCCTTCGCCAGAGCGTCGAGCGCCGTGTGGGACTTGCCGCTGTTGGTGGGGCCTGTGACGAGCGTGATGCGGCGATCAAGGGCGCGGGCAGTGCGGAAGTGGGCGGCGTAACGATCAAGGGCCGCCACGCGGGCGATGACCGAGTTGGCGACGTGCTTTCCGACTTTTGGCGGTTCCGGAAGCTGTGCATCCCGCCGTCCGTCACGGTCGCGGCCACGCTTCTCCTTACGGTCGAAAAACTCCTCGCTGATGCGCCGCCACTCGGGCAGGGCAGGGCGCAGAGCGATCAGTTCGTTGGGGTCGAACTCCCACAACTCCTGCCCGTCTTTCTGGAGTATGCGACGAGCGACGGGAATGCGGTTTTCGGCGATCCAGCGCAGAGCCTCGCGGTGCGAGCAGCGCAGGATTGCGGGGACTTCCTGAAAGCGGACGAGACTGCTTTCCCATTCCTCCAGACGTTTTTCTTCGCTCTCCCGACGCGCCCGGGCGGTCTGCTCGATGGAGGCTTCCTGACGGGCGCGGGCTTCTTCCGCTTCCTGTGCCCGACCGACAAAGCGATCACGGTCGGAGACGTTGAAGGCGTCGGCGATGGCGTCGGCCAGTCGTGCGGTCTGGCCTGCGGAAAGGATACGCCCGGTGTCGAGCAGGTCGGCCTGCATGCCTGCGAGCGCTTCTTTCGGGGTGTCGCCCAGTTCATGGAAACGCGTCGCCATGACGGGCTTGAGGGCCGCGAAAAGATCGTCGTCCGTGGCGTCGGGGTTTTCGACGGCGTTGGCCGCCTGTTCCATGTCTTCGCGCGAGATCCAGATACGTCCGTCGCGGCGGGTCTGGTCCATCAGACGGGAGGCCCAGCGTTTGCGTCTGACGGCGCATAGGGCGCTGATGAAGACCTCGTCCGGCACGTCCTGCGCACCGGGTGCCAGGGCGCGTCCGATGCGCCTGAGAAGGGCTGGTTCTTCCCGTGGTTCAATGGAGAGCGCCGTGCGGGCCAGAGCGGTCTGGAGAGCGGCTCTGGCGGGCGAGGTCGTCTCCGGAAGAGCGGAGGCGAGGGAGAGCGTATTGGTCGGGCGGGAGCCGCTGGGCGCATTCATGGCGCTGATTGTGCGCGATCCGCCGCACGCGAACAATAGCCGACACAAGGCCGGGGTGTGACGTTTTGCCGAAAACAGATGGGTCGCTGTGAAAGCGGAACAGTGGTGGCGGGAAAGCGGCGTGGTCGGGCGAGAAGCTGCGCGGGTGCCGGATACAAAAAAACCGACCGGATTGCTCCGGTCGGTTCTCGTGGGTGGCTGCTCTCTACCGTCAGCGAACTTACTGGAGCTCCTGACCCTTTTTGGTCAGGTCGCTGCACAGTTTGACGCGTTTGGACTTGTCGAGTGTGGCGATATCGAACGGTGTCGATGTGGCGTTGGCCAGCAGACCCTGTCCGCCGAGCGAGTAATTCTGGTCGTTCTTCACGTCGGCGCGCTTCGCCAGCTTGCGGGCGACGCTGCGGGATGTCGTGCCGTTCACATATTTCTTGTGAATGCAGTAGGAAAGCAGGCCTGCGACATTGCCGGGGGTGGCGTTGTCGATGGATGGCAGTCCGTCTTCACCGAGAGCGCCCGGAGTTGCTGCTGTGGTCGCGCCGGTGACGCCTTTCACCACCTGCGCGCCCTGTGTGGGCGCGGAAGCTGCGTTTGCAGGGTTGGTTACGGGCAGGGCGCCGTTTGGCACCGTCGACAGGGTTGTGCCGGCCGGGAGCTGCTGGGCCGCCGTCTGGGCATGGGCTGCGCTGACTGATGCGAGTGCCATGCCGAACGAGGCGACGAGAGCGATATGCCGTGATGCGAACATGAAAACCTCTTGCAGATAATGCGGCCTGTTTCTATGTGCCCGGATCAGCGTATTGTTTTTGGTTCAGATCACAGGCACAGGTCGCTGTCATATGCTCAAACACTGTGGCGTATGAAAAGTTTCTTGGCGACCGAGCAATCACCATCTGACAATTTCGTGTAATTCTGCTGCCGGAGTCTGAAAGCCCGGGATGCCACGCTCTGTTGTGAAGGTTATTATGGAGAGCGGCTTATATGCCTTTGCCCACGACGCTCAGGCGTGGTTCTTCAATTCAGAACGCGGCCATACGGCATGCTCAGAAAAATATTTTTGAAGTGTGGGGAGAAATCCTGGTGGGCGCACAAGGGCTCGAACCTTGGACCCGCTGATTAAGAGTCAGCTGCTCTACCAACTGAGCTATGCGCCCAGGATTTCCAGTTCCAGACCCGCAGGCTTGGAATAAGGCGGGCTTTTAACAGCCGTTCCGTTCCAGTGCAAGCGTTGAATCGCACTTATCTGTTAAGAAGTGCGAGCAGCCCATCAAGCTGATCCAGTGTGCGGTAGGAAAAGCGGAGCGTGCCGCCCTTGCCATCGAACTGGATCTGGACCGGAAGCCCGAGTTTCGCCGTGAGATCGCGTTCTAGCATGGCGATTTCGGGATCGCGCCGCTCCCGCACTGCCTTCTGCTGCACTGGGTGGGCTGCGTCTTTGAGGGCTTTCTGTGCGAGCGCTTCGGTCTGTCGGACCGACAGATCCCGTGCAATGACGTCCTTTGCCGCCGCTACGGGGTTCGGATGAGCCAGAAGCGCTCTGGCATGGCCCGCCGAGAGGCGACCTTCCACGACATCCGAGCGGAGCGCTGCGGGGAGTCGCAGAAGCCGCAGGGTGTTGGTGATGTGCGGGCGGGATTTGCCGATGGCCCGCGCCAGCTCGTCCTGTGTGAGGCGATAATCCTCGATCAGACGGCTGAACCCTTCGGCTTCTTCCATCGGATTGAGATCGGCGCGCTGGAGGTTCTCCACGAGAGCGGCGGCCATGGCGTCCGTGTCGTCGAGCTCTCGGACCAGGACCGGCACATCATGCAGCCCGGCCTGCTGGGCCGCCCGCCACCGCCGCTCGCCACCGATGATCTGGTAGGTCCCCGGCTTGTCGGGGTGCGGGCGGGCCAGAAGCGGCTGAAGAATGCCGCGGACACGGATTGATTCCGCGAGCTCGCTCAGCGCTTCCGGGGCGAAGTTCTGACGGGGCTGAAAGGGACTGGGCTCCAGAGATTCGACAGGCAATGAAGAAACGCCGTTGCGTGCCGTCTGGGGAGCGGCTGTTTCGCCAGCACCTGTGGTGGCTGTTACTTCTGCCGCTTCAGGCTGTTCACCCAGAAGCGCGGCGAGGCCGCGACCAAGGCGTGGACGGGCGGGGGATTTCTTCGTGCTCACGCTCTGAACCTCAGTTGCTCGTGTTTTCAAGGCGGTTGCGCAGTTCAAGTGCAAGAGCCGTGTAGGACGTCGCACCGCTGGAACGCGGGTCATAGGTCATGACGGGAGTGCCGTGACTCTGGGCTTCGGAGATGCGGATATTGCGCGGGATGATGGTTTCCATGACAGCCTCGCCGAAGAAACTGCGGGCGTCGGCCGCGACGAGTTCGGAGAGATTATTGCGGCGATCATACATTGTCAGGACAATGCCTGTAGTCCTGAGCGCCGGATTGAACTGCTTTTTGACCTTCTCGATCGTGCGGGTCAGATGACTGATGCCTTCAAGCGCGAAAAACTCACACTGCAACGGCGCAATGACACCATCGGCGGCCACGAGCGCGTTGAGAGTCAGAAGGCCGAGGCTCGGCGGGCAGTCGATGATGATGTAATCCGTAGAGCCCGCCAGAGACCTGAGGGCCGATTTCAGCCGCTGTTCCCGCTCATCTTCGGCGATCAGTTCGATCTCCGCGCCGACAAGTTCGGTGCTGGCCGAGATTACGCTCAGATTGTCGATGTCGGTCTTCTGCACCAGCGAGGCAGCATCAGCCTCACCCATGAGCAGGGTGTAGGAGCCGTGTTTGCGGGCGTTATATTCCACGCCGATTCCGGTTGAGGCATTGCCCTGCGGGTCGAGATCAATCAGCACAACCCTCTGCCCGCTCTGGGCAAGGGCTGCTGCAAGGTTGATGGCGGTCGTTGTTTTGCCCACACCGCCCTTCTGGTTGGCGACGGCAAGGGTAATGGGCTGGGCCGATCCACGTGCCGGATGCGCGGCTTGTTTCGAAGTTTTCGTATTCTTTCTGGATTCAGACACGCCTGATATCGCTTATTTTCAGAATGGTGCCGCCCGGAGTGCGGCTGGGAATATGCGTGACTGTCATGTGCCAGTCGCGCTCGGCATTGGTCAACTCGTCGGCGGCCTGCTGCCCCTTCAGAAACAGCGCGTAGCCTTTGTCCGCGACAAGTTTTTCCGTCCAGTTGAGAAGCTGGGACAGGTTTGCCAGAGCCCGCGCCGTGACGACCGGAGCGGGTGCTACGTTGGTCGTTTCGATTCTCTGGTTGATGACGGTGGTCCGGCAGCCGGTTGCGCGGCTGGCCTCGCGCAGAAAGGCAGCCTTGCGTCGGTCGGATTCAACGAGCGTCACGTCCGCATCTGCCGCGATGGCGAGGATCAGGCCGGGAAAGCCGCCGCCTGAGCCCAGATCGGTCACGCGGATGCCGCGCTCTATCAAAGGGACGAGTTGCAGGCTGTCGAGAATATGGCGTTCCCATAGGTGCGGAATGTCACCCGGAGAAATCAGATTGATCTTCGCCGTCCATCGGACCAGCAGATCGGCAAAACAGGTCAGGCGCTCCAGTGTTTCACGTGAAACACCGGGGATGGAATCAGGTGCTGTCGGAGTCATGCGGCCTGCCTGATATGCGCGAGAAGAGCGACCAGCGCCGACGGTGTGATCCCCGGGATTCTCTGGGCTGCGGCAAAATTGGTCGGACGCACGCGTTCGAATCGTTCCTTCATTTCCGCGCTCAGGCCGCCGACCTGACCGAAGTCAAAGCTCTCTGGAATGCTGACGGCGCCTTCGGCGTGAAGCTGTCTGATCTCCCGCTCCTGCCGGATCAGATAGCCGCTATAGCGGGCCTCTGTTTCCACATGCAGACGCACACGATGCGGCAGTTCGGCGAACCACGGGGCCAGTCGTCCGGCGATGGACGTGTTTCCGCCCGACGCCATGATTTCAAAGAGAGACCGCCTGCGTCCATCCTGCGAGGCCGCGCCGCCTGCGTGAGCAATATCCGTCGGGAGCCATGTCTCAGCCTTGGCGCGTTCGGTTGCGGCCTGAAGTTCCTCGCTGACTCTTTCGAACTGACGGGCGCGTTCCGTGCCGACACATCCGCAGGCAATGCCGGGAGGGGTAAGGCGCAGATCTGCATTGTCGGCCCGCAGGGTCAGCCGGTATTCCGCCCGCGAAGTGAACATGCGATACGGTTCCGAGACGCCCTGCGTCACAAGGTCATCAATCATGACGCCCAGATAGGCTTCGCTGCGGCTGATGGTCAGCGCATCGCTTCCGGCAGCGCGGCGTGCGGCGTTGATGCCAGCAAGAAGACCCTGCGCTCCGGCTTCTTCATAACCCGTGGTGCCATTGATCTGTCCGGCCATGAAAAGGCCGGGGATCGCTCGAAGTTCCAGAGAGTGAGAAAGCGCTCGCGGATCAATATAGTCATACTCCACAGCATAGCCGGGCCGGACGATCCGTGCCTGTTCCATGCCGGGGATGGTGCGGATCATCTGTTCCTGCACAAAGGGTGGCAGGCTGGTCGAAATGCCGTTGGGATAGACCAGATCGCCGCCCGGATTGCCAGGAAGCGCTTCCGGTTCCAGAAATATCTGATGAGACGTTTTTTCGGCAAAACGGACAACCTTGTCCTCAATGGAAGGGCAGTAGCGTGGACCGCGTCCGGCGATGGCTCCTCCATAAACAGCCGAGAGGTGAATGTGCTCACGGATGATGGCATGAGTCTTTTCGTTGGTCGCCGTGATGCGGCAACTGACCTGTGGATTGGCGATGCGGGTCGTCAGATAGGAAAACGGTTCTGGCTCGGCGTCGCCCTGATCTTCTGGAAGCGCGTCCCAGTCAATGCTGGCGCGGGCGATACGGGCGGGGGGTGCCGGTCTTGAGGCGTCCCATCGGCAGGCCCAGCGCTTCGAGACGCAGACCAAGTGCGTTGGCGGGCAGATCGCCAACGCGTCCGGCTGGCTCGGTCTCATGGCCGAAATGGATAACGCCCCGAAGAAAAGTTCCAGCAGCGATCACGACGGAAGGCGCCATAAAGCGCCGACCATCTTCGCAGAACACTCCAGCAACCTTTTCGTCTAATGTCAGGATCAGATCGCCGACAGCGGCTTCGATAATGGTCAGGTTGTCGGTCGCACGCAGAAGAGCGTGAATCGCACTGCGATAGAGACCTCGATCTGCCTGTGCGCGGGGGCCATGCACGGCAGGCCCTTTGGAGCGGTTCAGAAGCTTGAAGTGGATTCCTGCGGCGTCAGCGGCGCGTCCCATCAACCCGTCGAGTGCGTCGATTTCACGGACCAAATGTCCTTTGCCGATGCCACCGATGGCGGGATTACAGGACATGGCGCCGACAGTATCCATGCGATGCGTGAGAAGAACTGTTTTCGCCCCGCACCGGGCCGCTGCGGCAGCCGCCTCGCAGCCCGCGTGTCCGCCACCGACGACGATGACATCGAACTGCGTTTCCATGATGCTTTCCTCTTACTTCCCGATGCAGAACTGACCGAAGATGGTATCCAGTATATCTTCAACGCCGACTTCGCCAGTCAGTCGACCCAGTGCGCGCATGGCCAGACGCAACTCCTCGCCACGCATTTCCGGCCAGTCCATGCTCAGAGCCGCTTCCAGACTGGTCGAAGCTGCTTCAGCCGCGGCCCTGTGGCGTGCGCGGGTCAGGGGTGGCGGCCCGCTTCCTTGTGTCAGTTTGAGGGCTTCTCTTTCAAGCGTTTTTCGCAGTTCGGGAACGCCGTCACCTGTTTGCAGGCTGATGCCGAGAACCGGGTTCTGGCCCAGTATGGTGGGCGCAGGCGCCAGATCGGTCTTGTTGCAGACGGCCAGTGCCTGAGGAATGACGTCGGGATAGGGCTGGTCCGAGGGAAAGAGTTGCAGGACAAGGTCCGAATGTTCCACGTGAAACATCGCGCGTCGGACTCCCTCCGCTTCGATCGGATCACTCGTCTCGCGCAGGCCCGCTGTATCGACGAACGTGACTTTTACTCCGGCCAGAATGGTGGCGATTTCAATCGTGTCGCGTGTGGTGCCCGCAATGGGTGAGACGATGGCGGCATCCCGTTCGGCCAGATAATTCAGGAGGCTGGATTTTCCTGCGTTGGGTGGCCCGACAATGGAAAAGACAAGGCCGCGACGGATTCGCTCGCCGCGTTCACCGTCCGCGAGATGGTGATGGATTTCGTCGTTGAGCGCCGTGATTTCGCTCAGAAGGGCGCTCTCTATTTCGGGGGGGAGTTCCTCGTCAGGAAAATCGATCAGAGCTTCCTGCTGGGCAAGGACGCCACGCAACCTTTTTGCCCAGCTTTTGTAAAGCGCGCCCAGTGCGCCGTCAGCCTGAGCAAGAGCCTGCCTGCGCTGCGTTTCCGTCTCGGCCTCAATCAGGTCAGCGATGCCTTCGGCTTCCGTCAGATCAACGCGTCCATGCATGAAAGCCCGGCGGGTAAACTCTCCCGGTTCGGCGGGACGTGCTCCTGCCGCCACCAGAGCGTCGGCGACAGCGGAAATGATGGCTGGTCCGGCATGCAAATGAAGTTCGAAACTATCTTCGCCGGTATAGCTGTTGGGACCGGGTGACCAGATGGTGACGGCGTCGTCCAGATGGTCTTCCTGCTGTGCCGCATCGCGCCATATTCTACGAAAAGAGGCTCTGCGTGGTGCGGGCAGTTGCCCGGCAAGGGTGCGGAGTATCTGGTCGCTGCCTGCACCGCTGACCCGCATGATGGCAATGGCTCCGCGTCCTGCTCCGGTGGCAAGGGCGAAGACCGGCGGCAGGGCATGATGGGCAACTGATGCGTGTGGCGGCATGATATGCAGTATCTCGTTCGAAAATCTTAAGCGAATATTGACGTGAAGCTGATGGGCGCGGACAAGAGGTAGCACGTCCTGTGTGTCTCTGTGTGGCCTTCCTGTCGGAGTTGTCTCATGCCCCAGTTATCCCTGCATTCTCCTCTGGGGCCTCTTACGATAACGGAAGAAGACGGGGCGATCATCGCTCTGGACTGGGGATGGGGGCGGGATCAGACCGAAACACCTCTGCTGTGCGAAGTGCGGGACTGGCTGGATCAGTGGTTTGATAAGCCGACAGAAACATTTCCCTACCCGATGAAGCCGTGGGGTACGGATTACCAGAAAAAGGTCTGGGCTGCTCTATGTGAGATTCCTCTCGGCGAGACCCGGACCTACAAGCAGATAGCACAGCAGGTCGGCGGTTCGCCCCGTTCTGTCGGGCAGGCTGTGGGACGAAACCCTGTGCCGATCCTGATCCCCTGTCATCGTGTCGTGGCGGTACACGGTCTGGGTGGCTATTCCGGCGATGGTGGTCTGGACGACAAGGTGTGGCTGCTGGAATTTGAAGGTGTGTCCCTGCCTTGAGCCTCTGAGGGAGGCGGGGTTGTCCTGTTTGAAAGCAGCAGGACGGAACAGGTTTGTTGTCTGGAGCAAATGCTTCTGACGTTGACGGAATGATGTTGGTCCCGTCAGGCAGTTTTGAAAAGAGGACAGATTATGACGGGTCTTCCGGACGAGCCGAAAGTCATTGTGGGTTTGGCGACTTCGGGCCGTGCGTCGGTTCTGGCGTCACTTGTCAGGGAATTGAACCGGCAGAGCGTAAGGCCGGACAGGATTGTGATCTGTCATAAAAGCCCGACTGATATTGAAGGTGTCACAGCCGGACTTGTGCCGGGATGTGATCTTGTCCTGCTTCAGGGCGGTCGTGGTCTGCCTGCGCAAAGAAACGTCATTCTGGATCACGCCCGGGACGCGGATGTCGTGCTGTTTCTTGATGATGATTTTTTTCCGAGACATGATTATCTTGAGAATATGCTGGCTGTTTTCAAAAATGACAGTCACATAGCCGGTATGACCGGCAGGGTTCTGGAAGATGGCGCGGTCGGTCCCGGACTGACGGTGGAGCACGCTCTCGCTGTTCTGGCGAAGTCGTCGGCATCGCAGGACAATACGGTTGTCGATGTCTTCAATACCTACGGCTGCAACATGGCTTTCCGTCTGGACGTGGTCAGGCGCACAGGCATCCGTTTTGATGAACGTCTGCCTCTGTATGCCTGGTATGAAGATATTGATTTCTCAAGGCGCATTCTGCCCTACGGTCGTATCGTCCGTGGGGAGGCCGCTCAGGGTGTTCATCTGGGTAGTAAAAAAGGAAAAACATCCGGCCTGCGCCTGGGATATTCCCAGATCGTCAATCCGCTGTACCTTGCCCGCAAGGGATCGTATCTCTGGGGACATGCTTTCCGGAGCGCCGGACGTCATACGCTGATCAATATTGTCAGAAGCTTTCGTCCGGAACCGTGGGTCGACCGGAAAGGGCGCATGAAGGGAAACTGGCTTGCGTGGAGAGATGTGCTGCGCGGACGTCTCCGTCCCGAGCATATTCTGGATCTATAAGCAGGCTGTTTTCGGCGTGAAATGAAGTGGTAGGCTGATGCGTTTCTCCCTTGTAATCCCGACTCTCGACCGTCCCGGGGATGTGAGGGCGTTTCTGGATGCTCTGACCCGACAGACGTTCCACGACCTTGAGGTTATTCTGGTCGATCAGAGTGGCGGCGATATCTATGATTCTGTCGTCGCGGACTTTTCGAAAGTCCTGCCTGTCCGGCATATCCGGATCGATGTCCGGAAATGCCGCTATGCCTGTATCGTCGGCGCGTCCCATGCGACAGGAGACATCATCGCTTTTCCCGACGATGACTGCCTTTATCTTCCGGATACGCTGGAACAGGTCGATGCCAGTTTCAGGAAAAATCCCTCTTTGGGGCTGCTGACCGGCGTGGTGTTGAATCAGCACGGGCGTCCTTCGCAGATGGGGCGATGGCTGACTACCAGCGCCAGGCTGAATGAAAACAACATCTGGACGGGTCTTGTGGAGTTCAACATGTTCATCCGTCGAGCCGCGTATGAGGCCGTAGGCGGGTTTGACGCCAACATGGGGCCGGGTTGCCGATTCGTTGCCGCAGAGGGACAGGACCTAGGGTTGCGGTTACTGGCGCACGGCGTGGGGGGATATTTCGATACGCGGCTTCAGGTGGTGCATCCGGACAAACCGACAGGCGTCAATCTGATGCGCGCCAGAAGCTACGCGAGGGGCATGGGATACGCGTTACGCAAAAATGCTGCTCCGTGGAGTGTTCTTCTAAAATTTGTGGTCAGGCCGGTTGGAGGAATTTTCTTCAATATCCTAAAAGGCGACCGGAACGCTATGCTTTATCACGCGTATGTACTGCTGGGACGAATTGAAGGATATTATTCGTCTGCGGCAAGGCTGGCGGCAAAAATGCTTGGGAAACGGGCCTGAAGACCTGAAAAAATTCAGCCTCAATCGTCTCAAATAGGCGTATTTGTTTAATTATAAATAAATTGTTCCAATAACAATATTTATATTTAAAATTATATAAAAATATATAAATATAATAGTAAAATATTTTTCTATAATTTAAATAAAAGCAATTTAAAAACAAAACCTTAGATATTAGGTCTATTTTTTGCATGTTATTAGTTTGAAGTAGGTTAACATTTAGTATAGGCGTGTATCAAAAGGCATCTTCTATCATTTTATTCTGCGTATATCCTGCTGTTTCTCAGTGAAGGATGTGCGCGAATGTCCGGTTCCCGGCCGGCTTTCAGCGAACGAGGTCCGCATGGCTACAACATATTGGAATGGGTCAACGTCGGACGATTTTTTCGATCCCACGAACTGGTCGAATGAGGATCTGCCACAGAGCCACACCTGTCAGGCGGCCTATATCGGTGGCAGCAGCGACAGCGATCGTGGTGTTGCCGTGGCGAATGCCGTGTCCTACGGGCAGATAAGTTCCCTCAGTATCGGTGATTACGGAACGCTGAAAATTACGGCGGAGGCCTCATCGAATGACGCGGGAAATGTTTTCGCGACATACGGAATGGAGATTGCGCCGACCGGTGAACTGATCGTCGACACGTCGTCCAAGGTGGAACTGGGTCTTTACACCCAGAATCGTGGCGGCACGATTACGATCATGAATAATCCTGGCAATGTCGTCCTTGATGGGAACAGCCTGAACGGCAATGGCACGCTCAACCTGATCAACTCAACGCTGGGTAGCCCGGACGCGCCGATCCATGTCCCGGATATGGATATTACGCTCCAGAGTGGCAGCACGCTGTATACGGGCTGGAATGCGACCGGAAGTTCAATCACGTTTGATCCATCCACGAACAATACGGTTGTTCTGGATGCAAATGATTCGACGGTTTCGACAGCGATTTACGGTGTTTCAGAAAACGCGCATTTTGCAATCAACGGCACTGATGGCGTTACGCCTGCCAGCGTCAATGTCGCAGCGAACGGTGATGGCTCATACAGCTACACCATCTCTTTCACCAATGGGCACTCTCTGACTCTGTCCGACATCGTGCCGGCTGACGGGTTTGTTCCCGGTTCAGTGTCGTTCAGCAAGGATGCCTCTGGCGACTGGCTGTTTACGGAACAGAATGCAAGTTCCGTTACGCCAGACTATGCGTCCACAGCACAGCACACTCAGCTTCAGGCCGTTGTTACACACGCTGACAGCGTCGGTTCCGGAACGGCTTCGGCGACCGATGGCTACACAAACCATTCAGCGGTAGCCACGGATACTTTCATAGGCACGGGTACGGAAAGCAACCCGGCGAGCTGGTCTGACAGCAGTAACTGGTCTCAGGGCGACATCCCGCAGTCAAACAGCTGCTTTCACGCGTCTTTGTCTGGATCAGACACTGATCCGCTCTATATCGTCGCTGATCAGCCGAATGTGGGACAGTTCGTCAGCCTTTCGGTCAATCCGAATGCGACACTGACCGTTACGGCGAACAATCCCCAGAATCCGAACAGTTATGTGTTCTCGACGGCGGGTTTCGAAGTGCGTGGCAACGGTGTGCTGAATATCGACACACCGGCGAAAGTCGAACTGGGCGGTGTCAGCGCCATGGACGGCACGCTGAACATTACAGGTAATGATGGAAATGTCGTTTTCGACAGCAGCCATCTTGCCGGTGGTGGGACGCTGAATCTGTCGAACTCCACACTGGGCACCCAGGCCAACTCGGTGATGGTCGATCTGCCGTCTATCAATCTGGCGGATGACAGCACGTTCTATGCGCGTCTGTATGGCAATACGAGTACGATCAGCTTTGATGACAGCAGCAACACACTTGTTCTGGCTGGTGACACGAAACAGATCGACACGACTTTTGTCGGGGTTAACGCAAACACGCACTTTGCCATTGACGCGGATCTGAATGCTCAGCCAACGGCCGCCGTTTATACGAAAAACGGTGATGGCAGCTACTCGCTGGCGATCACGCTGGATAACGGCCAGACCTACACGCTGTCTCATATCGAAACGGCTGACGGCTTTGTGCCGGGTTCTTCAACATTCTCCAAGGATGCAGCGGGCGACTGGCTGATCAACACGGTCGCGACGGATGTCTGTTTCGTTGAAGGCACACGCATTCGCACGACACGCGGCGATGTGGCGGTTGAAGACCTGTCCGTCGGTGATGAACTGATCGTTCTCGATGCGCATGAGAGCACACGTCCTGTGGTCTGGGTCGGTTTCCAGAACGCTGCCGTGCGTCCTGAGCTTGATGATGCGGACGCGGGCTATCCTGTCCGTATCCTCAAGAATGCCATTTCCGAGAACGTGCCGTTTGCTGATCTTCTGGTGACGGCCGAGCACAGCTTTCATTTCGAAGGCGGCTTTGTACCGGTCCGGATGCTGGTGAATGGCTCCAGCATTTTCTATGATCGGTCCGTCAGCTCCTATCGCTACTTCCATGTCGAGACAGAGCGCCACAGTATCATTCTTGCTGAAAACACAGCGACGGAAAGCTATCTCGACACAGGAAACCGTCGTTCCTTCACGGGTGGCGCGGTCGTTTCCCTGACCTCACGACGTCTGACATGGGCCGATGCGGCGGCGCCTCTGCTCACCAGCCGTGAGGAGGTCGAGGGCTTGCATCAGCGTATCGCTGCACGCGCAACGGGCGTTCTAGGTCTGACCGCACCTGCCAGAGCGCCACTGACCCGGAAACCGGACTTGTCGTTCCGCACTCTTTCCGGACAGACGCTCCGTCGTCTGGACGAAAAAAATGGCGTAGTCACAGTCGAAGTTCCGGAAAACGTCACGGAAATCCGGATATGCTCACGTGCCGACAGACCGTCTGACATTGTCGGACCGTTTGTTGATGACCGTCGTATGCTGGGTGTTCTCGTGGGGAGTGTGATCCTGCTGGAGGGTGGTTCCTACGGCCGCGCCGTCAACAGCCATCTCGCTGGACAATCTTTTGTCGGCTGGCATGGTGTCGAGGAGAATGCTTCGTTTCGCTGGACCAATGGCGATGCTGTTCTTGATCTCGGCGAGAGAGTGCCGAATACAAAAGCTCTGCTCAAAGTCCAGATTGTAGCGGCAGGGCCTTATCGTCTTGAGACAAATGGACAGACGCTTAGTCTCTGCGCCTGAACGGGTTCTGATGACTGACTGAAAAAGGCCGTAGCGGGTTTCTCTGCTACGGCCTTTTTTATTGTGTTGTGCCAGAGATCTTTCTGCAGACAGAAGGAAAGAGGGTGTTCAATTGATAAGCCTGAAACTATCCTTCTCTGGAAGAAAAAAATCCAAGAAGACTTTTTGTTTTCAGATGGAGAATTCTCCGGGCCATGTCGTTCTTCGATATGACCGGCAGCTTTCAGGCTAGCCATATTTCCAAAAACGGCCTGTGCAGTTTAGGGTGATGATTATTCATCCGTCTTGAAGCCGCTTTTTATATCGGCATTCTGCTCATAAGCGAGAATACGCTGCATACGCTCGCCTGACCATTCCCGCCTCTCCAGCCAGCGCTTGTATCTTTGCTGTAGCGTATAGCGCAGCAACCGCGTTGGGCTCATACGTTTTCTGTAGGAGGCGAGTTCAGGAAAGGCGCCGATGATTTCATTGTAAGGTGATGACGCTGTTACGTCCCATGGAGGGAGGTTGGCATCCCATGGTTTCGGGGATGACATGAAGTGATAGATACAGGGCGCAATGATAGGATCGAGACTGATATTTCTGAAGAAGATCGGAAAATTCCAGGAAAAAGACATCGTAAGACGATGGGGAAGTCCAACCAGATTGAGAACATCCTGATCAAGATAGCTGGGTTTAGGTTGAAGGGAACCGAATTTTTTCCATGCTTCCCGCCCGATGCGTCCCCATCCGGCGCGATCGGCGTAAATGACACCGGCATTGAAATACTGTTTCGCATCTCTGTCAGAAAACCCGAGTGAAGAACAATGCTTCTGGAAAGAGCGTGCTATCTGGTCATCATCGCCCAAGGTAAAACTCATGGGGTCCGTCACGGCTGCGAATGTTCCGGTGGCAAGGGGTTGATTCAGAAGACGGTCGAGATCACCCCGGATTTGCGTGTCTCCATCGACATAAAGAAATCGTTTGTAAAAACTGGGTAAAAGATCATCGAGAAACAGACGCGCTAGTGTGGTAGCTGGTGCATGGTCGATATCGCTGGCAGTATAGCAGAGAAAGACAATGTCATTTTTCTTGCAGAGTTTAGAAAAATTTTTTTGTAATTCAGGGTCTATATCAATTCCGATCAGTAGGATATCGGTGAGATTCCTGTTGGTATTGCGTCTCGCCTGTAGGGCGCTGACGAAACTCGGAAACAGGTAACCGACGTCGGACGTGTAGCAGATACAGACTTCAGGCATGGAAACTCCCAACGGACGACAGCACAGCTTTTGTTTTTTTCTAAATACCGTTTTCTATCCTGAAAATATGCTCAGGTAGATATGATTATCAAACATATAAAATGTTATTTCACAATAATTTATTCAGAATGGCCAAAATTTTTTGAATGTATGAAAACGAATCAGATCATATTTTAATTGGTTCTTTTTGAAAATAACTTGAACTTATAAATAAGCTCCCAATCACTTCTTTTCGACCGCCTGCACGACCATGTCTGGTGTCAGAACCTGTGGCAGGATGCGTCCTTCTTCATACGGCGGGTAATAAACATAGAGCGGCACGCCATCGCGGCCATGATCGCGCAGAAAGGCCGTGATGGTCGCATTTCTGCTGGTCCAGTCACCCTTCATGAAAACAATCCCGTTCAGGGCGAAACTTTTCTGAACAGTGGAGCTTTCGAGCGCCACATGATCGTTGACGAGACATGTGATGCACCATGCTGCCGTCATGTCTACAAAAACAGGCTTTCCCTCCTGCCTCAAGGCCGCGAGACGTTCCGGCGAAAACGCCGTTCCTGCATCCGTCTCTGTGCCTGAAGCGTGCGCGGGCATTTCGGACGGTGATGGCAGAAGAAGGAGCAATCCGGTCGGTGACAGGGCGATGAGAACCGCCGCAAGCATGAGGAGGCGGGACCTGAAAGGGGAGACCGTCCGGGAAAGGGTCATGAGCCAGCCGCTGAAACCCAGTGTCAGAAGTCCCGCGCAGCCGATCGCCACAAGATTGCCGCCACCCTGCTGCGCCAGAATCCAGATCAGCCAGATGCAGGTTGCAAACAGGGGAAAAGCCAGAACCTGTCGGAAGATATCCATCCAGCGGCCGGGGCGGGGCAGAAATCGTCCCGCATTCGGAACAAGGGTAAGCGCCAGATAGGGGCTGGCCAGTCCAAGGCCCATCGCCAGAAAAATACCCAGCGCCATCAGGGGAGGGGCGGCCAGCGCGCCTGCAATGGCCGCTCCCATGAAAGGTGCAGTGCAGGGGGTCGCCACAAGAACGGCCAGCAATCCGGTCAGGAAATCACCGGTCAGCCCCCGATGCCGGGTCAGGAAGGATTGTCCGGCGCTGACGACAGGCAATTCAAATAGACCAAGCTGGCCCAGTCCGACGGCAAACAGAAACCAGCAGATTCCGGCGACAAATACAGGTGACTGGAACTGGAAGCCCCATCCGGTCGATAGTCCGGCATGACGCACAGCCAGCATCAGAGCGCCAAGACATCCGAACGTCGCCAGCACACCAGCCGTATAGGCAAGCCCGCTCTGAAAATGCTGCCGGTCGTCATGAAGACGTGCAATCGCCAGCGCTTTCATGGCCAGAACCGGAAAGACGCAGGGCATCAGGTTCAGGATGAGGCCGCCAAGAAAGGCGAAGACGACGAGCGCCAGCCAGCCGGTTTCCGGCACAGGGTTCGAAGCAGTTGCAACAGGTGTGGCGCTGAAGGACAGGACGCTTTTCTCATGCGCCGCATCCTGCAACTCTAGAAGACCGGCAAAGCCTTTTCCCCCGGCGAATCCTTCCTCCGGCTTCAGACGAAGCGTCATTCGATCCTGATCGATGGTCAGAGCCTGTGGAGCGACCTGATCAATGCGTCCGGCGACATCAGGAATGACCCATGCCTGCTGCACGGCCTGTGGTGACAGGCCGTTTCCTCGCACCGTCAACAGACCGTCAGGTGTGATGGTTGTTTGAAAAGGAGAAGGGCGTGGCTGCTGTTCCGCCGCGTGCCTGAACAAAGGAGACTGCTCCGAGGGTGTGGTTGCTCCCGTTGGCAGATTAAGACTGAAATCGGCCTGCTCGGGCACACAGACGGCGGCACAGACCAGCCAGTCCGCGTGAGCGCTCAGGGCCACGGTCTGCCCATGTGTGTCGCCGGTCTGGGGTGTGACTGTAACCGGCAGAAGCACATCGCCGGTATAGCCGTACGACATCAGCGGACCTTCCGGCAGACGTTCCGGCGCGGGCCACTCGATGGCGTCTGCCTTGCCGGAAAGATGGCCAGACAGCGTGACGGTCAGATTTACCGGCTCTCCCGCGTCACCGGGATTTTTCCAGTAGGTGTGCCATCCTGATTTCAGATGCAGGAGCAGTCCGGCCTTGAAAGGATGCCCTGCTTCGATCCTGTCGCTGTCAGTCACAAGACTGACCGTATCCCGCTCGGTTGTAACCGGCTGGCTTTCAGCCGCGAAAGCGGGAAGGGAAAGGAGCAGTCCGGCAAACACGAGAAGGCTGGAGAACAGGGGGCGGAGAGTGTGCAGGGTCGCGCTCCTGTGGCTGTAGACGGAGGAATGGTCTGTTTACAGCAAACCGACGGTGGCGGGGAGCGACGTTCTGCCGGTATGAGCCCTGCGGCAAGTCCTGAAGAAATTTTTGGCGAGGCTTTTTTCAGAAAGCTTCCGAGACCGCCCACATGGAGCAGACATCTGACACCCGGATGATTGCCCCAGCCCACACCTCCCGCCATAACCGTTGCATGAACGACAGAGCCTCCATCATTGCCTCTCTTCTGAACGCGACGGGAGACGAACTCCCGGTAAGAGCCTGTCTCCCCGCCCTGACCGCGACACTTGAAGCGCAACCCAACGCCGTGCTGGTGGCCCCTCCCGGCGCAGGTAAAACCACGCTCGCCCCACTGGCGCTGCTTGCGGCGACATGGCGCGGCGAGGGCGAGCGGATCATCATGCTTGAACCCAGACGGCTGGCGGCACGGGCGGCGGCGCAGAGGATGGCGTCCCTGCTGGGGGAGAAGGCTGGGGAGACAGTCGGGTTTCGCACACGACTGGAAAGCGCCGTCTCGGAGGCGACCCGCATCGAGGTGGTGACGGAAGGACTCTTCCTGCGCCGCCTGCTGTCCGATCCGACACTGGACGACGTGGCGTGTGTGATCTTCGATGAAATCCACGAGCGGTCTCTGGATGCCGATCTGGCGCTCGCCTTCTGTCTCGATCTCCAGCAGACGCTGCGCCCCGATCTGCGCCTGCTCGCCATGTCGGCGACGGCGGATACGGCGACGCTGTGCGGTCTGATGCAGGCGCCCGTCGTGGAGAGCGAGGGGCGGCAGTTTCCGGTCGAAGTGCGTCATGCGAAGCGTGATCTGACCTCTCCGCGTGATCTGCCGGTGGAAGCCGCCCGCGCCGTGCGCGAGATGCTGGCGGAGCACGAAGGCGATATTCTCGTGTTCCTGCCGGGGACCGGCGAGATCAGACGCGCCATGACGGAGTTGCAGGGTGTGTCGGCCCTCGTTCTGCCCCTGCATGGGGAACTGCCTCCCATTGAACAGGCCCGTGTTCTGACGCCTGAACCGGATGGTCGCCGTCGTGTGATCCTCTCCACCTCCATCGCCGAGACGTCCCTGACCGTGCCCGGCGTGCGGATTGTGATTGACGGCGGTTTTCGCCGGGCTCCGCGTTTTGATCCCGGAGCGGGGCTGGCGCGGCTGGAGACCATGCGCGTCTCCCGTGCGGCGGCGACGCAGCGGTCGGGTCGTGCGGGTCGTGAGGCGCCGGGCTTCAGCCTGCGGCTCTGGACGGAGGCGACCGGACGTGGTTTCGCGCCTCATGACCGTCCGGAAATTCTGGACGCCGATCTATCTGATTTCGTGCTGGCCACCAGTCTCTGGGGTGACGCGATGGGCGGGGAGAGCGCGCTCCGTTTTCCAGACACGCCTCCCGCAGGCGGGATCGCGGCGGCGCGTGAACTGCTCGGTCAGTTGGGTGCTGTGAATGAGGACGGACACCCGACGGAACTGGGGCGCAGAATGGCATCGCTTGGCACGCATCCCCGTCTGGCGGCGATAATGGTGGCTGCCCGCAATCCGACCGAAGCGGCGCTGGCGGCCGATCTGGCGGCATTGCTTGAGGAACGCGACCCGCTCCGTCCCAGAGCGGGTGGCCGTGCCGGTGGGCCGCCACCCGTGCCACCGGCGGACCTGTCGCTCCGTCTGGACCTGATTGCCGGAGGTGATCATCCGGATGCCGACCGGGGGGCTCTGGCGCGGATCAGGCAGGCGGCTGGTCAGTTCAGGCGTCGCCTCCGTCTGCCTGCGCACACACCTGCATCGGGCGATGTCGCGGCCCTCGTCGCGGCGGGATTTCCCGATCGTATCGCGCAGGCCCGTGGAGAGCCGGGAAGCTACCGTCTGTCAGGTGGCGGGAGTGCTCGCATCAGCAAGGCGTACAGGCTGGGTGAAGGGAAGCTGCTGGCTGTGGCGTCCCTGTTCCTGCGGAAAAGCGCCGAGATCAGGCTCGCCGCGCCGCTCGATCCGAACAACCTGCCGCAGGCGCTGCTGGACAGGGCGACCGAGCAGGTGGAAACGGCGCTCGATTCGACCACCGGCTCGATTATCGCACGCCGCCGACTGCGAGTGGGCGCACTGGTCCTGCGGGATCGAACCGAAACGGTTCGCTGTGAAGACGCTTCCGGGTTGCTGCTGGCGCAGGTGGCGTCTTCTCTCGACACGATCCTGAGATGGACGGAGGCGGCCAGACAGTTTCAGGCGCGTATCATTGTTTCACGGGAAACACTCGGCCGGACCGATCTCCCGGACCTGTCCGATGAAGCGCTTGCCGCTTCGGTCTCGGAATGGCTGACGCCCTGGCTGGCTGGCGTGACGACGCTGACCGCGCTGAAGGAACTCGATCTTCTGGCGATTCTGCGCGGTCGTCTGCCTCATGCGGAACTGGTCGCTCTGGACCGGGAACTGCCGACCGAACTGACCCTGAAAGGTGGGCGTGTGAAGGTGGACTATACCGAGCCGGTGCCGGTCGCGGCGGCGCGTGCACAGGTCTTTTACGGCACCACGGAGACGCCCCGTCTGGCGGGAGGCCGGGTGCCGCTGCGGCTGGCCCTGCTGTCTCCCGCCGGACGCCCGCAGGCTCTGACGGCGGATCTGGCGTCTTTCTGGTCGAATGGATGGCTGGATATGCGCCGTGATATGCGGGGGCGATATCCGCGCCATGACTGGCCGGAGAACCCGGCGGTGGCGACACCGCCCGAGCCACGAAAAAGACACTAAGGCGCGGCATCCGTGCCACAGTGTGACATAAATTATTAGCGGTACTGTATTATTGGAATTGTATTCACGTTTCGTTTATCTCGGCGCATGAGGATGTGATGAAGATGCTGAACGCATAATGACCGGACTATTATCCTGCTTTCGGCCTTCCTGCCTCCGTCGCGATTGGCTTTGGAGGGGGTTCACCCTGCCAGGCAAAGACCGCTTTGCCCTCTCCCTGCTATCCGCAGGTCTGCTGGCCGGACAGGGATTTGAAGTCCACCCGGCCCATGCCGACGGTGCGACGCCCCCGACTGCTCCCATCGTCAGTTCAGCAATCAGCTCCGTGGCAAACGATGACACGACGGCCGCAATGGGTGTCGCACGTCCTCTGACCTTTGCGCCTCTGGTCAGAAAGGTGGGGCCCGCCGTCGTCAACATCGCCGTGACGCGGGATATCAATCCGTCCAGCAGCAAACGTCTGCACGTCCTGCCGGACGTCAAGGGAACTCCGCTGGAGCGCCGGTTCCGGGAGCGCCTGCGGCGGCACGGCGAGGAGATGCTTGGAGCGGGGTCCGGCTTCATCATCGACCCGTCAGGCATCATCGTGACCAATAATCATGTCGTGGGCGACGCCTCGAACATCACTGTGTCCCTGTCCAACGGTCGCGAGCTTCCGGCGCGTGTCCTCGGTGTGGATGATCTGACCGATATCGCCGTCATCAAGGTCGAGAGTCCGGTGCCGCTGCCATATGTGAAGTGGGGCGAGAGTCGGCAGGTGCAGGTTGGTGACTGGATCATGGCGGCGGGAAATCCGTTCGGCCTGGGGTCATCCATCACGGCGGGGATCGTGTCGGCGCGTGGGCGTGACATCGGCGCAAGTCCGTTCGATGACTTCCTGCAACTCGATGCGCCGATCAATCCCGGTAATTCCGGAGGCCCGACCTTCAACATGCAGGGTGAGGTCATCGCCATCAACACCGCCATCGTGTCGCCCACAGGCGGCTCGGTCGGCATCGGCTTCTCCATTCCTTCCGAGCTTGTGATTCCGGTGGTCGAAGCCTTGCGGGCGAGCGGACATATCGAGCGCGGATGGCTGGGTGTCACGCTTGAGGATGCGGAGGGACAGGACGGGGCAAGGGTCGTTGACGCCGACAAGGGCGGAGCGGCCCAGCTTGCCGGCCTCAGGAAGAACGATTTCATTATTACGGTGGGCGCCGAGCATGTGGAAAACGCCCGTACCCTGATCCGTATCATCGCGGCCACAAAGCCGGGAACAACGCTGCCCCTGACCGTAAGACGCAAGGCTGTCGTGCTGACAATGCAGGTGTCTGTCGGGACGCGGCCTGTCGATGATGATCGTGAGAGCGACGGCGATGATCAGTGATATTGTCAGGAGAAATCCGGATTTCTCTCGTGGGGACTGTCTGATGGCCGCTGTCATGACGCGGCTTCGGGATGTCGCGCAGTGTGGTGATCAGTCCTCACTGTGATGAGTATAAATCAAATAAGGCGTGAACACTTGATCTTGACGGTTCCCGTACGCACATAATGCGACTATATGTTGGCAGGAATTCGGGAGCCCGATGGGCTGCCGCGCTTTATGCCGTCACGTTGACAGGAGCTTACCATACCAAGACCACCCATCCCCACCCCGCCTAATCGCGAGGGGCCCCGCGTAAACGAAGAGATCCGCATTCCTCAGGTCCGTCTGATTGACGAGGAAGGCGAAATGCAGGGCGTGATGACGACACGTGAGGCTCTGGCCCGTGCTTATGGCGTCGGACTGGATCTTCTGGAAATCAGCCCGAACGCCGAGCCGCCGGTCTGCAAGATACTTGATTACGGCAAGTACAAGTATGAACAGCAGAAGAAGCGGAACGAAGCGCGGAAGAAGCAGAAGGTCATCGAGATCAAGGAAGTCAAGGTTCGTCCGAACATCGACGAAAATGACTATCAGGTTAAGATGCGCTCCATGAAGTCGTTCATTGGCGATGGTGACAAGGTCAAGGTCACGCTCCGTTTCCGCGGACGCGAGATGGCGCATCAGGATCTTGGCGTGAAGGTTCTGGAGCGTATCCGCACCGAGATGGAAGAGGAAGCCAAGGTCGAGCAGATGCCAAGGCTTGAAAACCGTCAGATGGTTATGGTTCTCGCACCGCGCTGATCCGGACGGCTAAAGACAGGGAAAGGGGCGCTGGACAGAACTGTTCAGCGCCCTTTTTTTGTTTTGTAGCTTGTAGAAAGAACCACCGGACACCATGCGCGGGATCAGGGGAGGCGGGTTACCTGATGCTCTGGTTTGTTGTTTTAGCGAGTCTCTTCATCAGGTTAAATGGACTCACTCAAGCACGTGAGGATGCTCGTCAAAACAAAGAGCAGGAGCCTCCGGGGTTATACTGTTGGTATGACTGACTGCCCTTTGCGGAGGTTGACGCGGTCTCGGTCTCTGTCTGCACCCGCAAGGGACCGCAGGCCCTTGACCCCACTTTGTTGTAAATAAACGGTTTCCAAAGGCGCGCCTTTGGCGGGGTCCGGGGCAGCGCCCCCTCACTTTTCCCGGCGGGAAGAAGCAGCCAGAAAGGCGTGGTCCGAGATAACCTGATCGCAGAAGATTCTATGGGGTAAGGTAACCGTCCGAAACGTTGTCGCGACACACAAGCGAACGCTCATCGGATACTTTCCTCTCAAGTGTTCGAAGGTCTTGTTTCCGGTGGAGGCGGGAGCCGCCGATCGGGTTTTGCGTGGCCGATCGACTCTCCCCCATGTTCACGGCTGGTCGAAGTCTCGGATTGGGGGAGGTGGATCACAAAGCGGGCGCCCAGCACCCTGCCTGTGGAATCCATCCGGTTTTCCGCCCGGATGGTGCCTTTAAGCGCCTGAATGATCTGTCTGCTGATGGAAAGACCAAGGCCGGAATGCTGGCCGAAATGTTCCGATTTCGGACGCTCGGAATAGAAGCGGTTAAAGACGGAATCCAGCTTCGAAGCCGGAATGCCCGGTCCCTCATCAGAGACCGACAGTTCCACAAAAGGCCCGGCCGCGTGAGCGTCCAGCCAGATGTGGCCATTGGGCGGCGAGAAGGAAATGGCGTTGCCGATCAGATTGCGGAGGACCTGCACAAGCCGGTCCTCGACCGCCAGAGCCCGGAGCGGATGCGCGGACGTGTCATCCTGAACACTCACGCTGATCTCAGGCTGTTCAGGTTTGCGGGTGGACTGATGAATCTCGGCGAGAAGGGCGAGCAGTGGCCCTACCGCCACAGGCGTTGCGCGGGCGCGTGAGAGTTCAGCATCCAGTCGGCTGGCGTCAGAGATATCGGTAATCAGCCGATCAAGCCTTCGGACATCTTCCGCGATGATGGTCAGAAGCCGCCGCTGGCGTTCTACATCGTCGATGCGGAGAAGCGTCTCAATGGCTGAGCGGATGGATGTCAGCGGGTTCTTGATCTCGTGGGACACATCGGCCGCGAAGCGCTCGATCGCATCCATGCGTGTCCACAGGGCCTGTGTGCTGTCCTGAAGCGCCCGGGCAAGATCGCCGATCTCATCGCTGCGGCCCAGCAGGCTGCTGGGCACGGTGCCGGAACGTCCCGAGCTTTCCCGCATGATATGCGCGGAGGCGGCGAGGCGCAGCAGAGGGCGCGCGATGGTCAGCGACAGATACCACGAGAGCAGGACCATGATCGCCATGGCCAGCAGGAAAAGCGACAGGATGGAGGAACGGATTTTGAAGAGCGATGTGTCAATCGTCTCACCCGTTCGGGTCAGTTGCAGAATGCCGACAGTCTGTCCGTCATGAATGACCGGCTCGGCGATGGTGATGACCAGCGTGTGGTTTTCCGTCCGGCGGATGTAGGGCGGCGTTTCACCATCGTCGAATGAGTGGTCGTTTGATGGGGGAGCGTTCTGGTGGTGGGGATGGCCGTCATCCTTCAGGGGACCATCATCCACGCCGCCGACGAGAAAATTCATCACGGATTGCAGGATGCCGGGATGGGGCGGGGAAACGGCGGTGTTTTCCTGCGACGGAACCTTCTCCACATCCGCCGCCGACGGCAGCAATGGATTGCCTGCAATGTGGTGCGCCAGCTTTTCCTGCTGGCTGTCGGCGATCAGTTGCCCGTCAGGTGAATAGACACGTGCATCGGCTCTGGGGCTGGGCTCTGTGAGACGCAGCAGGAGCGGGCGCGTCAGGCCGGGTTCGAGGGTGTAGGCCTCGGCGGGAAGGGCCGGGTCGCGCCGTGAACGGCTGACCGGATTCTGGGTGACGGCGCTCTGGCCGAGAGCGCCGGCATAGATGCGCGCCTGTTCCCGCAGCGCACCGACCTCGGCGGATAGCAGGCTGTTCCGGAACTGGTTGAGGAACAGCAGCGTCATGCCGAAAACGGCGAGTGGCAGGATATTGACCAGCAGGATACGCCGCATCAGCGGCGAGATCAGCCGTTTGGGGGTGTCGGCGTCACGCTGTCTGGTGGACAGAAAGGTCGCGGTTCTCAGGAGTGTCCGCCGGCAGAAGGTGAGAGCGTACACGACAGGGGCTGGAAGCTCCGGCTTCGACCGCGTCAGTTTCCTGATCTCGTCCGACAGATGGGTCAGGCTGGCGGGAAGGGAGATCTTCCGGTGAGGACCGCCTTCCGGTGGCGTGATCACCGCTCTTCCCCTGCCTGCCTCATGGCTCAGTCTTCCTTGTAGCGATAGCCGATGCCGTACAGCGTTTCGATCTGGTTGAAGGCGTCATCGACCTGCCGGAATTTTTTCCGCACGCGCTTGATGTGACTGTCGATGGTCCTGTCATCGACATAGATGTTGTCTCCGTAGGCCGCGTCGATCAGCTGGTCGCGGGATTTGACCAGACCGGGGCGGGAGGCAAGCGCCTTGACCAGCAGGAACTCGGTGACCGTCAGAGGTACGTCCGTGCCTTTCCACTGACAGCGGTGACGGGCCTCATCAAGAGTAAGGTCGCCGCGTACCAGCGTGTTGCTGGTGATTTCTCCGGCGGCTTCGGCGCGATTGACATCGTTGCGGCGCAGGAGCGCACGGATGCGCTCGATCAGAAGCCGCTGGGAAAAGGGTTTCGTGATGTAATCGTCCGCGCCCAGCCGCAGCCCCATCAACTGATCGACTTCCTCGTCCTTGGAGGACAGGAAGATGATGGGCAGATTGGAGCGGGCGCGGAGGCGCTGCAGAAGCTCCATGCCGTCCATGCGCGGCATCTTGATGTCAAGCACGGCCAGATCGACCGGGCGGCTGGTCAGATCCTGAAGAGCCTGTTCGCCGTCAATGAAGGTTCTTACGGCGTATCCCTCGGCTTCCAGCGTCATCTGGACAGAGGTCAGGATGTTGCGATCATCATCGACCAGCGCAATCGTCTGTTTTTCTGTCACGAAATCGATTCCCTCCGGGGCGCTGGCGCACCCGTTCTGTGGCTTCATCAAGAGCAAACTGAACCGATGATAGCCGGGTCTGCCTTGTCGGGCTACCGGGGGAAAGCGGCCAGCGTTTTATTTTTAGTATGGTCCGGGGATTAATGCTGGTGAGAAAGATAAATAATGAAACCAAAATTTAACCATTCGGCGGGCAGTCTGGGTATTCAGGGGGCGATAGAAATGTGTCCGACGACTGGCTGAACACGAAATTCGTCCGGTCTGCCTTCTTGTCGATTGCTCTGAGGATGCCTAATTCTTACCCCATGACGAACATGACAGACACCCACGAGGCCGGATCGCCAGCGGATGAGGCGGCGACAGACCTCAACGAGCACCACTCCTCCGTTCATGGAGACGCGGCGGCTGATGAGCAGACGTCTTCGACTGATGATGTGATGAGCGCAGCCAGCAGCCGGATCAAGGAGCTGGAGGCCCAGCTCGCTGAAGAGCACGACAAATGGATGCGCTCGGAAGCCGAGATGCAGAATCTCCGGACGCGCACCAAGCGCGAGATCGAGGATGCGCGTCAGTACGCCGTGCAGAAATTCGCGCGCGACGTTGTCGAGGCCGCGGAAAACCTCAAGCGCGGCCTTGCCAGCCTGCCCCCGAAAGCGGAGGACGAGGACAGCATCATCACCAAGATGCGTGAAGGCATTGAAGGCACGGAGCGTTCCTTCCTGTCCATTCTCGAACGTCATGGTGTTGTCTGCAACGATCCTTCGGGACAGGCTTTTGACGCCAATCATCATCAGGCCATGGCCGAACAGCCCAGCGCCGAGCATGAGTCCGGCACGGTCATTCAGGCCTGGACACCGACATGGACACTGCATGGCCGTCTCCTGAAGCCCGCCATGGTTGTCGTCGCCAAGAACTGAGTCGCGAGTGCCTGATTTCGGGAGCGGAAACTCTTGAAAGCCCGGCATGAGGCTCCTACATCGGATTCAAAGATGATGTGGTCAGCCGTCATGTGTGGCAGACTATTGAAATAAGGGCCGTCTCCGGTGCTTCGGGCTGGGTGCGACCGCTGAAAGAGGATTGAATTATATGAGTAAAGTCATCGGTATTGACCTTGGAACGACCAACTCCTGCGTGGCGATCCGCGAGGGGAACGAGACAAAGGTTATCGAGAACAGCGAAGGCGCACGCACGACGCCGTCGATGGTGGCGTTCACCGAAGGTGGTGAAATGCTCGTCGGACAGGCCGCGAAGCGTCAGGCTGTCACTAACCCGACCAACACGCTGTATGCCGTGAAGCGCCTGATCGGTCGCCGTTTTGACGATGCGACCGTCCAGAAGGACAAGGAGCTCGTTCCCTATTCCATCGTGAAGGGTGACAACGGCGACGCATGGGTCGAAGCGCGTGGCAAGGGGTATGCGCCCTCACAGATCGCGGCTTTCGTGCTTGGCAAGATGAAGGAAACCGCCGAGTCCTATCTCGGTGAGAAAGTGACCCAGGCCGTCATCACGGTTCCGGCTTACTTCAACGACGCCCAGCGTCAGGCAACGAAAGACGCCGGCCGGATCGCCGGTCTCGAAGTGCTGCGTATCATCAACGAGCCGACGGCTGCTGCTCTGGCCTATGGCCTTGAGAAGAAGAACGGCGGCACGGTTGCGGTCTATGACCTTGGCGGCGGCACTTTCGACGTGTCGGTCCTCGAAATCTCCGATGGCGTGATCGAGGTGAAGTCCACCAACGGTGACACGTTCCTCGGCGGTGAAGACTTCGACAACCGGATCATCGACTTCCTCGCCAGCGAGTTCAAGCGGGATCAGGGCATCGACCTGAAGTCCGACAAGCTGGCTTTGCAGCGCCTGAAGGAAGCTGCTGAAAAAGCAAAGATCGAGCTGTCTTCCTCCAAGGAGACCGAGATCAACCTGCCGTTCATCACGGCTGACGCTTCCGGTCCGAAGCACCTCGTGGTGAAGCTTACTCGTGCAAAGCTGGAAAGCCTTGTTGACGACCTGATCGCCCGCACGATGGAGCCTTGCAAGGCTGCCCTGAAGGACGCTGGCCTGAACGGTTCCCAGATCGACGAAGTCATCCTCGTCGGCGGCATGACCCGTATGCCGAAGGTCATCGAGGCGGTTAAGGAGTTCTTCGGCAAGGAGCCTGCTCGTAACGTCAACCCCGACGAAGTCGTGGCGATCGGTGCGGCCATTCAGGGCGCGGTCCTGAAAGGCGACGTGAAGGACGTTCTGCTTCTCGACGTGACGCCGCTGTCGCTGGGCATCGAGACGCTGGGTGGCGTGTTCACCCGTCTGATCGACCGCAACACGACCATCCCGACCAAGAAGAGCCAGACTTTCTCCACGGCTGAAGACAACCAGAGCGCCGTGACCATCAAGGTCTATCAGGGCGAGCGTGAGATGGCGGCTGACAACAAGCTGCTGGGCAACTTCGACCTGACCGGCATCGCTCCGTCTCCTCGTGGCGTGCCGCAGATCGAAGTGACCTTCGATATCGACGCGAACGGTATCGTCTCCGTCTCCGCCAAGGACAAGGCGACCGGCAAGGAACAGCAGATCAAGATCCAGGCTTCTGGTGGTCTGTCCGATGCCGATATCGACAAGATGGTCAAGGACGCCGAGGCAAACGCAACGGCTGACAAGGCGAAGCGTGAAGCGGTTGAAGCCCGCAACAACGCCGAGGGTCTGGTCAATCAGGTTGAGAAGTCTCTTGCTGAGGCTGGCGACAAGGTTCCGGCCGCTGACCGTAGCGAAGCGGAAAGCGCTGTTGCCGCAGTCAAGTCGGCTCTTGAAGGTTCCGATGCGGAAGCCGTCAAGGCCGCGTCCGAGCGTCTGACACAGGCGGCGATGAAGATTGGCGAGGCCGTCTACAAGGCCGAGCAGGCTGATGGTGCCGAGGGTGCCGCCGCCGGGGGCGCGAAGTCGGACGACAAGGTCGTTGACGCCGATTTTGAAGAAATCGACGACAATAAGAAGGCCTGAGCGGACCTGTTCTGACAGGGGGACCGGATGAAACCGGTCTTACCCTGCAAGGTAGAAACGCCGTATCTTCAAGGCGCCCGCTCCAAGCATTGGGGCGGGCGTTGTCTTTTATACCCTCCAGGCATCCTGTGTGACGCATGTGAGAGGGAGCCCGCTTACGAGGAAATCAATGGCCACGAAACTTGATTATTACGCTGTTCTGGAAGTCACGCGAGAAGTGTCCTCTGACGAACTGAAAAAAGCGTACCGCAAGCTGGCCATGAAATATCATCCGGATCGCAATGCCGGAGATGCGTCAGCGGAAGAGCGCTTCAAGCAGATCAGCGAAGCCTATGACGTTCTGAAAGACGCCGAAAAGCGTGCGGCCTATGACCGGTTCGGTCATGCGGCGTTCGAGGGCGGTGGTGGCGGTCCCGGAGGCTTCGACTTCGGTGGCGGGTTTGCCGGAGGCGGTCTGGGCGACATCTTCGAGCAGATGTTCGGCGACATGATGGGCGGTCGCCGTGGCAGCGGTGGCGGACGCAGCGCGGGCGCCGATATCCAGACGCAGGTTGAAATCTCGCTGGCGGAAGCTTTCAGCGGCGTCAAAAAATCCATCACGATCAAGACCCGTGTCATGTGCGAATCCTGTGACGGCACAGGATCGAAGGACAAGGACGCCGGTGTCGAGGTGTGTCCGAGCTGTCACGGCGCGGGCAAGGTCCGTGCTCAGCAGGGATTCTTTGTGGTCGAACGGCCCTGCCCGAGCTGCCATGGTGCGGGCAGGGTCATCAAGGACCCATGCCCGGACTGTCGCGGTGTCGGAACGGTGGAAAAGCCCCGCACGCTGGAAATCGCCATTCCCGCCGGTGTCGAGGATGGCACGCGCATCAGGCTGTCCGGAGAAGGTCAGTCCGGCGGCAAGGGAGCGCCGTCAGGTGATCTCTATGTCCATATCGCGGTTCAGGCCAGCGAACTGTTCCAGCGTGACGGGTCCAACATTTACTGTCGCGTGCCGCTGCGCATGGCGCAGGCTGCTCTTGGCACTGATGTTGAGGTGCCCGTTGTTGACGGTGGTCGCGCCAGTGTGAAAATCCCGGCTGGAACGCAGAGTGGCGAGCATTTCAGGCTGAGAGGAAAAGGCTTCTCCGTTCTGCGGTCTTCGTCACGGGGCGACATGTATGTGCAGGTCGTCGTAGAGACGCCGCAGAATCTTTCCAAACGCCAGAAGGAGCTTCTGGAAGAGTTTGAAAAGGAAGCGGGCGAGCACGTGAAAAGCAGTCCCGAACATGCGGGATTTTTCTCGCGCGTGAAGGACTTCTTTGAAGGCCGGACCTGAAAGCGTCGTTCTTCAGGTCACCTGACTGCCTGTCAGGGGAAAGAAAGACTGAGTGTATGAGGTCAGGAAAACCTACGGGTTTTCCTGACCTTTTCCATTTTTAGATGCTTCATGAGAGGCCGTATTGTCGTGGCGGGAGGAGGGGGAAAGCGTTTGTCTTGTCGTCAGGGGGATCGACTGCTGTTTTACGGCAGGCCCGCTCCCCGGCGGAGAATCGTTTCTGGAAGCCTGCCCTGCGAACGGATATTCACCCAGAATATGCTGCGCGACCTGAGGATAACGGTTCATCAATCCAAGCAGCGTGCCATTGGTCCATCCGAAGCCGATCTGCATCGGATATTCGCCACCGCCTGCTCCTCCGGTCGGACTGATTTCAGGATTGACCACATCGTATTTTTCAAGAAGAACACCGCTTTTTTCGTAAGTGCCGATAACGCGCTCCATCCAGCGTTGCGCAATATCCTGAGCGAGAACATCCTCGCCATACAGATTGAGACCCTTGATCGCCATCCACTGAAGCGGCGCCCAGCCGTTGGGTGAATCCCATTGCTGCCCGCTGGCGATATCGGTTGAGACAAGTCCCCCCGGTTTCAGCAGTTTTTCTCTGAGAGTTTTGGCGACGCTCTGTGCCTGCTGGTCCGTGGCGATATGCAGGAACAGAGGGACCGCCGTTGCCGCTGACAGAACATCCGTCAGCCTGCCGACTTTCCAGTCGTAATCGTAAAAGGCGCCCCTTTTCGGATCCCACAGTACACGGCGGATAGCGGCCATGCGGCGCTCCGCGTCGGCCTTGTAGAAAGCGGCCTTCTGTTTGTTTCCTGAAAGATCATAGGCATGAGAAAGAGTTTTTGAGAGGTGGGCCACTGTCGAACTCATTTCGATCGTGACCAGGTCAGTCGTGTGAATGGTGGAAAGCGTGTGATGGTCCATCAGCCAGCGTGACGAGAAATCCCATCCCGTTTCAGATCCGGCCCGGAGGTTGCGCCAGACGTCGGCGGAAGGGCGGGTGGTGGAGGCGGCCGTGGCGATATCTTCCGGATAGCTTTCGTCACGCGGGGTGTCGAGATCATCCCACGGGCGGGTCAGCAGGGTGCCGTCTTTCAGCCTGACCGCATGTCTCCACGCGTGACCGGGCGCGAGCTTTGCTTCGCCGTCGGTCCAGTAATCATATTCACGCTGCAACTCGGGTAGATATTTGACGTAGGTCGCGTTGCCGTCGTGACTGGCCAGCAGGTCCGTCATCAGAGCGAAAAAAGCGGGCTGGGAACGGCTGAGATAATAGGTCCGGCTGCCGTTCGGGATGTGTCCATAGCGGTCAATCAGCGAAGCCAGATCCCTGTAGGTGGAGCGCATCAGGTCAATGCGTCCACCCTCGTACAGGCCGATCATCGTGAAATAGGTGTCCCAGTAATAGACTTCCGTAAAACGGCCTCCGGGAACAACGTATTTTTCCGGCAGCGGTAGAAGGGACGACCAGGGAACGGGAGTGTCCGGCTGACGGGTCAGCACATCCCACATGCCCATGATGTAATCTCTCACGTTTTCACCCGGCTTGCGCTGGTAGGCCGCGGACGTGATGGCGGGAATCGTGAAATACGTGGCGACAAAGGTCTTCAGGTCAAAACCCGGATCGTCCCTTTGCGCGCGCCATGTCGCCAGTATCTCTTCCGGTGGCCGGTTGGGATATGCGTCCGCAGCGGCTTTCGCGTCCGTGAAGATGCGCGCTTTCCCGATGGCCGCGAACAGCCCGTCCAGCGCGATCGAAGGAGGCCTCAGATCCTGCCGGGCAGGGAGCTTCGGAGCCTGAGGCGGAGGAATGATGGTGGGGTGCAGAAAAACGGCGGGAGGCGTGCTGGAAGGCGGGACTGTCCCGTCGTCGTGAGAATTGGCGATCATTACCGGGTCTCCGGGCCGTGTGGTCTGCGCAGACACTGGCCATGACGACAGCAGGAAAGAGGCGAAAAGGCTGGAGGTCAGAGAATATGCGAGGAAGGAGAGAGGGTAACGCCTCAAGAGAAATCCTTTCGTGCGACCGGGTCCCTGCAAGGATAATGACGCAATAACCTCTGCCGGGTTTTCCGGGCAGGAAGAAACCGGTTATGACATGAGGACGTATCGTGATGGTGAACGTCCGCAAGGACGTTCCCGCTTTCTGCTCCGGAGTTTTGCCCATGTCGTCCACCGCCTCAACCCGGAATGTTGCCGTCTCCGCCGGGGAGAAGAGCGTGCAGTCCTCGGTGGCGGGGCTTGGGCCTCTTGCCGCGACGGATCATCTTTTCTTCGAACGCGCCGGTGGCCGGCTGAGCCGGGACGAAGCGGAGAGCATGACCACCCATGCGCTGGAAGGCATGGAAGACGGGGAACTCTTTCTGGAATATCGGGAAAGTGAAGGGCTGGCGCTTGATGACGGTGTCATCCGGTCAGCGTCCTTTGATACGTCCAGCGGCTTTGGTCTGCGCAGCGTGTTGGGTGAGGAAACCGGGTTTGCCCATTCCGACGAGATCAGCACATCCTCCCTGAAGCGGGCCGCCGAGACGGTGTCCGCCGTACGAAACGGCCGCTCCGGCGTCATGACGCCGCCTCCGCGTTCGACCAACACCCGCCTCTACAGCGACAACAATCCGCTGCATGAAACGGATTTCGCCCGACGCGCCGCCCTGCTTGGGCAGATCGACGCTTATGCGCGTGGCAGGGACAGTCGTGTCGTGCAGGTGATGGCGTCCATCGCGTCCGAATGGCAGGCGGTGCAGATCATCCGGGCGGACGGGTTGAGAGTCGCGGATATCCGTCCACTGGTGCGTCTCAACATCTCTGTCGTGGTGGAGAAGGATGGCCGTCGCGAAAGTGGGTCGTACGGCTTCGGCGGTCGCTATAGTGTGACGAAGCTGCTGGAGGAAAGTGCCTGGCAACATGGTGTGAACGAGGCGCTGCGGACTGCTCTGATCAATCTCGACGCACGTCCTGCTCCGGCTGGTGAAATGGAAATCGTTCTGGGCTCCGGCTGGCCCGGCATTCTTCTGCATGAAGCGGTCGGTCACGGTCTGGAGGGCGATTTCAACCGCAAGAAGACATCCATGTTCTCGGATCTGATGGGAAAACGCGTCGCCAGCCCCGGCGTGACGGTGGTGGATGACGGCACATTGCCTGACCGTCGCGGGAGCCTGACGGTGGATGACGAAGGCACGCCCTCCGGCAGAACGGTGATGATCGAGGATGGTATTCTGACAGGCTTCATTCAGGATCGTCTGAATGCCCGTCTGATGGGTGTTGCCCCCACAGGGAACGGACGTCGTCAGTCTTACGGCTATATGCCGCTACCCCGTATGACCAACACGCTCATGCTGGCGGGCCAGGCGAGCACTGACGATATGATCCGTTCAGTAAAACGCGGCCTCTATGCGGTGAATTTCGGTGGCGGTCAGGTCGATATCACGTCCGGAAAATTCGTGTTCGCGGCGTCGGAAGCCTACATGATCGAGGATGGAAAAGTGACAGCTCCGGTCAAGGGGGCGACCCTGATCGGCAATGGCGCCGACGCGATGACATCCATTTCCATGATTGGCTCTGATGTGGCGCTTGATCCGGGAATCGGCACCTGCGGCAAAGCGGGGCAGGGGGTTCCTGTCGGCGTGGGGCAGCCTACCCTGAAAATGACGGGTCTGACCGTGGGGGGCACGGCGTCCTGATGGGTTGGGGGATAAAGGGCAGACGGGCTGGGTCTGCTCTCCCGGAATGCGTGACTTATGTTTTCAGCTTCTGCTGGAAAGGACGCCGGCCCTGTTTGAAAAGATCGCAGGCCGCTGCCTGTCATCGGCTTCAAGGTAATCTCAGAACGTGCAGTGCATGACTGCATGGTCCCCTGCATCGAGGGTGAGGTCGTGACGGAATTTTCGGGTGGGAAGTCGGGCTGATAGCTGCGCGGTATGGGCAGACTGAAGCCTGTGACGATAGCGGCGTTTCCTCTTTGCAGCGTTGAAGGAGCCCGGTTCTCTGACTGTGTGGTTTGGTCAGTCGAGGAATAAGAAGAGGCAACCGGGGTCAGAGCCATTGTTCGGGTTGTGTGGGGCCGTCGTCACGGTTGATGCAGCCATATACTGGAACCGGATACTGGCGCTGGCGGTGGGAAATATTCACGGTCTGGTCCGTGTCGGCATGAACGCAGTCTCCCGATAGGCTTTTCTGCGTGATGGAACCGAATCTCTTGTCTCGAAAGAGTATGTTTTAAAATATGGAGAATTTACAGATCAATACAGCTTGCGTTTTCAGCCTTTACAGTTCCAGCGTCCCGCCAGAGATAGGCTGCATCCTGCCTGAGTGGGGTGGAACCAGAGAGAGAGGACCGCATGAAAACAGATGAGATTCTTCGTGAACTGGCGCCGCAGGGCGCCATCAGGACGGCGATCAATCTGGGAAATCCTGTTCTGGCAGGGCGTGACGCGGCTACGGGAGAACTGGCGGGCGTCTCGGTCGATCTGGCGCGGGAAGTCGGACGGCGGCTGGAGGTCGAGATCGAATTCATCCCCTTTGACGCGGCAGGCAAGGTAACGCAGGCTGTTTCGTCCGGTGAACTGGATATGATGTTTCTGGCGGTGGACCCGGTGCGCGCGGCTGAGATTCTTTTTACCGCACCCTATGTTGTGATTGAGGGAACCTATCTTGTTCGTGAGGACGCGACCTATCAGGCCGTTGATGAGCTGGATCACGCGGGGGCGCGCATCGCTGTCGGACAGGGCGCTGCTTACGACCTGTTTCTGACACGTCATCTGAAACAGGCGTCTCTTGAAAGGGCGGCGACCTCGCCTGACGCTATTGCTCTGTTTGTAGCGCAGCAACTGGATGCCGCCGCCGGTGTGCGCCAGCCTCTGGCGGCTTACGCTGCCGATCATCCGGGCTATCGGGTGCTGCCGGGACGTTTCACGGCGATAGAGCAGGGGATGGGAGTTCCCAGAGGACGCGAAATCGCGAGAGCATGGTTGCAGGATTTTGTTGAGGATGTGAAAAAAACCGGTTTGGTCAAAATGCTTCTGGACAGGCACGGGCAGAGCGCGGCCAGTGTTGCGCCACCGGCTGCGGGGTGGTCTGTTTTCTGAATGCTATCGGTTGGATACGTCATTTCTGAGAAAGACAGGTGCGTCATCTGGCTGCCAGGGGCTGAAACGATGCATGATTTGCTCGAAACGGTGTGAGGATATGAAATCCGTGAGCCATGTTTGCAGACGGGGAATGTTCTGTGTTGCGAACCAGACTGAATCCGTCGCGAAAAACTGACGGATAAAGGGAGCTATGGCGGCGTCCGTAAGCCCGAAATCTGCTCCGTTCAGAAAAGGCGTGATATTCAGTATCTTTTCCAGATCAAGAAGAATTCGAAAGGCTTCCTGACGGTGATGATGGGGATCGCTTTGATGGCGTGTGGCGTATTTGTAATGATCGAGATGATATTTGAAGAGAGTGTCATTACGTTCGATCAGGTCGTAACGTGCGTTCTTCAGCCAGTGTTCAGGGTCGGAGTGCGATAGCGCCCATTTCATGATGTCCAGACTTTGATTAATGACGTGGCCTTCAGATAAAACCAGAACAGGAACAGTGCCTTTTGGTGACACATCCAGCATGGCCGCGGGTTTTTCCGACAACCTGATTTCCCGACATTCACAGTTGGCCCCGCTGGACAGAAGGGCAAGACGCGCCCGCATTGCGTAGGGGCAGCGTCGGAAAGTGTACAGAACAGGGAGTGTCATTTTCATACGTAAACAGATCTGAATGAACGGGGCGGGGGAAGGCTACCGTCAGACTGATCCAGAGAAAGAAATCTGTAAATACGGGAGAATTTTCGAACGATCCAAGGGGATGCCATGATCAGAAAAACCGACAGGCTGCCCGACGGGAAGGTGGACTTTTTCGAAACGAATTGTCACTGGGACGGGGGGATCATGTTCGGAGAATGCACATAAAAAAAGCCGTCCTGACCGGACGGCTCTTCCAGATGGCATGACTGCCGATCTTTAAATCACGCGGCCTTAAGGTTGACTGCGGACTTCTTGCCGTTACGGCCAGCTTCGATCTCGTATGAAATCTGCTGTCCTTCATTCAGCGTGGCCATGCCGGCGCGCTCAAGGGCTGTAATGTGGACGAATACATCCGGAGAACCGTCCTCCGGCTGAATGAATCCAAAACCTTTTGTAGAATTAAACCACTTTACGGTGCCTGTTGTCATAACGAGGCTCCTTTTCGACATGGTGGTCGCGCACAGAACACGTGCGCAATCGTAACTTCCAACGGGACGGACTGACACAACGTGCGTCAGCGACCCTTATATCAGAGCATCCACCGAAGAGGGTGTTCACATGGTGACGAATGAAAAGCAAGAAAAATAACCATATTTCATCAACATGATGAAATAATAAATGTTACGGAATATATTTGTTTTTAAAAATACCTCTTTTATTTTCAGGGTAATATTTTTCATTGTGACGCGATGTACACTAACTGGAGCAAAGGAGCTGAAGTCACTCCATGCCGCTCGCTCTCACAGGAAAAGGTAATGCGGGGATTCATCGTGCTGTTTGCCGACAGGATCATCCCGCTCTTGAACAGAAAGCGCCGACGGCCCATTTTGCCCGCAGATCATCTGATCCGAATTGTTTGCAGGAGACCTTCCATGTCCTACGCGCTGCTTGATGCCGCCCGTGTCGCCAAAGCCGCCAAGACGTCCCTCGACGTGCTCAAGGCCGCCAACGAGTCCTCGGAAGCGCATCAGCGTAAAACCATCATGGTCGAGCGTATTGCGGCCCTTGCTCACGCCGCCTCAGAGTCACCGAAGAACGACGGGGTGACGCTGACCTCGGAAGAGTTCTGGCTGATCAGCCTCAACTGGTAATCGAAAAAAGACCATACGATAGGAGCCCTCTCATGGCTTTCACATTGACGAGCCCTGCTTTCAGCAATGGTGCCGTGATGCCCCAGACACAGGTCTATTCCGGTATGGGGCAGACGGGGAGCAATCTGTCTCCTCCGCTGCAATGGGAAGGGGCTCCCGCCGGAACGAGGAGCTTTGTCGTCACGCTATATGATCCTGACGCACCCACCGGTTCCGGCTGGTGGCACTGGGTGGTCGCCAACATTCCGGCAGACGTGGCGTCGCTGGCCGAGGGAGCAGGTTCGGGCAAGGGCGATCTGCCGGAAGGCGCGCTTGAGGTGCGGACCGATTTCGGTGTTCCCGGCTATGGTGGAGCCGCGCCTCCTCCCGGTCACATCCATCGCTATGTGTTCACCGTCACGGCGCTGGACGTTCCGCAGCTTGAAGTGACCGCCGATTCCAGCCCGGCCCTCGTCGGGTTCATGGTGCATCATCACCGTCTGGCGTCGGCCCGACTGACTGTCATTTACGGCACCGGCGCAAAAAACCCCTAATTCCGTGACCAGAATGAGGGTGAGATGACGTTTTTGGGGCAGGGTTGCCGTTTCCGCGCCCTGCTCCCATCTTAAATATCGGGTAGTCCAACCAGCGTGGCCATGAGGGATCAAACAGATGAATAATCAGGAACGCGATCTGATATCTAACTTCATTGCGCGTGTCGGCGGGGCACCGCAGGCCGGGATCGGAAGCGTGCCATCCACCAACCCGTCCCTGCCGCCGATCGACCCCGAAGCTGATACCTTCATCGCCCAGAACTTCCAGAGATATCCGGAGGCGCGTTACCGCGTCACGCAGATGGCGGTGGTGCAGGAAGCGGCGCTCGTCGAGGCGCAGAACCGTATTCGCGAGTTGCAGTTCCAGCTTCAGCAGGCGCAGCAGGCCCTGCAACAGGCTCAGCAGTCGAAAGGCAGCTCGGGTGGTTTTTTCGGCGGGCTGTTCGGCGGTGGCCAGCAGCGTACGCAGCAGGCTCCTCCTCCGGGTTGGGGTGGTCAGCCGGGTTATGCCCAGCAGCCGCAGATGCAACCACAGATGCAGCCCATGCCGCCGGGGTTTCAGCCTGGTATGTTCCGGCAGGGTGGATCGGGCTTTCTGGGGTCTGCCCTGACAACCGCGGCAGGCGTCGCGGGCGGCATGATGGCGGCGAATGCGCTTGAAGGCCTGTTCAGCGGCCATCACGATACTGGCGCGGCTGCCGGCGGTTGGGGGGCTCCCGACCAGACGGTCGTCAACAACTATTACGGGGATTCTGCGGCAGGTGCTTCTGATCCGTTTGCGGGCGCAGGCACCACGGCTGATCCGGGCTTCGATGCCGGAGGCGATGATGGCGGCTGGGGCGGCGATGGTGGAGACTGGGGTGGTGGTGACGATCAGTCCTTCTGATCGCGCCCTTTGATCCGCGCTTTTCGTTCACGCGCTCCGGTCTGATCCGGTTCTCTACAGCCCGGCTCCCCGCCATGGGGGCCGGGCTTTTGTTGTCAGGCTTTTGTTCAGGTGAGGAAGCCGGGCTGTGGACGCAGTTCCGCAACCGGTCCTTCGGGAGGGGCGCTGTGCCTTTGCCGCAACAGACGCCGAAAAGCGCCTGATTAAAGACAGCGGAGTCTCAACCTCCGGCGATGTTTCACGTTCTTAACACTTGAGACCGTCCGGTTCGGATGGCGGGAGTGCGGAGGCAACTGATTGCATCCGGGCGACGACGTGTTAGACAGGGCAATAGAGAGACGCTCAAAGAAGCATAATGATGTTCGTCCTGCTGGCTGGCCTTGCGGTCCCGGGGAGGGCTGACGGGGTAACGGAGAGACTGACGGGCATGGGCTCAGTGAAGGAAGACCTGCATCTGGAACCTTTTTCCGGTGCTTCGGGCCACTCAGTAAAAACCCGCATCCGTGCTTTCCGTAACGGAACCCTGATGCTGGGCACTCTGGTTCTCGCGGGCTGCTCGTCCATGGTGGCGCCCAAGCCGACCGACCCTGACGCTCTCGCTGAATATCAGGAAGCCAACGACAAGTATGAGCCGCTCAACCGGAAGATGTACAATCTCTCGGTAACGGTCGACAAATACTCCACGCGTCCTGTCGCCAAGGCCTATGTGTGGGCTGTGCCTGTTCCCGTGCGGAAATCGCTGGGCAACATGGTGCAGACCATGAACGAGCCGGTGGTGTTCTTCAACGATGTCGGCGCAGGCAAGCCGCGCCGTGCGGGCGACGCCTTTGTCCGCTGGTGCATCAACATGGTCGCAGGTGTCGGCGGCTTCATCGACGTGGCGAAGTATGCCGGCTATCCGCACCACGACAATGATGGCGGCCTGACGCTGGCGACATGGGGTATCCCTTCCGGGCCGTATCTCTTCCTGCCCATGATGGGACCGTCCACCTTCCGTGATGGCATCGGCTATGGTCTGGATCAGGGGCTTTCCCCGTGGAACTATGTTCCGCGTGGCTATGGCCTGCTGACATTCAACTGGGCCTATAATATCATGGGCGTGATCAATACCCGGGCCAATCATCTTGATGATCTGGATCAGGTGCAGCGCGATGCGCTTGATCCGTACGCGACCATCCGCAGCGCCTATCAGCAGCAGCGCAAGGCTATGGCGGACGCCATCAAGAATGACCATCGGGCGACCGTTCCCGACTGGTATAATTGATCCGCCTTAAGAAGATTCCAGAAGAAGATCAGGGGCAGAGTTATCATGAAGATCAGTTTCACCCGCCGCTTCCTGCTCGGAACGCTTGTCGCAGCCGGTCTGGTATCCGGCATTGCGCGCCCGGCCTCGGCCGAGCAATCCGCCACAGCATTCGTGCATAACCTTGGTGATCGTCTGGTTACGATCGTGAACAGCAACCTGTCTGCTGCGCAGAAGAAGGAAAAGGTCCTTCCCATCCTGCAGAGTGATGTGGATGTCGACGCTATCGGCCGTTTCTGCCTTGGCCGGTACTGGCGCATGGCAACACCGGCGCAGCAGGCTGAGTATCTGAGCCTGTTCCGGCAGGTGCTGGTCAACACGATCACCGACAAGCTGGGCGACTATCGCGGCGTCAGCTTCACGATCGGCAGCGCCACGCCCAAGGGTGACGACCTGTCCGTTGACACGATCCTGCACCGCCCGCAGCAGGCTGACGCCAACCTTGAATGGATCGTCAGCAACAGCAGCGGTGCGCCGAAGGTCGTGGACGTGCTCGCGGAAGGCGCTAGTCTTCGCCTGACGCAGCGTCAGGATTATGCGTCCTTCATCCAGCAGCATGGTGGTCAGATCACTGCCATCCTGAACGCGCTCAAGCTTCAGGTCGAGCGTCACAAAACCGCTCAACCCTCCTGATCAGCTTTCACAATACGGTGACATGATACAGCGGCACCCTTTCCGGGGTGCCGTTTTTGCATGTCAGATTCTTTCTCCACGTTCAGGGGTGCGGGCAGTTCCCCGTGAGGGAGGACTGACCGGTAAAATGGGACGAATCGGCGGAATCGCGCCTGTCATTCCGCGTGTGACGTCCCGGTACGCCATGGAGGGCGCGGTCTCCGGCAGACCGGAAAAGGGACCCGGCAACGGGGTTTGCTGACGCGGGAGGGGTGTCCCGCGCGACTCATGACTGGTCGTGCAGGGATCGGAGCGCTAAGGTCTCGGCAGAATTATCGTACCGAACCCTGTGAGTACGCCGTGCACCCGATCCTTCTTACCCTCGTTACCTATCTGCCTCTTCTTGGGGGGCTTGCCATTCTCCTCGCCAAGGGCACGCCGGAGACGGCGGACCGGACGGGACGATGGATCGCGCTGTGGACGAGCCTCGCGGTGCTGGCGCTTTCGGTTGTCATGTGGACCGGCTTCGATCCGCAGATACCGGGCGCGCAGTATGAGACGCAACTGGCGTGGATGCCGAACTTCGGCATCTCCTATCATACGGGCGTCGACGGGATCAGTCTTGTCTTCGTGCTGCTGACTGCCTTCCTGACGCCGCTCTCGATCGGTGCGGGATGGCGCAGCATTCAGGGACGGGCCTGCGACTTCATGGCCGCTGTCATGTTTCTGGAAACGGCGCTGATGGGTCTGTTCTCGGCGCTCGATCTGGTCGTGTTCTACATGTTCTATGAGGCGACGCTGATCCCGGCGAGCCTGATGATCGGCGTCTGGGGTGGGCCGAAGCGCGTTTGGGCGTCGCTCCAGTTCTTCCTGTTCACCTTCGGCGGCTCACTGTTCATGCTCGTCGCCCTCGTGGCGATGTGGAACATGGCGGGCACGACCGACATTCCTGCGCTGATGCAGGGGCATTTCTCGCTGTCCGTGCAGTGCTGGCTGCTGATGGCCTTCGTTCTTGCCTTCGGCGTGAAACTGCCGCTGTTCCCGCTGCATGCGTGGCTGCCGGATGCCTACACCGAGGCTCCCACGCCGACGACGGCGCTGCTGTCGGGCGTGCTGTCAAAGACAGGCGCTTACGGTCTGCTGCGCTTTGGCGTCCTGATGTTTCCTGAAGCGGTGCATCGCTTCGCACCCTACATCCTGCCGCTGGGCGTCATCGCCATCGTCTACGCCGCCTTCATCGCCTTCGCCCAGAAGGACATGAAGAAGGTGATCGCCTATTCCTCTTTCTCACATATGGGCATGATTGCTGTCGGCCTGTTCACCCTCAATGCAGAGGGCGTGGACGGCGCGATCTATCAGATGCTGTCGCATGGCGTGATCATCGCGGCGCTGTTCTTCTGTGTCGCCGCCATCGCATGGCGCGCCGAGACCCGTGACATCTCCGCGCTTGGCGGTGTGGCGTTCCGCATGCCCGCACTGGCTTCGCTGGCCATGCTGTTCACGATGGCCAATGTCGGTCTTCCGGGAACCGGCTCCTTCGTAGGCGAACTGCTGGTCCTGATGGGGGCGATCCATGTCTCTTTCTGGCTGGCCCTGCTCGCTGGCATGACGATGATCATGGGCGCGGTCTATATGCTGGCGCTCTACCGCGATGTGATTTTCGGGTCCGTGAAGGGTACTGTCGGCTTGCTGCGTGACCTGACGCCTGCCGAGATGTTGGTGCTCGTGCCGCTGGCTGTGGTCACGCTGTGGATGGGCGTCCATCCGGCTTCCTTCACCAGCCTGTTTGATCCTGTGATCGTGCATGCCCTTGGCGCTCCCAATCAGGAAGCGCTGGCTCACACGGCCCATCAACTGGTCGCTGCCCGGTAAGACCGGCGGCTGTCTGTCAGGGGAGACCTGCTTCAGTGTCTCCCCGGGAAACCGGGTGTTCACACGATCGGCATCCCTGACTGATCTTTGCGGGGATGCGGGCGTTGCCCGCACCCGGAAGAGACCGCAGGCCCCTTCACCCCGATTGATAGTAAACGGTTTCCAAAGGCGGGCCTTTGGCGGTGTGTGAGGCTGCACCCCGCAAATCTTTCCCGGCACAAAGATCGGGCAGCAGGACCGCTGGCATCATGTCGTCCTGAAACTTCATTGCCAGTCGCCGGTTATATTTTTATCGTGATAAACAGCGCAACGCTGCCACATGAATGTGCCTGCGTCCGTAACAAACCGGGCATATCCGGCAATGTGGCCGGACTTGATGTCGTATCAGACATGCAGGCAATCAATAATCATTTGGGAGATCACCATGCATATCCCCGATCTTACATTGAATGACGGACTGTCGTTTCCGGCTCTGACATTCGGCACGTATAAGATGAATGGCAAAGCCGGTGTCGATGGCATGAAAAGCGCCATTGAGGCGGGGTACCACGCCCTCGATAGCGCCTTCAATTATGAAAACGAGGGTGCGGTCGGGAAAGCTGTTCGTGAAAGTGGGCGCAAGCGCGACCATCTGCGCATTGCTTCCAAACTACCCGGACGCCACCATAAATTTGACGAGGCGATTGCGACGATTGAAGAGTCTCTCTATCGCGCCCAGCTCGACTACTATGACCTTTATTATATCCACTGGCCCAACCCGAAACAGGGACTGTATGTCGAGGCCTGGAAAGCGCTGATCGAAGCCCAAAAGCGCGGCTATATAAAATCCATCGCGGTCTGTAATTTCCTGCCCGAACATATTGACCGGTTGAAGGAAGAGACGGGGGTTTTACCGAGCATCAACCAGATCGAGCTTCATCCCTATTTCCCGCAGGAAGACATGCGGGCCTATAACAGCAAGCATGGCATCCTGACGCAGTCATGGAGTCCTCTGGGGCGCGCCAACGATCTTCTCACGAACCCTGTTCTGGAAAAAATCGCTGCACATCACGGGAAGTCGGTCGCCCAGATTATCCTGCGCTGGCATCACCAACTGGGATGTGTTCCTATCCCCAAGGCGGCCAGTCACAAGCGTCAGATGGAAAACAAATCCATTTTTGATTTTTCCCTGACCGAAGATGATATGAAGAACATCGTTTCACTGGCCCGTCCGGATGGGCGGTTAAAGGGGCAGGACCCTGCCGTTTACGAAGAGTTCTGATCTCAGAAAAAGAGCGTGTCTTCACGGCAAGGGAAGACACGCTCTTTTCTTTTGTCACCTTGGGCGGGGGCTGATCCCTCTTGCCGGGGCCGGTGCGGTGTGGGACCGGCATCAACCTCTGCAAAGGTCAGCCAGTCATGCTGACCGTCTGATACCAACCCGCTTTGACAGTGACACAGTGAAAGCTCAACATGGGCTCCACTCGCACCCGGCAGGGACCGTAGGCCCCTGCGCCCCGATTTATTGATAATAAACTCGGTTTCCGAAGGCCAATGGCCTTTGGTGGGGTTCGGAGCAACGCCCCGGAAAACGTCCTCACAAGAGTCAATCTTTTCCCGGGTTTGTATAAGACAGTTTCTGGTGAGGCTTTTTCAAAAATCTTCGGAGACCATGAGGTTGCCGAAAAAACGGTTCCCGGGGAACCGTTCTGCCTTATCAGGAAACCGCAAATGTTCAGTCGACAACCTGTTCGACCGAGACAATCTCCGGAACGTAATGCCGTAGCATGTTCTCGACGCCGTGTTTGAGCGTTGCGCCTGAGGACGGGCAGCCGGAGCAGGCGCCCTGCATGCTCAGACGGACAATCCCTTCCCGGTATCCGCGGAAAACGATGTCACCGCCGTCGCTGGCGACTGCCGGACGGACGCGCGTCTCCAGAAGTTCCTTGATCTGCTGGACGATCTCTTCATCGCCGGGTGTCACGGGATCTTCAACCGATGCGGCGCCTGCTTCGACGGTCGGGCGACCGGAGACGAAGTGGTCTACCAGCGCGGAGAGAATCTGCGGCTTGAGTTCGGACCAGTCCTCGGAATCCGCCTTGGTCACGGAAACAAAGTCAGATCCCATGAACACCCGCGAGACGCCCGGCAATTCGAACAGGGCTTCCGCCAGCAGGGACCGCCCGGCAACAGCATCCGCATCGATGAAGTCGATGGTTCCGGCCTCGCCCGTCACGTCGCGGCCGGGCAGGAATTTCAGCGTGTTGGGATTGGGCGTCCCTTCGGTTTCGATAAACATGACAAACTCTCCTTCAGACGCACTAGTGCGCTGATTCTGCCAGTCAAAGCGTCCCGGCCATTAAAGGGGACTTTTTAAGTCCTGTATCTCTTTCAGGAGATGAGCCAGCCGCTTCCGAAACGCAAGCCCCGCCGGGGTAATATCAGCTCCCTGTTGCACGGAAAACGGGGTTTTTCTTCATGCGACATGGCTCTGAGCGCCCCCCGGCATGCCGTAACCCGCATCGGCACAGACGGGGCAGGGGGTGGAAAGCTGGCACGGGAGAAACCGGGATCAGGGATTTTGCTCCGGATATGGAGTAAAACCTTGCAAAGCACCCGGGCTGCCGCCGCACACATGAACGTACCCCAGAGCGCCTCAGGCAGAAGAGGGAAGTGGCGCTTTTTTCATCGGCTGTTTCGGTTGCGGGCTGATCTGCGCGGCGAAGAGCGTTGCCAGCCAGAACATGTACCACATGGGCGCCGGTCCTTTCACAACCTGCGCGAAATCCGTCATCGAACTGACTACCGTATGGAGCAGGATGGCGATGCTCAGGGGGCGGGCTGTGTGTGCAGAGGATGAAAACAGGCTTCTGCACACGCAGCCCAGATAAACCAGCAGAGAGACGACCCCGACGGCGCCGGCGTACAGCCAGGTGGAAAGAAGCAGGTTGTGTGGAAAAGGTTCCCCGGGATTGCTGAATTTCCAGGCCGGGCCATGACCGAAAACAGGCATCTGGCAGATGTCGTGCCAGGAAAGAGACCACAGCATAAGCCGATGCGAATCCCCTCGGCCGATCTGTTCCTGCACGAGATGGAAAACGCCGACATCCGCCCGGAGTCCGATCATCATAATGATCGCAAGGATGGGCAGGGCAGTCAGTATTGTTTTCGGATACTTCATGCCGGCAAGAACCGGCATGGCCAGAAGAATGCCGATTAACGGTCCCCGGCTTCCTGTCAGGAGAATAAAAGCCAGCGCCAGTAGAGTTGCAGCCCAGTCATACCATTTATGGCGGGAAAGAGCTCGGGACAGCGCCATCAGCAGGATGCTGCCCATGATGACGGCTCCCAGAATGGGATGCCGGGTCAGCCCCCATCCCTGCATTCTCAGAATGTCACCTTCCCAGGGCGGCGGCTGAAACACGAGGCGCAGAGGCACGGCGATCAGGATATTGATCATGCCCGCGCTGATCATCAGCCGGATGAGACGGTCACGGTAATCAGCCTGTTTCGTAAAGGCGTCGGTCAGCAGAAAAACGAAGATGGACGTGCAGAGGATATTCCACATCCAGAAAGCAGCCGGGCCTGTCTGCGAGAGTGTCGTCATATTCAGCACGATGCTGATGCAGAAGGACGCCATGATCCCGGCTGCGGCAAGAAGCGGAGCCGGGCAGGATTTCAAACGGACGTCAAAATCCTTTCTGCAGACGGCATAGATGAAAAGCGGCATAATCCCGATATAGAAAACATCTGACCAGACAGGCTCATTGGGAAGAATGAAGCCTGAGCCGACAAAGAAAAGCATCAGCTCATGCAGGAGCGTCCGGCGGTCTGTGCGCCACAGTTGCGCCAGAAGACGGGGCGGGGCGAGCATTGTTCTCACCAGGGCATCGCTTCCGGTGCGCACTCATCCATGATCACGTCGATCATGAACTTGGCTACGGCCTGCTCGTTGAAGCGTGCGGCATAACGGGCGCGACCGGCTGAGCCGATCCGCATGCGCTCTTCAGGATCGGCGGTGAGGCGGGCGAGTTTTTCGATCAGTTCATCGATCTCTGAAAAGAACAGCATTTCCTCTTCAGAGAAGTAATCCGTGTAACCCGTCGCCCGCTCAATCGCCACGACACAGCCGTTTCCCGCAAGATGCGCGATGCGGTCGGATGTATAGAGAGGGTAATCGGCACGTCTGGAAATGTTCAGCCCTATGGCGCTGGTTTCCAGAACCCGCTGATATCCGGCGCCTGAAAAATGGGGTCGTCCCTCAATGCCACCCAGAGCCATGCGAAGAGATGGCAGACGTGCGCCGACAAGTCTGATGAATTCATCCATATCCCATTCGCGATCACAGATTTCGCGTAGAGGGCGGGAGGGATGTCCGCAGGCGTAAAACAGGTCGTTGGGCAGAGTGCGGGCCAGATCCGCACGGCCGGTTTCAATGGAAAAATCGACCGGATTTGGGAGAAAGCTCATGGCGTGACCGCTGTCACGCATCTGCTCAAGCGGTTCTCCCGCCGTTGAAATGAAGGTTTTATCCACAACCCCGAGCTTGCCGCGGATGCGCCGCACATTGTCCGGCTCGAACAGCGGGTCCACGTTCCACTGGGCAATTCGCACGTTGGGGACGATAGCTCGCACGGCGGCGACCGTCCCGGCATCAATCATATCCGCGTGTCCCATCAACAGAATATCAGGGCTGTGCTGACGGCAGAATGCTATGAGCGCCTTGTTGACCGCCCGGCGTCCGAACTTGCGGCTTCCGAAAAAAGACGAGGCTCTTGCGACATCGCGATCGGCGAAATTCAGCACGAGGTGGCCCTGTCTGATGAGGCCGTTGGACAGCTTGATCTGGACGGAGTGCTTCGGTCCCACACGCAGGCCGGTCATGAACGGACCGACATGAACAATGGTGAGAGAGGGCTTGTGCATGCCTTGAAATACTGCCTTGTCTGTCAGGGCTCCTGAAACCCGTAATAACGGACAGATTATGGCAGGGTTTTGTCAGACGCCATACAGTCGGCAGATCTTTTGTCGGCTGACGCTCTACAGCGGCGGACATTGCAGGCAGCGGGGACGGTCGTACGGCCTCCGCGATGCGTCGATTACAGCAGTATCCCGGAAAAAGTCTCGTAACTCAGACATTCCCGTGTCCATCCCGAAACGAAATCCCCCACGATCGAAACGAAGGTTCCGTCTTCCGCACGGATACCGCTGCATTTGCCCTGTTTCACCACAGACAGGTTGCCCGGTGTCGCTGCCAGCGAAATCCAGCCCTCCTGTTTTTCAGGGAAAAAGTTTTTCCCAAGGTAGGAGACTGTCGGATAGACGATCCCATCATATTCAATGGAGCTGACAGGCACGGCATCGCCTTCCATCCAGACGATGTTCGAACTCGTGAACTGCCGCCGTTTCAGTGAATATCCAAGTGTTCGTCCCCGATGGTCCAGAAAGACGGGACGGCCTTCGATAAACGGCTCATCCTTCAGGGAATACAGACGAAAATCTTCGGTCGTATGGTAGCAGATCATCGCTCTGAGCAGGGTCCGCGCCTGATGGGTGTATCCCCGGTTGTTCAGAATGGCCGCGAGCCTGTAAAATACCGTTTCGTCATTCAGGATGTCGTCAATTTTCCGCACATCCGCAAAACGCCTGCTGGCAAGCAGTTGCCATGTCAGCAGCGGATGCCGTTCAAACCCGGCCCGAATACGGTTGTAGACATTGACGGCGTTCTCGCGGCGGAAGGCGCGTGTCTGTTGCGCCAGCAGGGCCTGACGTTCCCGCACGGGGAGAGTGGAACTGGCCGTCTCGATCAGCGCCATCAGGTTTTTGCTGCCCTTGAGGCTCTCATAGACAATATGGCCCGCGCTCGGGATGTTGACGAGCGCGACCACAACGTCCGAACGACCAAGCGTATAGCTGAGAATGGTCTCAGCCGCCTGCCGGTCGTCCTTGTGATGTCGGTCATGGAGAATGAAGATATCGCCGCTGATATCCTCCCGCTTGATCCCCATGCCACGCATTGACGATGTGCACAGCGCCGCCCATTCAGGGATAACACCCGTCTCCCTGTCATCGATGGAAAGCTGGGGCGCAAGGGCTATCGTGACGTCGGTCTTGAGCACCATTGAATATTTGATGGCGGCGTAGGCTCCGGCGGACAGGCCGATGGCGATTGTCTTTCTGTATCCTGCGGAGTAGCGCCAGATGACTTCCAGCGCCTTGTGCATGTTGGGGGAGTAATACCAGTTGCGCTGTCTGGTTGTGATGCCGATGCATGAAATATCATACTTCTGGAAAACAGGTTTTCCGAAGTAAAGGGTTGAGGCGCTTTCCTCGTGACCGATACCGATAAACGTAATGACAAGAAAGTCTGAACTGCCCTTGTGAAAATGGACAACAATATCATCGCTGTCGAAAATAATCTGGTCGTCCATTTACGCACCCGGGAACAATAGCCTACCTCACTCCTTATAGATAAAAATATAAAAAAAGATAACAGTTGGCATGATCACGGATCAGTGTCTGTTTCTCTGGACAGTTCTTCCGTCAGGCAGATGTGGAGGGGGAATCCGCACTACAGGGAGGGACTCAAGAACAGGAGCCGGAAGCGGGACATTCGGAATCACCATCCGCCATGGCAGGATTCTGATGGATATCCGCTGGACGATGGGCGGCACCATGATCTTGCCGGGGCGCGTCATGTAAAAGAGTCCGGCGGCGTAAATAACGAGCAGACAGAGGAGGACACCGACTTTCCAGCCCCGTTTTCCGGGACGTTGCGGCATGCCGGGGACAGGAACGGAAAGGAGGGCGCGCTTCATCTTTCAGCCGCTAGCCCATCAGCCCTCTCCATGCAATCTGTTTGCTTTCGTTACGATCACGCTCCACATTCTCATCACAGCCATTCAGAGACCGCCGTGCCTTTCCTGCCCACTGCCATTTCTCCATGATCAGCCTGCTCGATCCGATCGTCATTATCCTCTGGCTTGCCGCGCTCACCACAGGGTCGCTCGCTCTGTCCGGGGCCGTGCCGTGGGGACGCAAGAAAGCCCGTTCGCCGGAAGATCTGCTGGACGCGCATCGCAGCCTGCCAGCCTGGGCCATCTGCCTGTCCATTGTCGCGACGGAAACCTCGACACTGACGGTCATCAGCGTTCCCGGCATCGCCTACGCGCAGGGAATGGTGTTTGTTGGCCTCGGTGGGGGCTATCTGCTGGGGCGTATGGTCGTCGCACGCTATCTGTTGCCTCTCTACATGCGTGGCGATCTTGCCAGCGCCTACCAGTATCTCGCCCTTCGTTTCGGGCGACGGATGCAGCGACTCGCCGCCGTCACGTTCCTTGTCACGCGCCTGCTGGCGGAGGCTGTGAGGCTGTTTGCGTCCACACTGCCCATCTGCGCCCTGCTCGCCGCACGCGGCCTGTCCCTGCCGCCGCTTGCGGTTCTGCTGGGTCTGACCGGCCTGACCGCGCTTTACACAGCCATCGGAGGGTTGCGTGCCGTCGTGTGGTCAGATGCGGCGCAATTCCTGCTCTACAGTTTCGGGGCTGCGCTCTGCGCCTTTCTGCTCTGGCAGCATCTCACGCCGGAACAGGTGGGACTGCTTTCCAGCTCCGGCCATCTGTTGCCCTTTGCGTTACATGCGCCGGTTTTGACGAGCCCGTATGCGCCGCTGACGGCGCTGCTTGGCGGGGCGGTCCTTGCAATGGCCTCGCACGGAACGGACCAGCTTATGGTGCAGCGCGCGCTCGCGGCCCGTTCCCTCCGTGACGCGCAACGCGCCATGGTCGGCAGCGCCGTTGTGGTGACGGTCCTGTTCGCCCTGCTGTCTCTGGTCGGTCTGTTCCTGTGGGCGCGACACGGAGGCGTCCCTCTTCCGGCATTGGGATTGAAATCGCCGGACGAGCTTTTCCCCCGTTTCATTGTCAATGATCTGCCCGCCGGTCTCTCCGGTTTGCTCGTGGCCGGGATCATCAGCGCCACGATGGGTTCGCTGTCTTCGGCGCTGAACGCCATGACCGGATCGACCTTCGCCGATCTGGTCGGAACGACACGGCCCGCAAGCCGTGCCGCGACATGGTGCGTCACCGGTTTCTGGGCGCTGGCGCTGATCGCCACAGCCTGCGCGTTTTCCGCCTCGGCCCAGTCGGTGTTGCTGTTCGGCTTCCAGATCGCGGGCTATTCCTATGGTGCGCTGCTGGGAGCGTTTCTGCTCGGCCTTCTGTTCCGTGGGGTGACGGAAGATGTGGCGATCGTGGCTTTTGCGATCACAGTGCTGGTCATGGCTGCGCTGATCACCGGCTTTCATCCCCGAAGCGCCAGCATCGCCTTTCCCTGGCTGGTTCCCCTCGGGGTCTGCGTCACTTTTTGCGTCGGGCTTCCGCTGTCTTTGGTTTTTGGAGGGTCAGAAAGCCGTTTTAAGAAATAAAGAATTTATTTCTAAGCGTTTTAAGGTCTGTGGGGATTCACCGTGAATGGATGATGGCTGCTGCGAGGTAGATCATTGTGGTGAAGCTTTTGTCTGTTTTGTCGGCCCGCATTGCGATGCGTTTGAATTCCTTGAGCTTGCAGAAGAAGTTCTCGATCAAATGCCGCCATTTATACATTTCCCGATCCAGCGGCAGCGGTTTTGAACGTCGCGGATGCTGGGAAATGACGACTGTTGCGCCCCTTTCATTCAGTTCGGCAATGATGGCGTTGCTGTCGAATGCCTTGTCGGCGATGAAGGCGTCGAACTCGAGGCCGTCAATCAACGGTGGCGCTTCCACGCTGTCAAAACGCTGTCCGGGCATCAGACGGAAACGCACGAGATTGCCCAAGGCATCCGTCAGCGCGAGAATCTTCGTCGTCATGCCGCCTTTCGAGCGGCCTATGGCCTGGCTCTGAGTCCCCCTTTTGCGCCCTGGCCATGACGATGAACCTTTACGATCGTTGCATCGACCATGGCGTATTCCATGTCTGGATCACCGGAAAGGGCATCGAAAATCCGTTTGAAAACATCGGCATCGCGCCAGTCGCTGAAGCGACGAAAGGCCGTGCTCCAGTTGCCAAACAGGGCTGGCAGATCACGCCACGGACTTCCCGTTCGGACAATCCACAGCACCGCTTCCATGAAAAGACGGTTGTTCCGACCGCTCCGTCCAGGATCAGCAGGCTTGCCAAGGCAATGGGGTTCAATCAGCGCCCATTGGGCGTCTGTCAGCACAAAGCGTTCCATCCAAAGCTTGAATCATAAATCAACCATCATGTGAATCCCCACAGACCTTAAACTATGCAGAGGCGAGCCTTCATGTGGTCGAGATCATCCCCTTCCTGATCGGTAAAGTGGTGGTGATGATCAGGACGGAATTCAGAAAGACAGTCTGCCGCCCTTGCAACGAAAAAGTGATCTGTGTGCTGTACTCTCAGGATCACCAATTTCTGGCCTGATGAAACCGGATCAGACGTGGAGCGCCATCATGCGGTGTCTCCCGGTATCTGCTCGGTGTCGAGAACTCCTTTTCCGATGCGTGATCTTGGAGAAGCAGGAGGTATCATGGACATACATGACAATCAGGTTGCTCACCGCTTTGAAGTGAAACTTGATCAGGTCACTGCCTGGCTGGATTATCAGAAATCAGCGAACAGCCTGATGATCCTGCATACTGACGTGCCCGAAGCTCTGGCTGGGCGCGGTGTGGGCTCTGCGCTTGTGCGTCACGCTTATGAAGTGGCTCAGGCGGAAAATCTGACACTGGTTTCACAGTGTTCTTTCGCAACCGCATGGATGAAAAAGAACGTGAAATAAAACGATTTTTTAAAAGAAACTGTTTTGGAAAAGTGTTTTTTGACTTCTCCTCCGAAAATGCAACGGCTTATGAGCCAGCATAATGCCTCGGCTCCCCGGTATGCCTGTTGGTTACGTGACTGTCGCGAGAGCGGCGAAAGACCCTAATCTGCTTGGCCGTGGCGACGTTCTCCCAAGCGGTGATGTTGCTCCCGTACTGCTCTCGAAATTCGATGAATTGTTCGTGAGAAAGGCATGAAATCGGTAAGGATGGCGCTTGTCGCAACGGGGCTTTTCTCAATGATGTTCAGAAAGAAATTTCCTGTGTTTTTGCCGCTTTCGGAAGCAAAACAATTCTGATTATTTTCAAATACTTGAGTAAATTGATAAAGTTATTTCAATGGGTGATGTAGTGATGTGCGTGAATTTTTTCTATAAAATCAAAAGGGTTTCTTTTTATCCTGCTATTTGATGAAAAATTAACGATCTGTGAGATTGTGGCGATTTTGCCTATGTATTAGTGAATTATTAGCAATATATGGAGGCTGCAATGCGCGAATTAACTCTCTCGGAAATGGACACGATCTCTGGCGGATTCTGTCTGTCACTCAGCTTTGGTTGTGGCTCCAGCCTCGGTGGTCTGGACAAGCTGGTATCGACGACAATTGGTGCGATGGCTGGTCTGGCGGCGGGCATTTACAATGTCACGGCTGACCTGTTTAACGGCGCGAGCTGCAGCACGATCAACTCGGCAATACAGAATATTTCCAGCGATGTCGCGATTGGCGCCCAGTCCGGCGCGGGCATGTCTGTAAGCGGTGCGCTGTCATATTACAACAATACGATATCTTCGATAAACAATGCTGTTTCCTATAATAACTGTGGTTTCATTTCGGGAATGACCCTTATTGGATTTCCTCCTTCAACAGGTGGCGGCCTAGGCTGATACTGCCGGATTATATGTTTTCAGCCCATAATAATGGGTTTTGTATCTGTTGCCCTGCAATGTTTTTTCTGATGTTGCAGGGCAATATTTTATAAATGCGACTATATTGAATATATTTCCGATGATTTCGTTTAAACGCTGAGGGTGTGTAGTTTTTAGTTGTCAGACCACCCGGCATCCCTCCACGAATATTTCCGTTACCTCAAACTCCTCATTCATCACCACCAGATCAGCCCGCAATCCCGGCGCGATGCGTCCACGATCATGCAAACCGAGATAGGCGGCGGGGCTGGTTGAAGTGAGGCGGCTTGCAGTCGGAAGAGACACGCCGCCCACCGTCACGGCGTTACGCAGAGCGACATCGAGCGTCAGCACGCTGCCCGCAAGCGTGCCGTCGGGCAGCCGCACAGCGCCGTCGCGGATAACCACATCCTGCCCGCCAAGCTGGCTCGGCCCTTCCTGCTGGCCTGCTCCGCGCATGGCGTCGGTCACGAACAGCAGCCGTTCGCCCATGACACGGGACGCCAGACGGAACGTGGCCGGGTGGACGTGGTGCGTGTCGAAGATCATCTCGGCATAACCGGCGTCGCTGCACATCAGCGCGGTGACAGGACCGGGATTGCGGCTCTGGATTGGGGCCATGGCGTTGAACAGATGGGTCGCGCCAATGGTGCCGCCAGCAGCGCAGACGCGGCAGATCGCCTGTTCCGTTTCTTCATAACCGGCGACGGTATGGCCGAGACTGACGCGCACACCAGCTTCTGCAAAGCGGCGCATGGCGGTGTCGGCGTGGTCGAGTTCCGGCGCGAGCGTGACCACGCGGACGATGCCGGTTTCCAGCGCCTCCTCCACACGGTCGGGCGTCGGCGGAATGGCGAACGGGGGCTGTGCGCCCAGCTTGTGCGGACTGACGAACGGCCCTTCCAGATGCGCGCCGTGAATGTTCGGCCCATTCCCCGGTGGCGCGTTTCGGGCTTCTGCAACTGCCCGCAGCGCGTTCATCACTTCTGGCCAGGGACTGGTGATGGTGGTGGGCAGGATGGTCGTGGTGCCGTGCGTCAGATGGAAGCGTGACAGGCGGTGAATGGCCGCGACTCCGTCCATGGTGTCGGCTCCGTCGCCGCCGTGAACATGTCCGTCGATAAAGCCCGGCAGGATGAAGCGCCGTCCCGCATCGGGACGCGGCGTGACTGAGAGGATGCCGGTTTCATCGAAGACCACCTCACCGGAAACAACACGATCAGGAAGAACGATCTGGCCGGTCAGTTTCATGGTATCGGTCTTTCAGTTGCCGGAAGGAAATTCAGGGATATGGCGCAGCGCAGCACCCCGCAAGCCCGTCAGCTCCGCGCAGTAAACGGCCACACCCCGAAACCGATCAACATGAAAAAGTTTTTGGTGAAGCTTTTTTCAAAAAGCTTCGGAAACCATCATCCCTGAATAAAAAGACGACGCCCCGAACCTATTCCTTGTTACCCATGAAGCTTTGCCACGCACTCCCCTGAGGGCGCGTCAGCACGATATGAGCCCGGCAGTTCGGCGTGCCATACTCGCCGACAATCGTATCGCCTTCGGGGCGACCCTCGAACACCATCGGCAGGGGGCGATCCTTCATGTCCTTGAGCAGAAGCTGGGCATGAAAGCGCTTGTGGTCCTTGTCCGGCACGCCGCGCAGCACCAGCGTTCCGGTGCCCGGGGCGAAAAACAGTCTTTCGGCCCGCACCTGTAGAATGGAGGGTTTCTGATCCGGGCAGGCGCCCTTGTCGGTGACCAGAGTTCCGACCCAGTCGCCGAGAGGATCATCCTGCGCGGAAGCCAGGGCAGGCGCTGCCACGCTGCCGAGCAGCCCTCCGGCCAGTAGCCCCCCTATCAGCAGCCCTTTTATCATCATCTGGGCGCGAAACGTGTGTGAAACGGAAAAGCGCATGAATGGGACCTCTGGCTGATACGGGTTGCAGATGTCATCCTAACCCAAATATGCGGGAAACGGGTGACGTCGGCGCGCGCCCGTCCTATACCGCGCCAAAAGCATGCTGCAATGTCGCACGTCACCCCGATGCCGTGCCTTAAGGAGCCCTTCATGTCCGCCAAAGATCAGGACGCCGCCACACCCGCCCTCGACGCCTCCCTGCACGCCGATCGGATCCTGATCCTTGATTTCGGCTCACAGGTGACGCAGCTCATCGCCCGCCGCGTGCGCGAGAGCGGTGTTTACTGCGAAATCTGGCCGTTCACGGTTGCCGAGGAGCGCATCCGCAGCTTTGCGCCGCGTGGGATCATTCTCTCCGGCGGTCCGGCCAGCGTGCATGACGAAGGTGCGCCAACCATTCCGGACGTGGTGTTTGCGCTGAACGTGCCGGTGCTCGGCATCTGCTACGGCCAGCAGGCCATGTGCAACCAGCTTGGCGGCAAGGTCGAAGGCTCCGATCACCGTGAGTTTGGCCGCGCTTTTGTGGAGATCACCGAGGACTGCGCCCTGTTCCGTGGCGCATGGGCGCGTGGCGGACGTGAGCAGGTGTGGATGAGCCACGGCGACCGCGTGACGAAACTGCCGCCGGGTTTCCGCGCCGTGGCGACATCCGAGGGCGCGCCGTTCGCCGTGATCGCCGACGAAGGCCGCCGCATGTATGGCGTGCAGTTCCATCCGGAAGTGGTCCACACACCGCATGGCGCGGCGCTGCTGAAGAACTTCACGCACAACGTCGCGGGCTGCACCGGCACATGGACGATGGCGCGTTTCCGCGATGTCGAGATCGAGAAGATTCGTCAGCAGGTGGGCGACAAGCGGGTCATCTGCGGCCTGTCCGGTGGCGTGGATTCCTCCGTCGCCGCCGTGCTGATCCATCAGGCGATTGGCGACCAGCTTACGTGTATTTTCGTCGATCACGGCATGCTCCGTGCGGGCGAGGCCGAGGAAGTGGTCAAGACGTTCCGTGGCCAGTTCAACATCAGGCTGATCCATCGGGACGCATCCGACATGTTCCTGTCGGAGCTGGCAGGCGTCACGGACCCGGAGATCAAGCGCAAGACCATCGGGCGTCTGTTTATCGAAGTGTTCGAGGAAGAGGCCGCCAAGATCGGTGGCGCGGAGTTCCTCGCTCAGGGCACGCTTTATCCGGACGTGATCGAGAGCGTCAGTTTCACGGGCGGCCCGTCTGTCACCATCAAGTCGCACCACAATGTCGGCGGTCTGCCCGAGCGCATGAACATGAAGCTCGTCGAGCCGCTGCGCGAACTGTTCAAGGACGAGGTCCGCGACCTTGGCCGCGAGCTGGATATTCCGGAGAACATTGTTGGCCGTCACCCGTTCCCGGGACCGGGTCTGGCCATCCGTATCCCGAGCGACAGCATCACCCGCGAGAAGCTGGACCTGCTGCGCAAGGCGGACTCCATCTATCTGGAAGAAATCCGCAACGCTGGACTGTATGACGCCATCTGGCAGGCCTTTGCCGTGCTGCTGCCGGTCCGCACTGTCGGCGTGATGGGCGATGGCCGCACCTATGATCAGGCTGTGGCGTTGCGTGCCGTCACCAGCACGGACGGCATGACGGCGGATGTGTATCCGTTCGACATGGGTTTCCTGAACCGTGTGGCAAGCCGCATTGTCAATGAAGTGCGTGGTATCAACCGCGTGACGTATGACATCACGTCCAAGCCGCCGGGCACGATCGAGTGGGAATGATTTTTGCCCATCCGGTGGTATCCGAAACTACGCTGCGGTACGCCATAACGCACTGATAAATAATAAAAAATGCTTCGACATCAATCGATACCTATCGGTGTGTAGGGATCGGGCTTGACGGGCCGTGTGACGGGCCTTGCCCATATTGATCAGCTCCAAAATCCGAAGTACCGTCAGGGAATGTGAGGTCCTTGACGGTACTTTTTTAGATTTAACTATCTGAAAATACGGTAAGTTTTCCGCCAAGGCACGCCCAAAACCGCATGACGGTACTTTTTGGAGGTGACGCGGAAATGCTGACGGATGCTGCAATCAAGGCGCTGAAGCCGCAGAGCAAGATGTATAAGGTTTCGGATCGGGACGGCATGTACGTGCGTGTCATGCCTTCGGGAGCCGTATCGTTTCGCCTCGACTACCGTCTGAACGGGCGCCGCGAGACCGTCTATCTCGGGAAGTACGGACGCGACGGGATCTCATTGGCCCGTGCCCGTGAGCTCTGCATAGATGCGAGAAGGGCCGTCAGCGAAGGGCGGTCGCCTGCGATCGAGAAGCAGCGTGAGAAAAGACGGATCAAGGAAGCCAAGAGCTTCGGCGAGTTCGGCGAGAAATGGCTCGTCAACGCGCCCATGGCCGATAGCACGCGGGCAATGAGGCGCTCGATCTTCGAAAGAGAGCTGCTTTGAATTGCCCCGGGTTTTGTGGAGACGTTTTTATCTGAACTACGCAGCTAATGCATGTGATTTCTGTTGTGCATAAAAGCGTGCCTCAGCTTCTGCTGGGGGGATGTTTCCAATGGAGGACAGGATCCGTCGATTGTTGAACCAGTCGACCCATTTAAGTGTTGCCAGTTCAACCGCTTCCCTGTTTTTCCATGGCCCCTGCCGATAGATGAGTTCGGTTTTGTAAAGCCCGTTAATGGTCTCCGCCAGGGCGTTATCATAGGAATCTCCGACACTGCCGACAGAGGCGACCAGTCCGGCTTCAGCCAGTCTTTGCGTGTAGCGAATGGACACATATTGACAGCCGCGGTCGGAATGGTGGGTCACTTTTCCCTCAGGCCGCCTCTGGCACAGAGCCTGCTCGAGAGCATCCAGTACGAAGTCGGTATGGGCAGTGGACGAGACGCGCCAGCCCACAATAACCCGTGCGAATACATCAATGATGAAGGCCACATAAACAAAGCCCTGCCATGTGGAAACGTAAGTAAAATCCGAAACCCAGAGCCTGTTGGGGGCTGGGGCATGAAACTGGCGCTGCACCAGATCCCGTGGACAGGGCCGTGCCGGATCGGGCCGTGTGGTTCTGATCCCCTTGCCACGAATGACGCCTTTCAGTCCCATCCGGCGCATCAGCCGCTCTACCGTGCAGCGGGCGACATCCAGACCTTCACGTCTGAGCTGATGCCAGACTTTGCGCGCTCCATAGACACAGAAATTATCGGTCCAGACCCTGCGGATTTCATGATACAGTTCTTTGTCTTTCTGGCTGCGCACACAGGGATTTTTCTGTCTCGCCCGATAAGCATAATAGACAGATGGTGCAATCGACAGAACCCTGCAGATTGACCCGACACCATATGTCTGCCGATGCTCCTCAATGAAGCGTGTCATGGCCTGAACCGGCGGTCGAGTTCCGCCTGGGCAAAATATGCCGACGCCTTGCGCAGGATTTCATTGGCCTGCCGCAGTTCGCGGTTCTCTCGCTCCAGTTGCCTGATCTTCTCTCGATCTGGCAGTTCACTCACCGCAGGCGCATTGGCACGTTCATGCAGACGGGTCCATTTTGACAGCGTGTCAGGATGAATATCCAGCTTTGGCGCTATCATCATCACCGCGGACCAGCGTGATGGATGGTTCTTCTCTTCCTCCAGAACCATGCGGGCTGCACGCTCGCGAAATTCAGGCGGAAAACGCTTCGATTTGTTGCTCATGAATTCTTCTTACCTTACGGGTCGTTCTGTCTCCACAAAACCCGGGGCAATTCACTTCCGGCGTGGCGCAATCGGCTCCTCACGGAGATCACGCCGGACGACCTGCGCGCGCACTGCGCAAAGATCGTCGATCGCGGGGCGCCAGCAACTGCGATCCATGTACGGGACATCCTGAAGCAGATCTATGGGTTCGCCATCCTGCACGGTGAGAAGGTCGCAAATCCGGCTGACGATGTCGGGCCGGCATCAATCGCGACGTTCGCGCCGAAGGATCGCTCACTATCTCCGACTGAGATTCGCATCATGCTCCGGCAGCTTGAAAACGTCGCGACCTTGCCGACGATCCGGTTGGGGATGAAGCTCTATCTGCTGACGATGGTTCGCAAGAGCGAGTTGCAGGATGCGGTGTGGGATGAAGTGGATTTCGAGAACGCGGTCTGGACTATCCCGAAGGAGCGTATGAAGCGTTCTAAGGCACACAACGTCTATCTCTCGCGTCAGGACGCCGTGGGCGCCTGCTTTCCTCGCGCCCATTGCGGAGCGAGTGCGACGCGAGGCAGCTCTGCCGGTGGCTTCATCCTGGTGTATGGACGGACCGGACGACGCCGAGCGCGCTATCGCAACCGGGCAGATGGATCTCGTCATGATCGGCCGGGCTCATCTGGCGGACCCACACTACACCTTCGCGCTCGCCAAGACCCTCGGGGTCGATCGGCCTGAATGGACCACGCTGCCGGTGCAGTACGCCTACTGGCTGTCGCGCTATCGCGGCGCAGGCACAGGGTCAGCGCAGTAATAACTTATAGGCTGGGGAGCGTGCGCTGGCGGACGTCATTGATCTTCAAATCGATTCCACCAGCGTTTGTTTGCCCCAAGCCTCACGGTGTCTAAGAGAAACCCTCCGATCTGTACGCCACAGCCCGAAAATACCGCACGGCCATCTGAGAAGACTTTCAATATCGGCACCTATCGTTCTCAATCGCTCTGAGCAACGAAGGAGACGTCGATCAGCCGCGTCATTGATCCTCTGCGGCCATTGCTGGGGCAAGGACGTCGGTGCCTTTGTCGATCTCGGAGCGAACATGATCCGCGATACGATCCAACTGCACGAGCACCGCCACGTCGCCCACCTCGGCCAGTCGGTCGGGAAGATGCCGCAGATCGTGTCCCGCGAAGACGATGAAGTCGTAGTAAGGAGGCCAAGCCATCAAGGTCGCGCCAGTCGTGTCGCGATCACGTGCCAGGATTTTCCGGACCTCGTCACGCGACGCGATGCCATTTGCCTGTTCGAACGAGAGGCCGAGATCGATCAGCTGCTTGGCGAGCCGCATGAGGCAGAGATCGACGACGCCAAAGCGCTTCCACTTCGCGCGGACCCGGCTGAGATCGGGAGCGGGTGAATTCGGGTGAACAAACGGCGCCATCAATCCGCTTGAGCCGAGCAATCCCCGCTTCAAATAGGAGCGCAAACCCTCATATCCGATGGCGACGATTTCCGCCGCCCTAGCCGTTGTGACTGTCTGGTCCATTACGAGTCCAATTCGGTTCTGACAGAACCAATATGGGCACCTGTCAAATCGGTGTCAATAGGACCAATTTATTCGCGCAGCGTGATCACGCCTCCGCGTCGGGCGCTGTGTGCAAGACCGAGTCGAACCCGAAAGCCGCCGGCACCTTCTCGCCCTTGACGGGTTCGCGACCAGTGAGGTGTTCGACCTTCAAGCGGGGGCGGCCGTAGCGGGCGGCATCGAGCGACCCAGGATTGGGGAAAGGCACCATGGTGAGGGGCTTTCCGTTGATGCATTGGTCCTGCGATAGCGAAGGCAGGAACACCTGCAGCACCTCATTGCCGTAGGCGAAGGTGAAAAAGGCATAAGGGACGGTGTCAATGCCTGCGCGGCGGCGCATGAGCATCAGCATGATGAGGTCATTGCGCATCGGTCCCGGGATAGTCGTCCGGAAGACCGGGAATTCGGCGACGAAATTCCGGCTGTGATCAGTGTCGCGGATCCAATCGTAGGTTTCGCGAAAATGCTGCGTCTCGGCGTCGGGCAGCAAGGTGAGCCCGATTTTGACTAACCCTTTTAGGGCCGCGACGGGAATGTAAGTGTCGCGGTGTAACTCGAACCGAAGTTGCTTGGCCTGCTCGTCGACCTCGAAGAAGGGATCGTCTTCATATTCCTTCAACTGGAAGCCGGCGTCGGCATATTCGACCCGCCAGCCCTTATCGCGGCCAGGCTTCTTGATCGTCGGCACGCCGTTGCGCCCCTTGATGCGCGACAGGGTGCGCATCGGCTTGGACCAATTGCCGAGATGGTTCTCGATCCCCTCGCCGAACAGATGGTTGCAGGCGTCGCACTCATAATAGCTGAACAGGCCGGTATTGCCGAAGGCTGCGGGTAAAGCGTGAGCCTCGTCCTTGAACGTGACCTCCGGTTCGATCTTGCCGCAGAAGCGGCAATGCCGCGGGCTTTCGGGGCTGCCGAGGAACAGCTTCGTACCGGGCTCGAGGAAGACCGGCTCGGCGCCCGCGTAATGGGTGTCATAGAAATTCGCGGCCGCGACGGTCTGAGCGTCCAGAGTGAGGTCGGTCATCGGTCGCTCCTCAAGCGCGACGCAGCATGCGTTCGACACGCACGCGCTTGAAGCCGTCTGCGTGAACAGTTTGGCGAAGCTGACGGATGTCGCCGACGCCGAAGGCGACGGCGGCCTTCAGCGGGCTGGCGAAGGTCGCGTAATAGGTCCAGCGCGCGTCGGCGGGCAGTACAGCGTTCTGCCGCCGATCGGTGATCGCGACATCGCGCGGGTCGCTGGTGTTGCGGAATGCATGGAAGGTGACCCAGTCCGGCCGACGGTAACGGGCCGCCTTGGAGAAGGGCACCGACTGAACCTTCACGTCGGCCTGATCGAGCACCCAGCCTTGCTGTTCCAAAATCTGACGCACCATGTGCCCCACCATCTGCTTCACACGGTCAACCAGCACCTCCTCGCGGAACACCGCCAGCAGCTGCTCCTCGATCCCTTCGACAGCGGGCTTGCTGAGCTCGGAGGCGGTCTCCAGTCGAGCGACGTTTTCGGGGCGCGTGAGAAACGCCCACAACCGCAGGCCCAGATCGGACGCGTAGAGCGACGCGAATTTTTCCGGATTATAGGCAAACATGACCGGCCCTCCTTTACCGGGCAAATATGGACGGTTATAGCTTGATGTCAAGGATGGGTGTCGGGCGGGGCCGACCGGCAGGGAAGGACGCAGGGGTGGCTTTCGAAGATCTCGTCATCGCGCTGGCGCCGCCACCGAACCGCGTCGTCAAGGCGAACGGTGTCCACGAGCTCCATCTGTATGAGGGCGCGGTGATGGTCGCCTACGCCATGCATCTCCTGCGCGCGGAGGGGGCGCACGAAGTGCGCATCCATCCGGATGGAGAGCACGGAAAGCAGTTCGATTTCGTCGCCTGGCTGGCGCGCCGCGGGTTCGCCAGGGTCTCGGCGCTTGGCAGCACGACATATGGCGGGCTCTACCGCAATGAGCGCGACCAGACGATCACCATCAACCCGAAATCCGGGCTAGGAGATGTCGTCGCCGAGATCGGCGAGCAGGTGATCGTGGCCGAATGTAAAGGCGGCATCATCAACACGCGTAATGCGGGGCAGACGTCGAGGCTGTACCGCGGCTTGTGCGAAACAGTAGGACTGCTCATGGCGACGCCGCCACGGGGGCGTCAGGTGGCGGTCGCGCCGCTGACCGATGGCACGCTGCGTCTCGCCGAGCGGCTCGCGCCGCGTTGCGCTCTGGCGGGCATTGAGATCGCCGTGGTCGGTGCTCGCGGCGAGGTCCTGAACATCGAACCGACAAAGAGGACGAACCCATGAAGCGAGTGTTGACGGTGGGCGTGAACTATACCGGGGATCCGATCGAGGGCGTAGCGATCGACAATCTGGGTCTTTGCCAGCCGGATGTAGATCGCGCTCGGGCGGCCTATCCGCTCTACGAATATGACACGATCATCATCAACCCGGAGAGCTACACGCATTTCCTGTTCGGCGCGGGCGGGGAGTTCTCGAACGAGCTTTACGAACTGGGCAAGCTGAAGAGCCAGAATGATCGCTATGATCTCGACTCCGCGTTCGACGCCGAAGATCGACGCAAGGAGATGGAAGCGGCGATCGCCGACGGCGCGACAGTCGTCTGGTGCCTGTCGGAGCCCAAGCGGGTCAATTTCTTCGGATATCGCGAGACCCATCTTGGCTACGCGGCACCCGAAGTAGCGAATTTCGTGAAGCGTTCCGAGCTTCTCGTGAAGAAGGGGCGCAGGATGGGAGCGATTGATCCCGACAGTCCATTTGCGCGCTACTTCGACATGCTGTCCCGCACCGGCGGTTGGACGCTTTGCCTCTCCGATCCGGGCGAAGGCTATGGGTCGATCGCCGCCACCCCCGAAGGCTACAGCCTTGGAGGCCAATTGGCGTTGGGCAGCACGGTGGGATGGCTGGTGACGCCGCCGACATCGCAAGAGGCGCAGAACCAGCTTGTGCGCGATAGCCTGGCGATGGAGAAGTCAGACCCTGCGCATGAAAAATATCATGGCATCTTCCTCAGCCACACCGGCGTCGACAAGCCCTTCGTGCGACAACTCCGCAAGGACCTTCTCGCCCATGGCGTGCCCAGGGTATGGCTGGATGAGGCGGAGATCGAAATCGGAGACTCCCTGATTGCGAAGATCGACGAAGGCATGAAGCTCAGCCGCTACATTGCGGTCGTGTTGTCGAAGAAATCGATTGACGCGCCATGGGTGAAGAAGGAGCTCGATCTGGCAATGAACCGCGAGATCTCATCGGGAGAGGTCGTTGTGCTCCCTCTGCTCTATGAGGAATGCGAGCTACCCGGCTTCCTGCAAGGCAAGCTCTACGCCGATTTTTCAAAGCCGGAAGATTATGAGGCGGTGCTTGGCAAGCTATTGCGGCGGCTGCGGATCGGTTGACATCGTCTCGCTTGGGCGGGCGCCCGCGCACGCGACGCACCATTTGTTGTCGGCAGCCCAGTGGGCTCGGCGGCTACGGACCCGCCAGATCGTCAGGGCCAAGGTAGACGATGTCGATCTTGCTGACATCCGCCGCGACCTGGGCGCGAAGCAGACCGGCTCGAAGCGGATAGAGTGCAGCTTGGACGGTGCCGAGCGGGGAGCCGTCGGTCGATAGCACCCGAGGCTGGTTCGCCCATTGGTGAATTTGTACGACCGTACCGGGCGGTGGAGGCGCACCCAGCCAGGCGACGTTCGCCCAATAGCGCCGATCGGCCCAGGTACGTTTCTCGGCCGGCGTGAAGCTCTGGGAAAACTCCGTCCATATCGGCTTGGTTTCGAGCGTCGGCCAGTCAGGCAGCGCGCTCCAGGCGGCGACGGCATCGGAGTTGAGCCATTGCCGCAACTCCTGACCTGTCGTGAAGGTCGCGCCGGTGTCGGTCACCGCCTTGATCGCGGCGAGCCGCGAATTGAAGCCAGCTTGGATGAGGATGGACGCGGAACGGTTCAGCGTGCCGGTTTCGACAGCAGGGACCGCCAGCCCGAGTTCGTGATCTTCCAACGGCAGGTCGAACACGCCGACCGTGTCGCCATTGGCGCTGGCGCGAACGCGGATCGCCTCCATCGCCCAAGGCAGCCGATAGACGAGGCCGCCTTCAACGAACTGCAGTGTTTCCGATGGCTGAGCCCCGCCCAATGCCGCCAGCGGTTGGCCGAGCAGCCAGGCGCGCAAGATGTCGCGCCAGTTCGCCGGCAGCGGGTCGGGCGTGAAGGGATAGAAGGCGAACACCTCCTCGGCAAGACCGGTGATGGCGGTGATCGCGGCTTCTGCGTCGCCCTCCAGTATCGCGCCGTTCGCCTGGATGAGAAGCAGGTTAGCGTTGGTGGCGATGGCGTCGAGGGCATGGCCCGTCGTCAGACCCACGCCGGCGAGGAAGTAGCCGCGCCGCCGAGCAGCCGTCGACTGGCTCCAGATCAGCCGGCTGCGGGACACGAGACCCGCCTTGAGCACTTGCTGGACCTGAGCCTCCTGACGCTGCAGGCGGCGGTGCCACAGAGAGGATTGGAGGATGTCGTCCAGCGCCGCCTCGATGCCGTCATCGGGGATGTCATTCTCCGCGATAAGGCTGAGGATGGCGGTATCAAGCGTCGCAACGTGGCGTTCCCAGTCGGCCAGAGCGCGCTCCCGGTCTTCCGGCTTTTCATTGGCGATCTCGGGGAATGTCCAGGCGGCAGCGTTGTTGACGACGTAGTCGACGAGCTGGTTGAGGTCTCCGCCGATGCGCGCGCGCATCCGGGTAAGCAACACCGCGACCAAGCGCACGAGACCGCTTTCCATCTCGCGCGCGCCAAGGTCGGTGATGAGCCCTTCCCAATTCCGCCGTTTCTTGGGGATGTCGTCGAACATCGGGAAAAGGACGATGCCCTCGACGTCAACATAGGCGCGTCCGGCGCGTCCGATGACGTTCTTGAACTCGCTGATCTCGATCCGCTCGCCGGCCCGGTGCAGCGAGTACATTACGACGGCCGTCGCCGACAGATTGAGGCCCTGGGCCAGGGTTGGCGAGGAGATGGTGACCTTGAGGACATTTTCGCGAAGCAGGCGCTCGACCTCCTTGCGGTAGGCGGTCGGCAGCGCTCCGTGGTGGAGCGCGACGCCGAGGCGGAGGCATTTGAGGATGGCGCTGTCGGCGCCCAGCCATTCCTCTCCGAGCGCGATCGCTGTGCTCAGCACATTGGGATCGGCATCGAGCAGCGAGCGCAGGGCGCCGCGCTCATGGAGGTCGACGATGACATCGGCGAACGGCTCGACGCTGCGCCGCTCGGGGCAGAAGACGAGGACAGTCTGGCCATCATCGACAAGCCGCCAGGCCGTCGCGAGGCAAAGCTCGCGCTGGTCGTCGGGAAACAGCCGGATGCGGCGCCGCTTCGGCGGAACCCAGTTGGGTGGCGCGGCTCCTGTAAGGAAACGCTGGACCCAAGGCCGCTCGTCTCCGACCCGCAGATTGAGCCGGGCGGTTGGCGACCCCCACACGACTTCCCCGAAGCGCAGCCGGGTCGGCCGCCAGTCGTTCTTGATCAGCCCGCCCGGATGATCGCGGCGGAGCCAGGCGGCGAAGTCGTCGAGCTGATCGCCATCGGGGAGGATGGCTGATAGGCAGACGATCCGGCGATCCTGGGCGTCAGCGCGGCGCAGCAGCCGCTGAATCTGCACTTCGTAGCGGACCTCACGTTCGTTGAGGCCGATCATGTGACCTTCGTCGAAGACCAACAGGCCAACGTCATCGAGGAGTGAGGGATCATTGCGGAGCGCAAAGTCCAGCTTCTCGGGCGTCGCTACGACGATGTCGCGCTCACGGATCGCGTCCTCGTCAAAGCCGCTGACGCCGATGCTACCGTAGAGGGCCGATATGGTCTTACCGAGCGGCCCGAAGGTCCGTTGGAGCGTGGTTTCGGTCTGTGCTGACAGCGCGCGCAGCGGGGTGACGAACACCACCCGCTTGCCGCCGGCGAGGCAGCGCAGGATGCAGAGTTCAGCAATACGCGTCTTGCCGGCGCTCGTCGGCAGGGACACGACCAGGTCGTCGGACTGGTCGACGGCGCGACCGGCCGCCTCGGTCTGCGATGGCCAAAGGTCGATCTCCGCCTTCGCCCGACGCTGCAGCAGCGCGATGAACAGTTCGCGCAACCGCGACCAATCCGCCGCCAGTCCGCCTGCGGGCTGAAGCGGAACCCGTTCATGGAAGGTGCTCGACCACAGATCCGACAGAAGGTGGATGGCGACGCGATGGGCCCACCATTGCGGCAGCATGTTCATCTCGCCGCAAATTGCCAAGCTCACACGTAGTCGCTCAAGCGCCTGATCGACCAGCCCTCGCTCGCCCCGTTCGAGCGCGAGCAGGTAGAGCGACATGGCGGCCATGAAGGCGTCCGTGAGCGCGGTATCGAGACCGTCGAACAGGAAGTCGTCTCCACCGGCATCCGCCGGTGCGGCAACGCCCTCGGCCTGGTCGAGGCGAGCCTGGATGTCGGCGGCGATCCGCGCATCGCTGCCTTGCCCGGAGGCCCGGTAGTCCAGAACGCTGTTTCGCAAGGCGCCGAAATTGCGGCGCATCAACTGCGCGAGCGCGCGCTCGATCGGAGAGAAATTCTCATCCGCCTCGACGATCGCGAGGAGAGAATAGGCGCGCGCGGAAAGGTGCGCGAGATGATAGGCGGCCGCCGCCATAACGAAATGGAAGTCGCGGTCGGCCTCCTGGCGATCTCCCTTGGCCATCACCGCCTCAAGCGCTGTCGCCGCCTGCTCGAAGGCCGTGCGCGCCTGGGTCGGGTCGCCGCCGAGCTCGCGAAGGCGCAGGCCGAGGCCGAGCAGGGCATAGGCGTAGCTGTGCAGGTCGTAGCTGAGCTGCGGGGCAAAGGCCGGCGCGTCGGGAGGAAGGGCGCCATCCCGCCAGATGATCGCGCGGGCTTGTCCGCGAGCGATCAGTCGGCCCCGGAAGCCGGCGGCCGCCGCCTCGGCGATATCAGCGGCGATGGCCTCAGGGGTTGTTGGCATCGGCGATCACTCGATCGTAGACCGCGCCGATAAAGGCGGCATGGCCTTCCACGCGAAGTCCGATGCCCCATTGATTGATGGGGCCGGGATAGGCCTGCAGCGAGGCTGCCAGCAGCGCATCGGGGGCATTGCCCGTGAATGTGAAAAGCAGATGGCGGACGCTCTGCGGCGGGATGCCATGCTTGAGCAGCGCGTCATCGATCGCATCGGCGAGCGGCAGATTGTCGAGCTCGAGGAGACGCGCGGAAATGAAGTGCAGCGCATGGGCCGAAGGCAATCCTCCATCCTTGTCGAGCCCTGCGCGGGCTTCGGTCAGGACCTGGGCCGTCAACGCGGCGCGGCTCTTCGCCTCCGTCTTCAGAAACTGGAGACGTTGCGATTGGGGGTCTTGCAGGATGCCGATCACGTCGTCGCCACGCATCGCCATGTTGCGATGGTCCTTCCAGCGCAGGCGCTTGATCGGTGCGCGGTAGCCGCCGCTATGGGCATCTATCCATTCCGTCGCGTAGATCTCGCCAAGGTCGCCGGACCGGATCTGCTTGGTGGTCGGCAGCTTGCTCTCGATCAGCGCGGCGGCCGCGGGTTTGCCAAGCCGCGCGAGTGCGCGCGCCACCTGTTCCTCCGAGGCGTAATGCGAAGGCACGACAGCCGCTGTCGCCTGGATGCCGACCGCGAGGTGGGCGGCCTGTCCTGTCATCACCCGCCGATGGTGGTTTCCCACCGGGGCGTCGACCGAAATGCACCAATCATTGAACTGCGCCATCCTGTTTCCTCCCGGTCACTGAGGAAAGAGGTCGCGCACGCGCATGAACGGCGCGCCGGTTTCAGCGGCGCGGCGGACTTTGCGTTCGAGAACCTGGTTGAGCGGGATTTCACGATCGAGCATCTCGTAAAGGTCGAGGCCGTCCATGCAGATGACCCGCTTACCGCGTCCAAAGGCGGCGAGGCCGTCTTCGGTGAAGCCGCTGTTGCTGACGAACAGGCCGCGGGTCCAGGCCGCCTTCTGCTCGATTTTGCCATGGAAGGTATGCAGCTCAGCGACGCCGATCGGCTGGCCGTGCCATTTGGCTTCGAGCAGATAGATTTCGCTGCCGAGCTGGAAGCTGCCGTCGATCTGTTCGCCGCGCAGCCGGAACGGCTCCTGGGCGGCCAGGCCGAACGCGTCGAACAGGCCTTTGAGGAAGCCCTCGAAGGCGTAGCCGCGCGCATGTGGGGCCAACGCCGTGACCTGCATGAGGTTTGCTTTGATCTTGGCGATCGCCGTGCGGTCGACGGGAACGGACTGGGGGCTCGCCGAAGGGCGCGACGGCGCAGCGCCGCCGGAGAGGCGGCTGATCAGGCCTTGGTAGCGGGTCTCGGCATTGGCGACGGGGTCGGCGCCGCCGGAGCGCGCCAGATATTCACTGCGATGTTCCCAGAGCGCTTCGATAGCGCGTACGGCGGTCGCATCATCGCAGGTCTGGAGGAAAGTACGCAGGCGCTTGCCCTTCGATCCGCCATTGGCCGCGTATTTCGGATCGTCGATGTTGACCTTGAGTTCGGACGCGAAGAAGTCCGAGAAACTGGTGTCGGAAAAATCCAACACGAAGCCCCGGCCCCGGACGAAGTCGACGAGGTCGTCAATGATACGCAGGTCAATGGATCGAACCGAACTGATGAATCTTCCTCCGCTGTAAGCAGCCTCGAGTCAGCTGTTGATCGTTTCTTGAAGCATCGCAATCTTCGCCAGAATGTCGTCGAACGAAGGCGGCGTCTCGTCAAACATCATCGGCGCCATCGCCCGGTAGTCGCCGCGCAAATCCTTGACCCGCGACGCGTCGGGCATCAGCCGCAGGGTTCCAGGTCGCGCGGTGTCGTAGCTGGCCCATCCGGAACGGAAGAAGGTGGCTTTGTGGGAGGCCACCTGCGCCAGCAGATCAAAGTCGGTCGCAGCGGCTTGGCACTCGGCCGTGTCGAGGAGCATGGCGAGGTCGTAATAGTGTCGCGAGAAATACTGCGGTGTCGGCGAGTCGGCCGGGCGGTGCGCCTCGGCGTGAAGCGCGGTCGCCTTCTCCCAGAATGTGCGTCGCGCTGACAGCACGGTCACTCTGGTGTCAGGCTTTTCGAAGAAATCGGGATAGTCGTCGGCCGCGTAAGGGCGAATGACTTTTTCCTCGGTGGGCCAGGGATCGCCGCGCGCGCCGAGCTCGAGCTTCACGCGCGGCGTGATGTAGGCCATGCCCTCATATTCGGCGGCGGGCAGAGCGGTGGGATAGTGGAAGTTGACCGTCTGGGCGTCGCCGGCGTCGATCTCCAGCGTCCACTCGCCGTTAGCCGGCTCGCCGAGCTGTTCGACGATCGCGGCGCGAAGCGCCGGGAGGAGTTGCCCGGCGATATGACGCTCGACGTCGCCGACGAGATCGTCGATCAGCCGGGCCGCCTGCTTCCTGCTGATCCCCTCCTTCTCGGGATCGCGATCCCCGGTGTAGCCGAGTTCAGCCCGATCGAACGAGAGGTCTATGTCCTCGGAGAAGCGACGGATGGCTTCGAACGCCTTGGAGAGCGATGTGCCGCCCTTGAAGACGAGGGTCGCTGTCGCCCCTTTTGGCAGGCCGAAGAGGCGTCTTAGGGCCCAGCAAACCCAGAAGTCTTTCTCGATGATCGTGTCGGCGACACCCCGGCCAGCGCCGGTCTCCCCGAAGAGAGCGGCGCGATCGGCGGCGGGAAGACGGGCGACCTCATCCATCGATATCAGCCGCCGCCGCGTTGGCAATCGAGACGAGAGTAGGACGCATCCAGGCAGGCGCCTGAACGGCGGTCGAGGCTAGCGTCTTCTTGTCGGTCGCCGAAAGCCGCCGCGACGCGATCTGCGCGACGTCCGCCGCGCGCACAGGGCCGACATGGCGAAGGGCTTGAACGACTGTGCCGGCGGGGCTTCCGGGTGCGATGAGATGCTTGGGCGAAGCATGACGAAGATCAACGACGCGCTTGCCCAGCACGACGCGCCGAGAGGGACCATCGGTCAGGTAAGTGCTCTGGGCAGGAACCTGCGTCGAGAGCCCGAGCACGTTCGCCGCCCGCGCACCCGCGATCTGAACCTGCGAGCCGGTCTCCCGGGCGAGTGCCTTGGCGACATCGTCTGGAGCGGGCGAGAGAGGACCGAGCTTCGGATGCAGCTTGGGGAAGTCATAGAGCCCACGCGCTAGACGCCGAAGCTGGCCGCCCTTGACTAGCCGGGAGAGTGCCTGATCGACCGACGGGCGAGCGGCGACGGTGAGGAAGTCGCTGGGCGTGAAAACGCTGCCGCGTCCGCTTGCGCGAACACGCCTCATCACTCGATCAGGAACGGATACAGCCGGGGTTTTCATCTGTTAGAAAATAAGCTATCTTTTTCTGACATTCAAGGGGTGCCTCTGAGGGCCTTTTGGGAGGCAATGGGGCGAGGCCTCCTTGGGCACCGGAAGGTGCCTGCGAATTAACTAAGAACGGGGGGCTCGGTGCGGATCAAGGAAGTTCAAATCGAGAATTTTCGACTCCTGCGCGATATTGCGGTTGGGTTCGAAGATCGCACCACGTTGATTGTCGGCCGGAACAACAGTGGCAAAACGTCGATTGCGGAGCTGTTCCGGAGGCTCCTCGGCGATAAGGTGCCATCGTTCAGGATCGAGGACTTTTCCCTGGGCTGTCACGAGTGCTTCTGGGCGGCATTTGAGGCAAGCAACGCGGGGGGCTCTGCGCCGGATGTCGTTGCACTCCTCCCGTCCATCAAGATCACGATCGACATCACCTACGACATTGACGCCCCAGACCTTGGCCCATTGAGCGAGTGCATCGTCGATCTCGATCCGGACAGCAGAGACGCAAGACTCGTTCTTACCTATGGCCCTCGACCAACCGCGCCTACCGTACTCTTCACAGATCTCGCCGTCGGCGATGACGTGGCGATCAACCGCCGGAACCTGTTTCGGGCGTTGGGCAGCCGCGTGCAGGCTGCCTATGCGGCATCGCTGGAGGCCGTTGACCCCAACGATCCGACCAATCGAAAGTCGCTGGAGCCGAAAACGCTCACGACGCTGATCCGGGGCGGCTTCATCAACGCGCAACGCGGCCTCGACGACGATACGCATCGCGAGCGGGACGTTCTGGGGAAGGTCGTCGAGGTGCTCTTTCAGTCTGCGCTGACCGATCCAGTCGATCCAGAAAAGCGGACGACGGCCGAGCAGCTCAAGGAAGCCGTGGAGCAAATCCAGGGCGACCTACATGCCGGCTTCAACGCCAAGCTCACCTCACTCCTGCCGACGTTCGACCTGTTCGGTTATCCCGGCCTCTCCGATCCGGGCCTCGTTACCGAGACCAGCTTTGATGTCGAGAAGCTGCTGAACGATCACACCAAGGTTCGCTACGTCGGCGTCAACGGCATGACGCTGCCCGAAACCTACAACGGGCTCGGCGTGCGCAACCTCGTCTATATGCTGCTCCAGTTGCTGCGTTTCTTCCGCGAATATCAGGCCACACCGACCGCGGCCGGGGTGCATCTCATCTTCATCGAAGAGCCGGAGGCGCACCTGCATCCCCAGATGCAGGAGGTCTTCATCAGGCAGCTCGACCAGATCCCAGCGCCTTCATCGCCCAGCTCAATGAGAACCGGCCATGGCCGGTCCAGTTCGTCGTCACCACTCACTCTCCCCACATGGCGAACGAAGCGCGGTTCGAGGCCATGCGCTATTTCCTCTCCGTTCCGGATGGCGAAGGCATGCGCCGGTCACTCGTGAAGGATTTGCGCAAGGGCATGGGCGGTGCCCCCGAGCCGGATCGCGAGTTTCTGCATCAGTATCTAACCTTGACCCGGTGCGATCTGTTCTTCGCCGACAAGGCGGTCCTGATCGAGGGAACAGCGGAGCGCATCCTGCTTCCGGCCATGATCCGCAAGACGGACGGCGCGGCCGCCGGGCAACCGCAGCTCGGCAGCCAGTATCTCACGGTGATGGAGGTCGGCGGGGCCTATGCCCACCGTTTTTTCGATCTCCTGTCCTTCCTCGAATTGCGCACCCTCATCATTACCGACATCGACGCAGTGAAGCCCAACGATGCTGGGAAGCGCGTGGCCGTGCCAGTCGCGGACGGGGTGTTCACCAGCAACGGATGCCTGAAAGCATGGTTCGGAGACGATGTTTCGCCCGAGGCGCTGTTGGGAAAGAATGCGCCTGACAAAGCGACCGGCGTTCGGCGCGTTGCCTTCCAGATACCGGAAGCGGCCGGGGGACCGTGCGGCCGAAGCTTTGAGGACGCCTTCATCCTGGCCAATCCTGCACGCTTCCCCCTGGACGGCGACCAAGCGCTGGCCGCCTATGCCCTTGCTGCGGATCAGAAGAAGTCCACCTTTGCCCTAGAGCACGCGATCGAGCACATGGACTGGAACGTTCCCCGATACATCGCAGAGGGGCTGCGCTGGCTGGCGGAGGGCAATCCTGCACCCGTGGCCCCAGCTCCGGCGGTGGCGGTCGAGATCGTGGCAGGCGCCGCCGGCGTGGCGGTGAATGTGGCTGAGGTGGGCGAGAATGGCTGAGGAAGCGGAGAATCCCGCAGACGCCGCCGGGCGCGTCGCCCTTGAACGGATGTTCGGCTGTTTGGACGATGGGCGCAGCTTCCGGCTGGAAGCTGGCGCTGGCGCCGGCAAGACGTACTCGCTCGATAAAGCGCTCCGCCGCCTGATCGACCGTCGCGGCGCCGAGCTTCTTCGCCGCGGGCAGCAGGTCGCCTGCATCACCTACACCAACGTCGCCAAGGACGAGATCATCTCGCGCATTCAGGCCCATCCTGCCGTGCGCCCCGATACGATTCACGGTTTTTGCTGGTCCATTCTGCACGACTTCCAATCGACGCTGCGTGCGCTCGTTCCCGCGCTTGAGGGCTGGGCGGAACGCCTTGAACCAGTCGGCGGCATCGGAGCCCGCCGCGTCCATTACGAACTGGGGTATCCGAGCGTCAGTGATCACCAGGTGACGTTACGGCACGACGACGTGCTGGCGCTGATGATCCAGATGCTAGCCTATCCGAAGTTCCGGTCTGTCCTCACGGCGCGCTTTCCCATCCTTTTGATCGACGAGTATCAAGACACCGATGCTGGCTTCGTCGATGCGATCAAGGCGGACTTTCTCGACGCGGGCCAAGGTCCGCAGATTGGGCTTTTCGGCGACCACTGGCAGAAAATTTATGGCGAAGGCTGCGGCCTTGTCGAGCATGCCGCGCTGGAAGTGATCGACAAGAACGCGAACTTCCGATCCACCGACCCTATCGTCCAAGTCCTCAATCGGATGCGACCGGCGTTACCGCAAATGGTGCGTGATCCAGCGCTTCCTGGCGAGGCGCGAGTGTATCATACCAATCTTTGGCCCGGCATCAGGCGGACCGGACAAGGCGGTGGCCATTGGACCGGCGATACCACTCCCGAGGCGGCCAAAGCGTATTTCGCGCATATCAAGCAGAGGCTTGCAGCGGAGGGCTGGGACTTTTCGGTCGGGACGACCAAGATCCTTATGCTCAGCCACAGCGTGCTTGCGCGCGAGCAGGGGTATTCCAGCATCCCGCCGATCTACGGCCAGTTCAACGACCCCTGGCTGAAGAAGGACGATCCGCATATCAAATTTCTGACCGACCACTTTGAGCCGGCCTGCGCCGCATTTGAGGCCAAGCGATACGGTGAAATGTTCGGATGTTTCGGTACCGGCACCCCAAAAATCCATAAGCACGCCGACAAGGTCGCATGGTCGGACGCCATGACCGCGTTGATCGCTTTGCGCACATCGGGGACCATCGGCGAGGTTGTCGATTTCATCGCTGCACAGCCGCATATGCGTCTTCCAGAGCCAGTTGAAGACGCAGAGCGACGGCTGACCGAAGCAGGCGCCGAGCCGATCGAAGGAGAGTCCCGCCGTATTACCCAGCTCCGGAAGCTGCGTGCTGTCCCTTATGCTGAGCTAGTCGCACTTGATCGCTTCATCGACGGTCACACTCCCTTTGCCACGAAGCACGGCGTCAAGGGCGCCGAGTTCGAGAACGTGCTCGTGATCGTCGGTCGCGGCTGGAACAAATACAACTTCGGCCAGATGCTCGAGTGGATCGAGCCCGGTCCGCCCGCCGATAAAGCAGAGTTCTTCGAGAACAACCGCAACCTCTTCTACGTGGCATGTTCTCGGCCAAAGGTCCGTCTTGCGCTCCTGTTCACTCAGGTGCTCAGCGCTAACGCCATGGCGCGGCTTACGGCTTGGTTCGGGGGCGACAACATCGTCGCCTTGCCAGCGGAGCCAGCGGCCGTGCCGGCATAAGCACGGCAACCGCTCGCGTTGACCGTCGCGTCCGGCTCTCCCAAGAGGAGAGACTCTGCTATAAGGAATGACGGTACTTTTTCTGTGCGCCTCGCAGTGCTTCGCGGGACCGGCAACAGCCTGGAGGGGCTGATCGACATCGATAGATGCCGAAACCCAGAAAAAAATTTCCAATGTAATTTCCCTTTGAAATCAACACCGTAACTTTTTGACGGCCCATGAGGCGGCTACCAGGGCGCAGAGTAAGAAAAAACCAAGCTAGATCAATGACCTAACTGGGCTTAGAACAATCGAGTGGGAGTGATCCCGCGTCCGGCTTGTCTCTGTTTTGAAAGAGCCCGCAGCAATGCGGGATTTTTTTGTATCAGATGCTTCTTTTTTTGAGAAAGATGTTCCGAAAATGCATGGATAAACCCCGGAAATCACTGCAAAATAAAAAGAAGTTTTTGGTGAAGCTTTTTTCAAAAAGCTTTAGAGAGCATCAGTCTCTTTAAAGAAGATATTACCCCTGAAAAGGAAACGGCGGTTTAAGCCGTTTCCATCAGCTTCCGCACTAGAACCAGATCGGCAGGCTTGTCCACGTCCACAGCCGCTCGACCATCCGGCATGAAAACGAATTTTCCCTGTGCGCCGGTCAGTTTCAGAATGCGCGCCAGCAGGTTTTTCGTTCCCAGACGCTTCAGCAGGAACCGGAGCAGAATGGAAGGCCCAAGCAGCCAGCCCATCTTGAGCGGATGCTTGCGTTCCTTTTCAATTGTCCGCCACAGCATGGCGACTCTCGCGGAGGCCGGTGTACGGAACAGGAAAAGATTGCAGCCTGAAAAGGCGACATCGGAAAGACGGATGAACGTCCGGGATGTTCCCGGAACATCCCGCGTCACAGCCGCTTCGCTGGCGACTCCCACGGCGATGTCGGCGCTTCCGACGCCATCCAGAAAAAACCGCACCCATTCTGGCCGGAGAAGCGGATTGTCCGCTGTGGTGATCAGAAGTGGCGTTCCGCAGTCACGAATGGCGGCAAGAACACTGGCGCTCGGGCCGGCGCTCGGTCCCTGTGCGGCATCCATCGTCTCCACGCCGTCCGGAAGGATACCGTCCAGAACAGCAGGATTTTCAATGCAGACAAGAATGCGCCCGATGTCCGGCACGGCGCGGAGCGTGTCGAGCACATGCGTAATCATCGGTTTCCCGGCAATCGGGATCAGCGCCTTGTGTGAAAGTCCGGCGGCGACCGCCATCGGGTCGGCGGCGCCTGCGCGTGATCCTGCGAGAACGATCGCCGTCAGTCTGGCCTCACTCACGCTGCGTCACGGCTTTCGGCGCGGCTGGAAGGACGGGCACCGTCGGGCCGGTCCCGCGGCGGAGAGCCGGTCAGCTTCATGACCCACGGATACCGCTTCGCCTGCTCCAGATTGTAGCCGAGATTGAACACGCTCGGGCTGCGGGGGCGGGCGCGGGCCTCTTCATAGAAAGAGCCGAACGCACGATCCACGACATAGCTGGTGATGCCGAAATTTCCGTCCTCATCATGGAAGTGATGCAGGACGTGCCACGCCTTCATCCGCTGAATCCATGCCGCCTTCGGCTTGTAGTTCAGGTGCTGGATGCAGTGAAAGAATTCGTAAATACAAGTGATCGCCACACCCGCGCCAAAAGCGGCTGCCGAAGCCCCCCAGCCGCCGATCAGCCAGCCGACGGGAATCGTCACAGCGCCGATGGTGGGCAGAGTCGTGGCAGGCGCGCCGAACAGGACGTCCAGTAGATGCGGGTCCTGATGATGGTCGAAATGGATGCGCTTCCACAGGGAAGCGGTCCAGCGGGACTTGTAGAGCCACTGTCCGTGCAGAATCCAGCGATGCAGGGAATACCAGACAACCGGATAGACCAGCATGACGGCAAGGATCGAGGCCGCCGTTGCGCCCCACCCGGCGAAGAAACGCGCGCTGAGGCTGAAGCTGACCACAATGAGGGCGAAATACAGCAGAATCGTCGGGTAAGTCAGATAGGCGATCCAGAGCTGACGCAGATTCATCTTGCCGAGATCGAAGCTCCGCCCCGACCGGATGGTCGGATTCCGCAGGGTGCCACTCATTTGTCTTCGTTCCTTAATAACGCGGTGCCTGCGGCCAGTGCGAAGATGACAAGGCCGGGGACAGTCGCGACGGGAGCCGGTAGGAGACCTGCGTTGCCCATCGCGCGGAACATGCCCTGCACAATGATGAACAACAGACCGGCGCCGAGGCACCAGACCGGTAACCAGCTCCTCAGTCCGGTTCTGGGGGGTATATAGATCACCGGCATCGCCAATAAAAGCATGACGATCAGCGCGGCCGGTCTGAGAAAGCGTTCCAGCAGCGCGGCGCGGAGATAGCCGGGTGTCTGGTTGGTCGCGATCCTGCCATGCAGCGCGTCCAGAATCATGCCCGAAGACAGGGGGGCGGCGTCCATGGAAAGACGCAGCATATCGTTCGGCCCGAACGGATTTTTCCACAGCGCGTCAAGGACCGTGCTCTCGTTTGCTGTGGTGTCCAGCTCGGCGAACGAGACCGTCACGCAGTGGATGTCGGACAGGTGCCAGCCACTATAGCTGTAGACGGCGTGATCAGCGTGCAGCGTTCGCAGGATACGTCCTTCCGCGCTGCGATCATACAGATCGATATTGAATGCTTCCCGACCCGCGCGGGCGATATAGCCGACATGCGCCAGCTCGCTATCGGTTGCGGGGAGTCCGGTGGCGGGCCCCCTGCACGCTGCGGCCTCTCCGGCAGGAACGTGGAACCAGAACGCCTTGCCGTTGTCCGGAGTCGGATTGGTGCGGTTCCACCACGAGGCAAGCGCCAGTTCCGCACGAGGTGTGATCTGGTCTTCCAGCACGCATCCGCACAGACCGATCAGGAGCGCGGACGGCAGCAGTTTCCGCAGGAAGCCCCACGGTGAGAGCCCCGCCGCCCTGAGAATGGCGACTTCACTGGAGATGGTCATCTGCGTGAACATCAGCAGCCCTGCGATCAGCACGCTGAGGGGCAGGGCGGTCTGGAGCATCGCGGGCAGATGTAGTCCCATATAGGTCAGCACACCCTTGATCCCGAGGTGACGCTTGAGAATTGGCGTCATCTGTTCAAGGAGCGCGAGGATTTCCATCAGGGCGATGAGGATGCCGCAGCACATGACGGTGCGGGAAATGAGCGTGAGGGAGAGGTAGCGCGAAAGAACGTGGCGCGGCCCCTTGGCGATCTGCTCGTCGCTCATGCGGGCTCCTCCCCTCTGTTCCCGGCGGCTGAAGGCGCGGGGCGGGCGCTGCGTATCGGCAGGATGCTGGCGCGGAACAGCAGCAGAAGGGTGCAGGCGACGCAGAACACCATGGTCGGAAGCCAGATGACCAGAAGCGGCGAGGATCTGCCGCTGGCGATCAGACTCTCACCAAGCTGGAGAACATGGTCATAGGTCACCAGCAGCAGAACCGCGACCGCCAGCCCGGCCGCGCCCCTCTTGCGCTTGCCGATGACCGCCAGAGCCGTGGCGAGGATGGGGATGAAGGGAATCGACAGGCTGCGGGCCAGCCGGAAATGCAGCTCCGCCCGCATGCTTGTCAGGGGAATGTCATTGCTGCTGGCGGAATCGGATACAGCCGTTCCGTCCGCCTCCATGTCGTCCGAAGGGTCCGATCTGGGAGCGTGGCGCGCGGCGTCAATCTTTTTCGCCAGTTCGTGCGAGGTCAGTTCGCGCTCATCGTCGCCACGGTTGCGGAACGTCACCTTGCTGGTGCGGCTGATCAGCCGCTCTGCGTGATCGAATGTGGTGACCGTGGGTTGCACGCCCGGCTGGGTTGTCAGAATCGAGCCGTTGAAAAGCTCGATCTGGACTTCTCCCTTGGCCGTGTCGGTGCGGAGAGAGCCTGTCTGCGCCGTGATGTCGCGCTCCTTGTCCTCGCTCAGATCACGAATGAACACGCCCCTGAGCTGCGATCCGGCGTGGCTGACATGGTCGGCCGTCAGCATCAGGCGGGGAGACGGGGACGCGAACATGCCGGACTGAAGAACCGGCGCCCATCCGGCGTGACTGGCGAAGTAGAACCCTTCCCGGAACTGATAGCGGGCGTGGGGCTGGATATAGCCGTAGAGCAGGATCGAAAGCAGCCCGATGGCGGCGCCGGTCAGGGCGAAAGGGCGACAGATACGCGCCAGAGAGACGCCGCTGCTCATCAGGGCGTCGATCTCGTCACCTTCGCTCATGCGGCGGATGACCGTGAAGACGGACACGCACAGCGCGGCGGGCATGGCGAGCCCCAGATAGTGGGGCATCAGATCGGCCAGAAGCCGTATCAGCGTGAGGAAGGGGCTGGCTTCCGACGCCAGCACGTTCAGAAGCACCAGAAGCCGCTCAAGCAGGAGCGCGATCAGCACCACCGAAACGGCGATGACAAATGGCGGAATGGTCTGGCCCAGCAGATAGATATCGAGCGTGCCGGGGCGAATCCACGCGGGCAGCTTCGCCAGAGGCGGCTTGTAACGGTCATTCTCCGGTGTCGTCACAGCGCGGGTTCTTTCGTGGGCCGGACAGTTGCGGCGGCCCGTGGAAGGGCTCGCGGAATGGGCCGTGAGAAGCGGGTCGTCCCATAGTCATGAAGCTGTCCGTCCGGTGCGAGACGGCGGGATTCCACGCTGATCCGCCAGCCGGAACCCTCTTCGCCGCCGTCTTCCCTGTGGATGCTGATCCTGTTCCAGCCCGCCGCCCGTTTCAGGCTTCGGCCCGGGCGGTGCGACGCGGAGGTGACGCCGATGACCGGAATCGCGCTGCCGGGGATCGTACTGAACGTCCCCTGATGGGAATGGCCGTGCAGGACCATCTCCGCGCCAGCGGAACGGACGGCGTCGGTAAAACGGTCCAGCCCGCGCAACGCCTTGCTCCAGAGGACCATTCCCTTGCGGGGCGGATGATGGATCATGACCACCCGGCACAGCCCCTGCTCACCCGTGGTCCGGAGCAGTTCCTCCATTCTGTCGATCTGGATGTCACTGACGCGGCCGGAGGCGAAAAAAGGTGGTGAGGGGACAGCCGAGCTGACGCCGATGAGGGCGACGTCGCCCACTCTCAGGAAAACCGGCGTCTCCTCGTCGGGCATCCCGCCGACATCCCGCCACAATCCCGGACCGTCCGACCAGAGCGCCCGGATCATGGTGTCGTGGTTACCGGGGATGACGGCGCGGGGCAGAGGCATGCGATCAAGCCAGCGCGCGGCGGCGAGACATTCCTCGCGTGTGCCCAGATTGGTCAGGTCCCCCGTGATGGCCAGCGCGTCAGCGCCACGGGCTTCGATATCGCGCATGACGGCGGCGAGAGCCCCGCTTCTGTGAATATGACGCCTGTTGAAACGCCATGAGATCATGCTGATGATCCGCTTGATCGCCCATTCCCGGTGGGAGGGTACGATTGTGAGCGGCAGATGTGGATCAGACAGATGGGCCAGAACGGCTGACAAGGTGCGGTTTCCTGACCTGCCTGTGCAGATCCCTTGAGGGTCACGGTTCCTGAAAGGGGGCTTGCTCCCAATCTGCTGCATCGATCCCTCAAACTGCCCGGTCAATCAAGAGTGCTGACGGTGGAATTATAGGCAACGCGCCTCTCTGCACCAGAACGCATGGCGTCCCGAGGCCTGCAAAGTCGTGGCGCAGGCCATCAATTAAACGCCATGAGCGGCACGGATGGCCTGCGTGCGGCGCATCTCCGAGACAGGTGAGTGAGAACGGGCCGGAGCCGGAAATGTGACAAGTCTGCGATGCGCGTCTATATGACGCCGCGTATTTGCGAAATAAGCCGTCCGGGACGGTGGTCTGGAAAGAGCGGATTGCCGAATGCCTGAACGCGTAGCCCTGATTCATAATCCGCGCAGTCGACGCAACATAAGGAATGCGGGGCAGTTTTCCGAACAGGCGCGTGCGGCGCTTGGCCCGCTTTTTGTCTGTCCTGAAGGTCGGGACGAACTGGTGGCGGCGATCGAGGAGCTGGCGCGGCAGGACGTCCGGGTGATTGCGGTGGATGGCGGCGACGGAACCATCAGCCACGTGATCAGCGCCGTTCTGAAGGCCTATCCTCACGAGCGTCTTCCGGCGCTCTCCATCCTGCCGTCAGGCAACACCAATCTGATCGCAGGTGACGTTGGGTGCAGTCTGAGGGAGATGCCCGCCCTGACGCGCCTTCTGGAGAGAGCGCGGGAGGGAACGCTCATGAACGACGTGTCATGGCGTCAGCCGGTGGTTGTTTCATGGACCGACCCGGATCGCCAGCCGGTGGCGGGGATGTTCTGCGGGCTGGCGGCCTTCACCCGCGCCATCGAGCTGGCGCACAATCCCGCCATTCTCGACCGCTACGCCCATGATACGGCCATTTTCGCGACCATTCTGTGGGGGCTGCGGCTTTTTCTCAGGAAAAAGGTGCGGAGCCAGTGGCTCGGCGGCACGCCGATGACTATCACCGTCGATGGCGGCGCGCCGGATGCGCATTCCCGCTTTCTTTTCCTGTGCACGGGGCTGCACAGGATTTCACGCGGCGTCTGGCCTTTCTGGCTTGATTCCAGCCCGACAGGCGGCCTGATCTATCTCGATATTCTGGGGCATCCTCCCCGTCTGGCGCGCAGCATTCTGTCCGTCCTGAAGGGACGTATCTCCTCCCGCCTGCGGGCATCGAACGCCTATCGCAGTGGCATGGCCGCCACCATCAGCATCAGCACGCGGGATCGTCTGGTGATGGACGGGGAAGAGCTGGAGGCCGGCAGCGACGGCCTGCTGCATCTGACGGAAGGGCCGCGCATGGCCTTTGTCCGATGCTGAGCAACGACACGCATCGGACAAAAGCCTCGACGCGTGCGGCGGGTGTGGTGGCCCGGACCGTGATCGCCGAGCTGACGGAGCCGGTTCCCGTGATCATTACCCGTTTTGTGGAGCGGATGGTCGGCGCGTCGCGCCCCGTCGGCGTGCTGTTTTATGGCTCGCTGGTGAGAACCCTGACAAAGGGCGAGACGGCGCCGGACGCTCTCTCGGAGGGTGTTCTGGATTTCTACGTGATCGTGGATCGGCAGGCGGACTGGCCGCGTGGTCGGCTGGCGCGGCTGGCGAATGCCCTGCTGCCGCCGAATGTCGAATATCACGAGCATGAAGTCGATGGCGTGCGGCTCCGGGCCAAGGTCGCGATTCTGACGCTTGCCCAGTTTCGTCGTCTGACACGTCCTCAAAGCCGGGACACCAGTATCTGGTCCCGCTTTTCTCAGCCTGTCCGTCTTGTGTGGGTGCGTGATTCCGAGGCTGCGGATTCTCTCCTTCGGTGCGTCATCCGCGCAGTCGGTACCGCCGCCCGCTGGGCTGCTGAACTGGGGCCGGGGCACGGTCGGCCGGAGCAGTATTGGGAAGCGCTTTTCGGCAGGACCTACGCCGCCGAACTGAGAGTCGAGAAATCTGGCCGTTCGCGCAGTCTGATCGAGGGGGAGGAAGCCCGTTTCAGCCAGCTTCTGACGGCGTCATGGGTGGCCGGAGGGCTGGAAGCGTCGGTGCTGTCCGATGGAGAGATTGCGCTGGACATCGCGACAGCCGAGCACAGAACCGCCCTTCGCCGTTGGTCAGCCCGCGCGCGTCTGGGCCGTCCGCTGAATGTCGCACGCCTGATCAAGGGAGCGTTCACCTTTACCGGTGGAGCGCAGTATCTGGTGTGGAAAATCCGGCGTCATAGCGGTGTTGCCATAGAACTCACGCCGTTTGCCGAGCGTCACCCGATCCTGTGCGCACCGGCTGTGTTGTGGCGGCTGGCCCGTGCCGGAGTTTTCTCGCGCCCGTCCTGAAGACCGCCTTCTTTTTCCGGAAGAAAAAGAAGCAAAAAGACTTTTGTTTGTCTGGAAGTCGCTTTGCCGAACGATCGTGTCTCTTAACAGGATAAAGTTTTTTGTTTCTTTTTTTCAAAAAAGAATAAGACCTCTCTCCCGCACCGAGAAAATCCATCAGCCAACCTCCGGCCCATCTATGGGAAAGCCGCACGCTTTACTGTAGGAAAAATCAGGCAAAACAATCATCGGGAGCGGCAGGCTCCCAGTCCAGACGGGAGTGTCTTTGCATGGCGCGGTCAGCACTTGTTCTCGGTGGAGGCATGGTCGGTGTCAGCACCGCGTGGCACCTTCAGCAGCGTGGTTACGATGTCGTTCTGATCGAACGGGGTGAGCCGGGTCGCGAGACGTCCTACGGTAATGCCGGGCTTATCCAGCGCGAGGCTGTCGAACCGTACGCCTTTCCGCATGATTTCCAGAAGCTGGTGCAGGTTGCGCTCAAGCGTGGGAATGACGTCAATTACCGGCTGTCCGATCTCGCCGCCATTGCGCCCCGGCTGGTGGAATACTGGTGGAACTCCGGGCCGGGTCGTTACGACAGGATCACACGCAGCTTCGAAGCCCTGATCCGTCACTGTCTGACCGAACATGACCGTATGATCGACGCGGCGAACGCTGGCGATCTCGTCACGCATGGCGGCTGGACCCAGATTTTCCGCACGGAAAAGGGCTTCGCCGACGGGGCCGCCAGAGCACGCCATCTCGCCCGTGAGTTCGGTGTCGAAGGCCGGATTCTCGACAGCGCAACTCTGTCCCGTGCGGAGCCTGCCTTGTATCGCAAAATGACGGGCGGTGTTTACTGGCCCTCTCCCTACAGCGTGAACGACCCCGGTGCGCTGGTGCAGCGTTACGCGGACCTGTTCGTCGCCGGAGGTGGGAAGATCGTGCATGGCGATGCCCGGACGCTGACGCATCTCGCCTCGGGCTGGACGGTGCAGACGATTGATGGCCCTGTGTCCGCCGGGCAGGCGGTCATTGCGCTGGGACCGTGGTCTTCCGATCTGACACGCTCCATGGGATATAGGTTCCCGCTCTTTGTGAAGCGCGGCTATCACCGGCACTTCAAATGGGAAGGCCGTCTCAACGCGCCGATGATCGACACGGATGCGGGCGTGGCGCTGCTGCCGATGGCGCAGGGACTGCGTGTCACCACGGGAGCGGAGTTCGCCCTGCGGGACGCGCCGCCATCATGGAAGCAGATCATCAAGAGTGAGAAGCTGGCCCGGGAGATGCTGGATATCGGAGAGGCCGTGGAAACGACACCGTGGCTGGGAAGTCGTCCCTGTGTGGCCGACATGCTGCCCATCATCGGTGAGGCTCCGGCCCACACGGGCCTGTGGTTCCACTTCGGTCACGCGCATCAGGGCTTCACGCTCGGTCCGGCGACAGGCCGTCTCTGCGCCGAAATGATGAACGGAGAAACACCCTATATCGATCCGCTGCCCTATCGTCCGACCCGGTTCCGGTTCGGACGTCGCGCTTTTCCTGTGTGAGGAAACAAGTCAAAAGTTTTTGGTGAAGCTTTTTTCAAAAAGCTTCAGAAACGCCGCCTTTTTGAAAAAAGGCGGCGCCCAAAAACTTCTTTATGTTTGAAAAAGGCGAAACGGGGCCGCCTCTCAGGCTGAAGCAGGCAGTCGCGCCATGGCTTCGCGGAAAATCTCCACGGCGCGGTCGATCTGCTCGCTGGTGTGCGTCGCCATGACCGAGCAGCGCAGCAGCGGATGATGGTCCGGCGTAGCAGGCGGTAGGCTCAGATTGACGTAGAGGCCAAGGCTGAGGAGCGTGTTCCACAGCATGATGGCTTCCGGGATTGTCTCCAGAACCACACCGACAACAGGACTGACCGTCTTGCCGGTTGTCAGGCCGAGGCCATTGAGACCGGCATGGAAACGGGCGGCGTTCTCCATCAGGCGTGTGCGGAGTTCCGGCTGGGCGACCATATCGTCCAGCGCCGCCATGGTGGCCGCAATGACTTCCGGCGGCAGCGAGGCCGTGAACATGTAAGGGCGGCAGTGCAGACGCACCAGTTCCAGCTCAGGGTGACGTGAGACGCAGTAGCCCCCCACCGTGCCGAGGCTCTTCGAGAAGGTGCCGACAATGAAATCGACATCGTCCTCAACGCCCGCGGCTTCCGCCACACCACGTCCGTTCGCGCCGAGCACGCCGAAGGAATGGGCTTCGTCCACCAGCAGGGTTGCGCCGGTCTCGCGTTTCACGGCCGCCATTTCCGCCATGGGAACGACATTGCCGGTCATCGAGTAGATGCCTTCGACCACGACCAGCTTCGCGCCCGGCTCGTCCTTGATCCGGTTCAGGCGTTTGTGCAGATCGTCCGGGTCATTATGACGGAAGCGGATGACCTGCGCGTGACCGAGGCGGCTGGCGTCATAGATGCTGGCGTGGCTGTCGGCGTCCAGCAGCAGATAGTCACCCTTGCCCGCCAGAGTCGAAATCATGCCGAGATTGGCCTGATAGCCGGTCGAGAAGACCATGCAGTGCTTCTGGTGGAAGAATCCGGCGATATGCTGTTCAAGCTGCTCGTGCAGGCTCTGCGTGCCGTTGGCGATGCGGGAGCCGGTTGTGCCGACGCCACGGGCCTTAACCGCTTCCACAGCGGCCTCAATGGCGCGGGGAGACTGGCTCAGGCCCAGATAGTTGTTGGTGCCGAACAGAAGGGTCTCGCGGCCTTCGATAATTCCGACGGTCGATGACAGCGGACGCTCGATGACGACGGAGAACGGGTTGCGCCCTCCTTCGGCCTGAAGCTCGGCAAGGCGCTGTTCGACGCCACGGAATTTGTCGAAGATGCTCATGACCGGTCAGCCACCCTTCTTCAGGGAGACGACGCATTCAGCCAGATCGTCAATCGTGCGAATTTCGGCAAGGCGATCGAGAGGCACGGACACGTCCAGCTCATCCTCGATTTCCATGACGAAATTCATGACGGCAAGCGAGTCGAACGCCAGGTCTTCGACGATCTTGCTGGATCCGCTGATGTCACGGGGCACCTTGGGATTGGCAAGAAGCTTGTTGATGATCAGAGCCGAGACGTCCTGAACCGTTTCACTCATTCGGGCACCTTAAAACAGTCATTGCGGAGGAGCCTGTGAAGGCATGTCTCCGCTTAACTGCGGGGTTATGGCGGAAAAGACGGTCATTCGCCAGAGGGAATGTCACGCCACCCCCGTTTCAGGGATGTGGCGGGAGGCCATCGGGCGGGTCGGCCCCTGCGGACAGGGGCTCAGGTCGCCCGGGAAATCAGGCGGCGGACGGTGTGTTTTCGTCCAGACGGTTGAAGGCGCCCGCCAGAAGCATCGCCTTGGCCTTCGCGCGGGTGAGCTTGCCGGAAGAGGTCTGGGGCAGTGAGTGCGGCGGCAGCAGGATGATGGTCGCATCCACGCCATGACGCCGGAAGACCGAACTGACGCGCTCGCTGAGCGTCGCACGGGCTTCGGCGGTCGTGGCGCGGCAATGCACCAGCGCCACGACCTTTTCCTCATGGTTCTCTTCGACGGAAAAGACGGCCACATCGTGGTTGCGGAGCCCTTCGATCTCGTTCTCGGCGCTCCACTCAAGATCCTGCGGCCAGATGTTGCGACCGTTGATGATGATCAGATCCTTGGCCCGACCAGTCACAACGATCTGATTGTCCAGCATGTAGCCAAGGTCGCCGGTATTGAGCCAGCCATCGGCGCTGAGAGCCTCGGCGCTTTCTTTCGGGAGACGGAAATAGCCGCTCATCAGGCTGGGGCCACGCGCGTAGATCGTGCCGACATGGCGTTCCGGCAGAACGGAGCCGTTGGCCGCGCGGACTTCAATCTCGTGTCCGGGAAGAACCTCGCCGCACAGCACGAACGTCCGCAGCAGGTGGGACGGATCGTTGCATGGATACGCCACGCCTTCCGTTTCCAGACGGCGCAGATCGATCGTGTCGCTGCGCATGCCGACATTCAGCGGAGCGAAGCTGATGGCGAGCGTGGCTTCGGCCATGCCGTAGCTGGCGACGAACGCGCGCGGGTCGAAGCCCTGCGAGGCG